>JAGVLY010000039.1 GCA_020054035.1 Bacteroidia bacterium | reverse complement strand
ATCTTTGATTTACTCCTAAAACGAATGGTTGAAAACGAAGCAAAACGCCTGTAATCAATGGTTCTGGATTGCGCTCTAAGTGCCTATACCAATAATATTATTATTCAAATAGCTGATATAACTAGCATTAAAAAAATTACTAAGGAAGAATCTTCTGGATTTTTAAAAGTTTGGGGGAATTCAGGATTTTTCGGATACTGGGGTATTTTCCATACAAAAAATTTAGCTGATTTTGAATTTTATGCGAAAAATAAAAGTAACTTAGTTCTAATTAATACAATCAAGACCAAAGTTATACTTTCACCTGATGATTTGGATAACTTCATATCCGTATTAGAAGAGAAAATTAAATTATTAAATTATTAGTAAGGAATAAAAAAAATGACAAACCTTCTTTTTCTTTCTCATATTCCAGTTTTGAGTATTTGTCCGTTAAACTTAGTCGGGCTTTATTTATAAAGCCGTCCGCTTAGCAGGTAGATTTATAACCCCGCTGCTCCGGGTGTTCCTTTTTTTCGTTTGTTAAGAGCACGTATGCGTTGGTCGGGATTTGTAATCCCGAGCGCTGAGTTTTAGGATTTATAATCCTTTTTAGCCATCCCCCCAACCAAGTTCCACATCTGCCAAACCAAGTTCTGTATCTGCCAAACAAAGTTCTGTATCTGCCAAGCCAAGTTTCATATCTGCCAAGGCAAGTTCTGCATCTGCCAGACAAAGTTTTGTATCTGCCAAGCCAAGTTTCATATCTGCCAAGCCGGGTTCTGTATCTGCCAAACCAAGTTATGCATCTGCCTTACCAAGCCAAACATCGGTCTAACCCCAAAAATCAAAAATTAAACAAGGCAATTCACACGGGCAAGAACGCCCCTCCTTGTTAAATACAGTCTAAGAAATACTCAGCTATAACCGCAAATTACTCCGCAAACAACGGAAACTTGCTCATCATCTTATTCACTTCCTTCTTCACCGCTTTCAATGCCGGCTCATTCTCCGTGTTCGAAAGTACAATGTCAATGAGGTCAACAATATCGGGAATGTGTTTTTCTTTCAACCCGCGGGTGGTGATGGCTGCCGTTCCTACGCGAAAACCCGAAGTAACAAATGGTGATTTATCATCAAACGGAACCATGTTCTTGTTTACCGTTATGTCAGCTTTCACCAACGTATTCTCAGCCACTTTCCCGTTCAGGTTTTTGCTGCGCAGGTCAATCAGCATACTGTGATTATCCGTTCCGCCCGAAACTACATCATAGCCTTTAGCCATAAATTCTTTGGCCATCAGTTGCGAGTTTTTCACCACCTGCACGCAATATTTCAGATATGAATCCGAAAGTGCTTCACCAAATGCAACCGCTTTTGCCGCAATCACATGTTCCAGCGGACCGCCCTGTATTCCCGGAAACACAGCACCGTTCAATACTGCCGACATCATTTTAATTTCTCCTTTCGGTGTTTTATGGCCCATCGGATTTTCAAAATCTTTACCCATCATAATAACTCCGCCTCTTGGTCCGCGCAAAGTCTTGTGCGTGGTAGAAGTTACAATATGGCAATGCGGCATCGGGTCGTTCAAAATTCCGCGTGCAATTAATCCCGCAGGATGAGCAATATCAGCCAGCAGCAAAGCCCCAACCTTATCGGCTATTTTGCGCATGCGTTTAAAATCCCAGTCGCGCGAGTGTGCCGAAGCACCTGCAATAATCAGTTTTGGTTTTTCCTTGATAGCCGTTTTTTCCATCGCATCATAATCCACTCTCCCGTTTGATTTTTTCACCCCATAAAAAACAGGGTTATACAACATGCCTGAATAGTTCACCGAAGAACCATGCGATAAGTGTCCGCCCATAGATAAATCCAACCCGAGGATGGTATCACCGGGCTTCAATACGGCCAGCATCACCGCTGCATTTGCCTGTGCACCCGAGTGCGGTTGCACGTTGGCATACTCTGCATTGAACAAAGCTTTCAGGCGGTCAATAGCCAACTGTTCCACTATATCCACTACTTCACAGCCACCGTAATACCGCTTGCCGGGATATCCCTCTGCATATTTATTGGTTAGCACCGAACCCATCGCTTTCATCACATCATCGCTCACATAGTTTTCCGATGCTATTAATTCAATACCCACTGTCTGGCGGTGGCGTTCTTTTCTGATCAGGTCAAAAATGGCTGTATCTTTTTTCATTTGATAATTGTTTGTTTTGGTACTTTCGTCCGGCAGCAAAAGTATTACAACACCTAATGATATGAAGAACAGAATAACAGAACTTTTCAACATAAAATACCCCATAATTCAGGCAGGAATGATTTGGTGCAGCGGCTGGCGTTTAGCCTCGGCTGTAAGCAACAGTGGCGGGCTTGGCTTACTCGGTGCCGGCTCTATGTATCCTGATGTTCTGCGCGATCATATCCGCAAATGCAAAGCCGCAACCCACAAACCTTTTGGCGTGAATGTGCCTTTGCTTTATCCCGACATTAAACAATTGATGGATATTATTGTTGAGGAAAAAGTCCCTGTTGTTTTTACCTCTGCGGGAAGCCCGAAAACATGGACAGGCTTTTTGAAAGAACACGGAATAAAAGTGGTGCATGTAGTATCAAGTGCAAAGTTTGCCCTGAAAAGTCAGGAAGCAGGAGTTGATGCAGTGGTGGCAGAAGGCTTTGAAGCAGGCGGACACAACGGTCGGGAAGAGACAACAACACTTTGTTTGATACCGATAGTGAAGGAAGCGATCACTATTCCTTTAATGGCAGCCGGAGGAATTGCTTCGGGCAGAGCAATGCTGGCAGCAATGGCCTTAGGCGCTGACGGAGTGCAGGTAGGAAGTCGTTTTGCTGCAACGCTGGAGTCATCAGCACACGAGAACTTTAAGAATAAAATAGTGGAAACCGAAGAAGGCGGAACATTGTTGACCATGAAGAAATTAGTTCCTGTGCGTTTGATAAAGAACAAATTCTTTGAGCAGGTGCAGGAAGCCGAGAACCGCTCTGCTTCATTGGATGAAATGGTTCAACTGCTGGGAAGGGCACGCGCTAAAAAGGGAATGTTTGAAGGCGATCTGGATGAAGGCGAATTAGAAATAGGACAGATTGCGGGCTACATTCACGATGTAAAACCTGCCGCACAGGTAGTGGAAGAAATGATAAACGAATACAACGAGGCAAAAGCGGAGTTGAACAAAACAGATTTCTGAAAAGATGATACAATTCGAAAAGCATACACTGAGCAACGGCCTGAAAGTGATCGTTCACGAAGACCGCTCCACACCCATTGCCGCCATGAACATTTTATATGATGTAGGCGCACGCGATGAGGATGCAGACAAAACAGGTTTCGCCCATTTATTTGAGCATTTGATGTTTGGCGGTTCGGTAAATATTCCCAACTATGATGAGCCTTTACAGAACGTGGGCGGTGAGAATAATGCCTTCACGAGCAACGACATCACCAACTATTATTTAACGCTTCCCGCTCAAAATCTTGAAACAGGTTTTTGGTTAGAGAGTGATCGAATGCTCAACTTAGCTTTCTCTGAAAAAAGTCTGGAAGTGCAACGCAGCGTGGTGATTGAAGAGTTTCGTCAACGCTACTTAAACCAACCTTACGGTGATGTGTGGCTGAAACTGAAACCGCTTGCTTACAAGGTGCATCCTTATTTATGGAACACGATAGGCAAAGAAATATCACACATTGAAAATGCAACGATGGATGATGTGAAAGCATTTTTCAAGAAACATTATCTGCCTAACAATGCTATTCTTTCTGTTGCAGGAAATGTGAAGACAGATGAAGTATTGAAGCTGGCAGAAAAATGGTTCGGCCCGATTGCGAAAGGAGAAAAGAAGGAACGCAAGCTTCCCGTTGAGCCACCGCAAACCGAAGAACGCAAAGAGGAAACCACAGCTGATGTGCCTTACGATGCTATTTATAAAGCATGGCACATGTGCGACCGCAAAAATCCCGACTACTATACCTTTGACGTTATCTCCGATTTATTCTCGCGCGGAAAATCATCACGACTGTATGTTGAACTGGTAAAAAATAAAAAGCTGTTCAGTGAAGTGAATGCTTATCTCTCAGGTGATGATGACCCGGGATTATTGGTGATTGCGGGTAAAGTTTCGGAAGGTGTAGATATGAAAACAGCAGAGGCAGGAATACTTGAAGAAGTGAATAAGCTGCGCTCAACTGTTGTGGATGCAAATGAACTTCAGAAAATAAAAAACAACATGGAAGCATCACTCGTGTTTTCTGAAATGGGAGTGGAAGGAAAAGCGTTGAACCTTGCCATCTTTGAACTGATGGGCGATGCAGAAGGAGTAAATCAGGAAGCGGAGAAATATCAGGCAGTAAAAGTGGAGCGGGTAAAAGAACTTGCCGAAAAAACGCTGGTGGATAGCAATTGCTCAACACTTTATTATCACGCGAAGAAATCATAACCACAGAGCCACGGAAACACAGAGTTAATTTTTCTCTGTGCCTCCGTGCCTCTGTGGTAAAAACACAAAACCATGCAAACCTTAGACAGAACCAAAGAACCCGCAGTAAAGGCCTTCCCTGATATTGAATTACAGGAAGCAGAACATATTACACTTGCCAACGGATTACCGCTGCATATCCTTAACTCGGGGACACAGGATGTATTACAGGTTGAATTTCTTTTTTCGGCAGGAGCGCTGAAACAGCCTGCACGTCTGGTTGCTGCTATGACCATTGAAGCAATAGGAGAAGGGACAGACACACTCACATCCAAAGAAATTTCGGAGAAGCTGGATTTTTATGGTGCTTACATGAAAACCGATTCTTCGCGCGATACACCGGCACTGGTGCTTTACACATTGAGTAAGCATTTGGATAAAACCCTGCCTGTAATAAAAGATGTATTGCTGAATGCATCGTATCCCGAGAACGAGCTGAAAACTTATCGTGAAAACAGCAAGCAAAAACTGATCTCGGGTGAAAAGAAAGTATCAACGCTGGCTTCAAAACTTATCTACGGAATGCTTTATGGAGAAAATCATCCGTTCGGATACCGCGTTATTCCTGAAGATTTTGATACGGTAACACGTGAACAGTTGTTAAATTTTCATCGTGCACATTACCGTACATTAGATTGCGATGTTATTATTTCGGGACGGGTAACGCCTGAAGTTATAGCTACTTTCAAAAAAGAATTTGAAAGCATTCCTGCAAAAATTTCTGCCTTTAATAACAACACACCCACTCCCCTGCCCTCTTCTGATAAAAAACAGGTACATGAAGTACCGAATGTTGTGCAAAGTGCTATTAAACTTGCCCGTCCACTGTTCAGCAAAACGCACCCTGACTATATTCCGCTGCAGGTTTTAAATACTGTTTTTGGCGGCTATTTCGGTTCGCGACTGATGACCAATATCCGTGAAGACAAGGGTTATACCTACGGAATAGGCTCAGGACTTATTCCCTTGGGAACAACAGGAATTTGGTCAATAGGCAGCGAAGTTGGCGTTGAAGTAACCAAAGCAACACTGAAAGAAATCTATGCGGAGATGAAAATTCTGCGTGAAGAACCTGTGTCGCAGGAAGAACTGGATACTGTGAAAAGTTATATGCTTGGCGTTTTTCTGAAAGATGTGGACGGACCGTTTGCATTGGCAGAAAAATACATCAGCCTTTTGAAATACGACTTAGATTATTCATACTACCAACGCTGGATAAAAACAGTAAAAACAATTACTCCTGCTGAAATTCAGGTACTCGCCAATAAGTATTTAAGGGAGGAAGATTTTTATGAGTTGGTGGTGGGGAAGTTGGAGTGATTTTATTGAGAATACTATTTTTTTCTTTCCATCCTTAATCCTCTTTCATTCAGGAAATCAATTATATCAATACACTTAACCCCATTCTTTTTAGAAACTGCGGGTATTTTATTATTCTTCATTTTACTCTCGTTTGTGATTAATACACAATTATGAGCTTTACAATATCCTATTAAATAAGGATCTGCCTCTTCTTTTCCCTCCGCTTGTTTTTTGGAGTCGAAAAAACCAGTGCTATATTCCGTGTTCACAATTGGAATAGCTGCATTTATACTTGCTTCGTCTGTATTTACGACAAAGTGCTTTTTCCACTTTTTAATCCAATTCTTTA
Source organism: Bacteroidia bacterium (assembly GCA_020054035.1). Classification (GTDB taxonomy): domain Bacteria; phylum Bacteroidota; class Bacteroidia; order SXHM01; family SXHM01; genus SXHM01. Next base: position 10,354 of record JAGVLY010000039.1, on the reverse strand, counting down.
AAAAATCCTGCTTGCCTTCATAACTATTTATTTCATCTTCTACAAAATCAATTGTTCTAAAACTTCCTTGTCCAATGAGTTCCTCAATTTCTTCCCAAATAGCCTTGAAGACAGGGTTGTCATACTTGAAAGTAGATTCAAGCATTATCAACCCACTTGTATCAATAACATAAATTGTATTTCCTTGATTGAAATCTAACTTCATTATCAGGCATTCAGTAATTGACGGGTCTTAGAAATGTAAGATAACTTAATACCCAAAAAATCAGAGAGGTCTTTTAAGTCAATACGATTTTGATCAAAAGCCGAGAATGCAAGAGAAATATATGTCTTGCCCTTTTCTTTAATAGTTTCTTTAGCAATGTTTCTTCCCTCAGGGTGTTTGGCTCTACCGAATTGAGGTTTATTCCATGCCTCGTGCTTCTCTTTATAATAAGCCGATGTAGTGAGTTTATTTTCAAGCAAACTTCTAAGAATAGCTAAAGGTCCTGCATGAAAATAATTGCCCAATATGATTAGTTCTTTTTTCGCCCAAATTTTATTGTTTTGTGCTACTTGATCTTTCACAATATTCATCTGCAAAAGCTCAACTGAAGGAATAATTATTTCTGCTGAAAAAGCATTACACCATTTTTCAATTTCAATATTTGTTTTCTCAGAAAAATCGCATAACCCGCCTTCATTTAAAATTACATGCCCTAATTCATGGAAAAGTGTAAATATTTTAGCCGAAGGATGTTCACCACCTCTTTTAATTCCAATGATTGGTATAGCTTCATCTGTTATTGAGAAGCCTCGAAGTCCATCTTGTGTTAAACTCAACTGAAACACAGCAATACCAAGCGATTCAACCCGTTCAATATATACCTCTAATGCTAAGTTGATATTATTTATCTCTCGGAGTTCATCAAGTGCTAAAAGTTTGCGAAGCTTAGAGGCAATCGTTTTGGGATTATCGTTAATTGAGGCAAAGAATTTTAATTCAGCAATTTCAATACCCATTTCATTCCTAAGTTCAATATATGATTCCGATAATGCACGAGCTTTGCGAACTGCCATAATAGTTTTCTCATGGAAGTTACCAAGTTTTATAGAATCAATTGTTCGTCTGTCTGCCGGAAGTGGCTTTTCTTTGGGTGGTTCGGTAAGTAAAAGTGTTGCAATAGTTCTTTTGTATGCTTTTGAAAATTCTTTCATTTCATCTAAAGTTACAGCCTTTTCACCTTCCTCTAATTGTGCTAATCGTTTTGAAGATATGCCTGTTTTTTCAGATGCTTGATTTCTGGTTAATGCAAGCGACTCTCTGGCCCAAACCAAAACCTTGTGATTAACCTTTATATGAATATTATCTGCCATTTATTTATTCAAAGTTAGAACTAATTTACTCAAATCTATTCTATTATAATTGTTTCTTAATGAAGCAAACATGCTAAGCATCACTTATTATCTGAAACAAACCTAAAAAACTTTTTCTTCTATTAAGATAAAGAGATTATTTGGCGAATATTTTTAACATTTTTTCAAAAAATTCGCTACATTTTCTGTAAGTAATTCCACTTCTGAAAACTCAGAAAACCCTTTGAACGCTGATACCTGTTCAATGGCTTTTGCAACATCCAACTCATTTTGTTTTACGCAGAGGTGAAGTTTTTTCTGATGATACAAATTACCCAAATATTCCTGTTCTGTTTGCCCGGGCGTGGGGACAAAAACTGCTTTCTTCTTCATCACCGCTAAATCCATAATGGTTGAGTAGCCGGGACGGGTCAGCACCAATTTACTTGCTGAGATCGCATTGAATAATTGTTCTGCATTCAAGTGTGAGATGATTTCTGCATTTACGACTCTCTCTGTCTTTGCAGTATTCTCAGGCTTTCCCAAAACAACCAAGGTTCGTTGCGGAAGTTCGGAAACCTGCTGCACAATCATTTTTTCAAAAACTGTTCGCTGCGGCTCAGGACCTGAAATGATAACCAGCAAATCATATTTCTTTTCAGATTTTCATTTTCTTGAAAAGAAGAAAAACGCGAAAGCGCACCGACAAACCGTGCATTATTCGGTAAAGGATATTGATGAGCAAGGTCACCCGATAAATTATTTTCTCCTGCGAAATCAGGAACCCAGCAGAAGGAGAATTGCTTTACATAATTGAGTGTAATCTGATGCAGAATACTTTCTCCGAACGGTGATTTTATCATCAATTGATGCAATATGAGAATCGAGGGAACATCAGTGATACCAAGTCCGTAACGGTTATCTGAAATTACTCCGTCTATTTTTTCTTTGCTGACAATATCTTTTAGGAACTTTTTCTCTTCACTTATCTTTCTAAGAATTTTTGGAATGGAGAAAGCCATTTTCAAAACCATGCTGCCGTTTTCGGGATACGCAATATCGTAGCCGGGAAAAACGATAAACTGTAATTGTGGAAATTCCTGTTTCAGTAATTCGAGCGGGCGCTTGTCAGCAGCAATCACCACCTCTGCGCCTTGCTTCTGCAATTCGTGAATAACGGGAATGCAGCGCGTGGCATGACCCAGGCCCCAATCGAGCGGACAAACAAGGATTCGTTTTTTTGTTTTCACAGCACGAGTTTACATATTATGCCACAGATTTCACTGATTAGCACAGATTTTATTCACAGATTAAGTTTAGCTCTTTCATCTCTTTCATTTTAAATTATAATCAGTGACAACAATCAGTGAAAATTTGTGCAATCTGTGGCAAAACAAATACTTTTCTACATTTACCTCATGGCATACAAATTCAAAAACTGGGCAGGAAACGTAAGCGGAGAAGTAGAACGTTATTTCCAACCCACGAGTGAAACTGGAATTATTGAACTGATAAAAGATGCTGTTGCTAAAGACAAAAAGATAAAATTAGTTGGTGCTGCCCATTCATGGTCTGCATTGGCTTTACCAACACATTACCTTGTTAACCTTGATAACTACAGCAAGGTTTTAAACATTGACAAAGAGAAGAAACAAGTTACTGTTCAGGCAGGCATTCGTTTGAAAAACCTGAATGTGATACTGCACGAAAACGGATTGTCGCTTGCCAATCTCGGCTCTATATCTGAACAAAGCATTGCAGGCGCTACTGCAACCGGCACGCACGGAACGGGAATAAAATTCGGAAATCTTTCCACTCAGGTAATTGGCATGAAACTGATTTTAGCTGACGGTTCGGTTTTGACTATCAGTGAAAATGAAAACGCAGAGTTGCTTCCCGCAGTAAGAATAAATCTGGGTGTTCTGGGTATTGTTTCGGAACTTACCATTCAATGCGTTGATGTTTTTAACCTGCGAGACGAATCGTATGCGCTGCCTTTTGAAGAAACACTTGAGAAAATTCCGGAACTGCTTAAAACTACTGATTATTTAAAACTCTGGTGGTTTCCTCACGCACCTTTAGTTGGTATTTACCGCTATTTCAGAACACAGGAAAAATTAAAACCTCGTTCTTCTTTTCAGAAATTTATGGATGATTCGTTTTTAGTGAATGTGTTTTTCGTTTTCATGTTGCGATTGGGCGATTGGTTTCCAAAACTTGTTCCGCCAATCAATAAACTGATTAATAAAATTCATTTCAAAAAGGTTTCGCGCATTGAAAAAACATGGGAAGTTTTTAATGTTCCCATGCCGCCCGTTCATTTTGAAACGGAATATGCCATTCCCGTTGAACATGCTTCGGAAGCTCTGAAAAAGCTGAAAGAAATGATCGACCACAAGAAATTCCACATCAATTTTGTGGTGGAAGTACGTTTTGTAAAAGCAGATGATACCTGGCTAAGTCCGGCTTATAAACAGGATGCCTGCTACATTGGCGCCTACCAATATGGCAACCGCTACTGGAAAGACTATATGACAGGTTTTGAAGAATTGATGTTTTCTTATGGCGGAAGACCGCATTGGCCAAAAGAATTTACGCCTGACACTGCAAAAATCAGCGTCAGTTTCCCTCAATTTGACAAATTCAAAGAACTCAAAAACAAATTAGACCCTAAAGGTGTTTTTAATAACACTTTAACACAGCGTTTATTCGGCTGATAAGCCTAATAGTCTAAATCATCGGAGTGCTTGTTAATCAAAACATTGTTTCGTATTTTTACGAACTATTAAATTCAATTCTTGAAGAAGTTTTTCTTAGGATTTTTATTGTTGCTGCTTTCTTCTGGAAGCATAAAAGCCAGTCATCTTATGGGTGGTGAAATAACATGGACATGTCTGCCAAGTGGTCAGTTTCAGTTTTACATTAAACTTTACCGCGATTGCAATGGAACTACAGCTATTGATACAGCTGGCGGTCTTGAACTATTTAACTATCCTACAGTTGGGTCGCCAACTTTTCATTTACCTCTTACATTGCTTTCGCAAGCTGATATTTCACCACAATGTAATGGTTCAGGACCAAACATCAGTTGTGCAACTCCCAATGGCGCTTCGGGTGCCGTGGAGGAATTTATTTATCAAACGGCACCGGTCAGTTTAAGCGGAACACCTCCACCCGAAGGCTGGATTCTTTCATTTGACAAATGTTGTAGAAATGGTTCCATTACTAATATTCTAAATGCTTTAAATGAAGGCTTTACTCTTCGTGCAAAAATGTTCGCTTATAACGGACAAGATATGAACCCCTGCTATGATTCATCCCCGCAATTTATAGAAAAGCCAGCCACCATCATTTGTGCAGGATACCCTTTCACTTATAATCATAATGCGGTTGATAATGAACTTGATTCGTTGTCATATCAATGGAGCAATGCACTTGATGATTTTTTCGGAACATGGACATCAACTAACCCTCCTGAACTTAGTTATATTTCAGGTTACAGCCCAACCAGTCCTCTTCCCGGCACTGCACAGAATCCCTCCAATGTGCCTGCACAATTAAATTCAAATACGGGCGAGGTTTCCTTTACCTCCTTCACACCCGGAAATTTTGTAACCATTGTAAAAGTTGAGGCTTGGAAATGTGGTGTTCTGGTAGCCGAAATTTATCGGGAAATACAAGTAACTATTCTTGCCGGTTGTGCGGTAAATTCAAAGCCTGTAGTAGCGCCTCCCGGAGGAATTTTTACAGGGTATAATGCCACTGTTACAGCTGGAGATTTAGTTACTTTTAACCTATCGGGGATTGACCCGGAATTTTTACCCAATGGAAATCCGCAAACCGTTACCATCGGCTCCACAGGTAGCCAATACGGAACAGGATATACTAATTCAGGGGCAGGGTGTTTAAACCCTCCCTGTGCTACGCTAAATCCTCCACCGATCATTTCGGGTCCGCAGGGAGCTTCTACAACATTTACCTGGCAAACGGATTGCAATCACATTGCTTACAATGATATCTGCGCCACTACTTCCAACACCTACACATTTGTATTTCGTATTGCAGATGATTTTTGTCCGGCACCTGCTGTTAGTATTATAACCATTGCAATTACTGTTGAAGCCTGGGCAACTGTTCCGCCACCTTCTCTGCGTTGCGCTTCTGTTTTAGCAAATGGTGATGTAGAATTAAACTGGATTGCACCGCTTGACCCTGAAAACAGATTTGACAGTTATCACATTTACGAATCAACAACAGAAGCCGGGCCTTATACTGTAATTGACAGTATTTTCAATATCAATACAACTACCTATACACATATTGGCGCAGGAGCAAATACAGCCAGCCACTACTACTATATTCGTACACGATCCGGTTGTAACGGTGAGGTTTATACTGAGCCAAGCGATACGTTGCAAAGTATTTTATTAGATGTTACAAACCCGGGTACTGGTTCTGCTGCGCTTTCGTGGAATGCGCTTTCAACCCCGCTTCCAACCACCACTTACAGTGGGTATTACAGAATTTACCGTGAGTTTCCGACAGGAACATGGACTTTGATTGACTCAACACAAGGCTTAACTTACGATGATGAAATTACATTATGTGACGCTTTTATTAATTACCGTGTTGAACTGGAAGATCAATCCGGTTGTATTTCTGTTTCGTCTATTGACGGTGATTTGTTTGCAGACCTGACACCTCCGGTTTCTCCTTCGATCGATTCCGTAAGTGTTGATATTGCTGGCGGTTTAAATCAGGCCGGAATTGGCTGGAATGTAAATCCTTCAGGCGATACCGAAGGATATATTGTTTATATGAACATAAATAATTCGTGGACACCGATTGACACCGTTTGGGGATTGAACAACACCTATTACCTGAACGGAAATTCAGCGGCAGGAACTATTTCAGAAACCTATCGCATAGCTGCGATCGATAGTTGTGACAATACCAGTCCGTTGGGCGACATTCACAGTTCCATATTCCTTGGAGTGAATGTGGATATTTGTTTACGGCAGGCCAACCTTTCATGGAATGCTTATTCGGGTTGGAGCAACGGAGTATCACAATACCAGGTTTATTACTCGCAGGATGGCGGAACAAGAACACTTGCAGGAAGCGTTGGCGGAACAACTACAACATTTATTCATCAAAATCTTACTGCAAATTCTATCTATTGTTACTACGTAAGGGCTATTGATAATACTTCAAGATCAGCAGCTTCTAATGATACCTGCGTTCTGGCAGAAATTCCGGTAGCACCATTATTTACTTACATACGCACAGCAAGTGTTCCGCAAGCGGGAGGAGCTGATACATACACGTATGTTGATATTGCTGCGGATATTACTGAATATGCTATTTCACGCTCTGAGGATAATGTACTTTATACTATAATTGGCACTACTCCGTTTACAGGGCTTTCAACAATCTACTATTTTGATGCAGATGCAAGAACCAACGAGCGCAGTTATTACTACAAAACTATTGCTATTGACAGTTGCGGTTCTTATGTTGATACATCAGAATATGCACGCACTATTTATCTAACTGCTGAAGGAAAAGCAGACCGCAAAAATTACCTGAACTGGAATAAATATGAGATATGGCTGGGTAATGTGGCGGCCTATAATATTTACCGCAGTATTGACGGTGTTTTTGATCCTACTTCACTTGTAACAGTTACTCCATCTGATACTTTTTATGTGGACAATGTTGCAGACATTGTTGAAGGTAACGGAACTTTCTGCTATTATATTCAGGCATTGGAAGATGTAGGTAATCCTTACGGTTTTACAGAAACAAGTACATCTAATGTTGCCTGCGCCTATCAGTTGCCCAACTTTTTTGTGCCAAATGCTTTTGCGCCTGAAGGATTGAACCAGATTTTTATTCCGATTACATTGTTTGTTGCTGACGAAAATTATATGATGGAAATATATACCCGTTGGGGTGAACGCATTTTTATGACACAAGATAAATATGAAGGCTGGACTGGTATTTTGGATGGAAAACTTGTTCCGCAAGGCGTTTATGTTTACTCATTCCATTTTCAGTCAGCTGCCGGTTTCGAATATACCAGAACCGGGACAGTTACGTTGTTAAGATAATACCGTGAAATCATTTTTAGAAAAAAGTTCAGTTTCTCCCGAACTAAAAAAAATAGCAGAGAAGGTTTATAACTCAGAACGCATTTCATTTGATGAAGGTGTATTGTTATATGAAAAAGGAGAACTTGGATTTTTAGGAACTCTTGCAAATTATATCCGTGAAAAGCGCCACGGAGATTATGTGTATTTCAACCGTAACTTTCATGTGGAGCCAACAAATATTTGTGTGTTTGATTGCAAGTTCTGCTCCTACTCACGCCTGCTGAAAGAGAAAGAAGAAGGTTGGGAGTTAAGCGAAGAACAAATTCTTGACAAGCTGAAAAGCTATGACGGAAAACCGATTACCGAAGTACATATTGTTGGAGGCGTACACCCGAAAATGGGGCTGATGTATTTTGCCAATCTGATAAAAAAAATAAAAGAAATTCGTCCTGAGATACACGTGAAAGCCTTTACTGCTGTTGAGTTGGAATACATGTGTAAGAAAGCCAAAGTTAGTTTCAGAGAAGGGTTACAAATCCTCAAAGAGCACGGACAGAATTCCCTGCCAGGCGGTGGTGCAGAAATTTTTCATCCCGAAATACGCAAGCAGATTTGTGAAGATAAATGCACGGCAGATGAATGGCTCGAAATTCATGAGACCGCTCACTCATTAGGAATGCCCAGCAATGCAACCATGCTTTACGGACACATTGAAAAATTTGAACACCGGGTTGATCACATGGAACGTCTGCGCAACTTACAAGACAAAACCAATGGCTTCAACACGTTCATTCCACTCAAATTTCGCAACAAAGGCAACCAGATGTCACACATTGCGGAAGTAAGTACGATTGAAGATTTACGCAATTATGCTATCTCACGTATTTACATGGATAATTTCCCTCACATCAAAGCCTACTGGCCAATGATCGGAAGAAATACGGCACAGCTTTCTTTGCAATTTGGCGTGGATGATATTGACGGCACCATTGACGACTCAACAAAGATCTATTCAATGGCAGGCTCTGAAGAACAAACACCAGCACTTACAACACAACAATTAGTAGAACTTGTAAAACAGGTGAATCGCCATCCTGTTGAGCGCGATACGCTTTACAACATTATTACGGATTACAAGAATTACGATTTCTCAAAAGAGGAGAAAGCAATTATAGCCTGATTAGTTCAGTCTTTCAGATTTCCTATTTCAGCAAGCAGTTCAGGGGCTATTTCCATCTGTGCTTTTTCAGAAGAAACAGTTGATGCAAATCGTTTAAGTTTTTCGGAGGTTTTTAAATAATTTTCTTTCTCCAGCACATAAAAATCAAATTTACTATCGTTTGATTTTTCACACAAACGAAAACCTAATGCAAGGTTGTAGCGAACAGCAACTGAGTTCTCCCGTCTAACTTTTGCAAAATATTTCTGTAAGCCAAAGTTTTCAAAGAAGCATTCCAACATGGCAAGTGAGGCCAAAACCGGAATATGTGTTCCCAGATAATTTTTGTCCCAAACAAACAAACCCGCATCTGCAGTTTTTTCTTTCCAATTAATATGTGAAGTATGAATCAGTCCGATTTTTACTCCTTTGTAATTAATCAGAAAATAAAAATCAGAATGGGGATTTAATACGCTAAACCATTTTTTTTGCTCTTCTTCGGTTATGAATTTTTGATATTCCATAACGCTGCTGATTTCTTTTGAATTTCGCCAATAGCGAACCAATTCAATGTCTTCAAGCGTAAGTTGTGAGAGTATAATTCCGAAATTACGGATAATCATCAGAGAACGGTTTTCACGGTAAAAGAGGGTTTACCTGTTTCGCCAATATAAAGTCTGCGCACATATTCACCAATGATTCCAAGACTAAAAAGTATTAAACCGGTTGAGAAGAAAATGGAAACAATAAGTGTAGTAAACCCCAATTCTGCTCCATAAGTATATTTCATATAAATGAAATAGCCAACAAAACCAAGGCAAATCAATGCAGAGAGTAAACCAAACCACGAAATTATTTTCAAAGGAAATGCAGTGTATCCGACCACAAGTTTCAATGCTATTTTAAATAATTTAAACAGGCTATAACCTGATTTACCTTGAGTTCTTGGTAAATGATTCACTACTACATGTGTAATACTATCGGTATGCCAGGCGAGAATTTCGTCCAAAAAAAACATACGATAATTACGTGAAATAATTTTTTCTGTCACCGAAGAATTAATGAGTTTAAAAGAAGAACCTTTGCCGGATGTATTGGCAAAATTTTTAAAAGTCTTTTCAATGAACCAACTTCCCAGATTACGAATTATCGAATGTTCCTTCTTTTCATAATAACCGTAAACAAGTTCAGCTCCTGTATTTTCCTGAGTGGCCAAGAGTTTTTCTATTTCCTCAGGAGGAGTTTGCAGATCATCATCAAGAGTTATTACCCACTCGCCTTTTACAAAAGTTAGTCCGCAGAAAAGAGCATTGTGTTGTCCGTAATTTTTTGCAAGTTTTACTGCCGTAACTGTTTCAGGATTTTGTTTTTTCAGGCTTGAAATAATGCCCCAGCTGTTATCAGCACTTCCATCATCTACAAAAATCATTTGAAATGATTTTTGCTTTCCGGAAAAAAATTGTTCAGTGCGCAGGTAAAGTTGTTCCAGCGTTTTCTCACTGTTGAAGACCGGCACTATGACTGAAAATTCTGTTTTCCCCATTTTACAATTCTATCAACGGAAGACACACTATTTTATCTGTTTCCAAAATAGCTGTCCCCCAAGAAAGTCCCACACCAAAACCTGAAAGCAGCAAAGATAATTTTTCATTTGTAAGTCTATCGCGCAATTGGGTTACCAACGTAGTTGGAATAGAAGCTGAACTTGTATTCCCAAAATTCTTCAACGAATAGGGAACTTTTTCAGGTTCTAAAGCAAGTTTCT
>JAGVLY010000010.1 GCA_020054035.1 Bacteroidia bacterium | reverse complement strand
GTTCTTTTTTGAAATTGTCAAATCCTTTAACATTTATCCAATGAAATCAATAGCTTTTATTTTTCGAAAAAACGTTTAGGACGAGATTAGTGTAAGAAATAAAAGATTTTAGAAGTGCGCATAAACTAATGCTGCCTATATTTGGTAAAAATTAAAACAAGAACGCATGAAAAAATTGGTTTCTCTTTTATCGGTTGCCTTGCTGGCTGCCCTTTTCAGCACTAAAACACAGGCACAGTTTCTGGGCACCTTTTCCATAGAACAGGTTATTGGCCTGCCCGATACCCTGAATGCAAACAGTACCTACTCTTTTGCTTTTCAGGTCCGCAATGTCGGGAACACCTTGTATTCCGGCAGCATCAACTTCGATTTTTATGTAGACAGCATGACGCCCGGAACTTCACAATCCTTCGGAGCAAATCAGGTGGGTGGCTTTACTCCCGGTGATTCGGCAATTGTTCCCGTTACCTACAATTTCAGCATCAACAACAGCACCTTTAACATTGGCGACAATGTGGTAGTGGTTTGGCCTCGCGCCATTAATCCCAACAGCGCTGCCGATTCACTAACCTTCCATGTCTTTATCGCCAACCTCAACAGCGTTGATGAAAGCGACAAAACAGCAGACCTAAAGATATTCCCCATCCCTGCGAAAGACTTTGTTAGTTTCACTTCACAGAAAAACAGAATTGAAGAAGTGAAGCTCTACGATATGTCGGGCCACTTAGTGCTGCAAAGCAAAGAGCACCTTAAAATTTTCACAGGTCACCTTACCGAAGGCGTTTACATTGCCGAAGCGCATTTTGCAGACGGCATTATTTCGCGCAGAAAAATTATTGCGGGAAGGAATTAATCTTCCAAATAAATAAAGGGCTAAAGCCCTACATTACCTGATAAATTCAATAATCCCCGACCTGAAGGTCGGGGCAACTGGAAACCTTTTGCTACTAAAAAGAAGGTCTGATAATTTTCCGCAGCATCTCCGAAACCTCTTTTGCGTTTTGAACCGTCATCAGGTGCGTACCATTTGCAATGCTGAAGTCGGCTTTTACAAAACGATGCGGCAAGAGTAAATCTTTTTTTCCGTGAATGTGAACAACGTTTTCGTGTAACACCCTGTTATTCCAGGTTACTACTTTCTCTATCGCCCATTTAAAAAACACGGGGTCGGTGTCGGTAAGAATGGCTTTCATCAATGTCTTTTCTGTTTCCGTTTCGGCACCCATCATGCGGTAAGCAAGTGCATTGGGTTTCTTCGCAACTGTTAAGGATGCTATTTTATTCAGCTTCAGTTTTCCTGCCAAACGAAAATAAAGAGGTATTTCTTTCTGTGTTTTGGCCGAAGAGATGAGTACTATCTTTTCGGTTGCAATGTGTTTGGCAACTTCCATTGCCATCATTCCGCCAAACGAAAGACCCACCAGCACGGGCTTCTCCACATTAATCTGCGCGGTAAGCCGTGCAGCATATTGCTGCATGGTTTCCCGCTTAAGCGGCTCCAACCACTTAATGTATGTTACATGAAACCCGCTCAGGTCGAGGAATTGAAAAACCCGATGATCGGCACCAAGACCGCTAAAAAGAAAAAGATGTTTCATCCTTTCAGCGAAGTATTAGCTAAATCAGTTTCCTAAAATGCTTATTTTCTTTGAGCCTGTCAGCTTTCCGTCAACAGAAAACACTTTGCAAACATACAGCCCGTCAGCAAGGGCTGCGGTGTTTACAAACGTTACAGTGCTGTTTAAGCTCCCTGCCAACACCTGTTTGCCTGTTACATCAAAAAGAGCATAAACAAGTTTGTCTGTTGTTTCCATTCTGATAGAAAAACCATTGCTTGTAGGGTTAGGATAAACACTAAACGCTTCAGCAATGTTGGTTTCTTCCACACCTGCACCAAAGCAGCATTGTGATTCATTCGATAAGAAGGTAGCACGGTCAACACTGTCATTCAGATTGGTGGTAAGACTTACAGCATAGTAACCGATTTCTTTAATGATGTAGTTATAACGGTGGTTATCTGTAACGCGTGGATTTTCAATTCCAAGTGCCGCACCGGGAAGAAGTCCCCAGCCGCCTAACAACGGAGCATAGATCCAGATGCTGTCAATATTGTGTTCAACATTGCGCTGACGCAAACCATCATACGATTGCAGCGGAGTAATAACAGTTCCCCAACCATCAATCTCACTTTGAATTTCAGAATAACGTTTGAAACGGATTGAGTCAATAGGAATTGGAGATTGAGCTACTAATGCAGGAGGCGCTTCCATAGACACATCAATAATAGAAGTATCGTTGTAGCTATCCTGATAATTAGCCGGAAAAACAAAAATGGTTTGCGGGTCAGCAAACGGAATGTCCATCGGCACACCTAAACCTGTAAAGTCACCTGAGAAGCCTGTGATTTCAACAACACCGTTCGTGCTGTCAGCAAATCCCCATCCGCCAAATTGTTCTACCGCAAGGAATGAATTAGGAAAACTGCCTCCGCTTGGTAATGTTGTAGGATCTGCAAAATGAATGGTATTACCCTGTCTGGTACGTAACTGCGAAAAATCCCAGCTTTGATCTGCTCCTGCACTGCCCGGAGTAATTGTTAAAGGAATAAGCGTATCAATACCTTGGTAAATAGAATCGCCTGCTACCGGAAAATCAGCAGCTTCAAGAACTATTTGTGAAAAGCCTGTCAATGCTGAGAAAGATGCAACTCCAAGGAGTAAAAGTTTTTTCATTTTGAAATGATTTTAAAAATTATTGAGGTGCGAAGGTAGGATTATTTGGTATTTCTTTTCTCTTTTATACTTTTGCACTCCCTTTTGCAGAAAGAAAAGGCAGATTGACCCATGGTGTAACTGGCAACACGACTGATTTTGGTTCAGTAGAGTCTAGGTTCGAGCCCTAGTGGGTCAACAAAAGTCCACCGAATTGCGGTGGACTTTTTATTTTCCGGCTTTTCTGAATTCCCGCCATCCGCATCATTTCATCTAATATGTTAAGCTAATGTTAAGGAATTCAATATATTTAGCAGTTATTTATCCGAATTCCATATGTTAAAGACTACCTGTTATTATCTGCTCATCGCGAGTTTATTTTTGAGCTTTGCTATTGTTTCGTGCAAAAAAGATAATCCCATTGAAACACCGAAAATTCCCGTTCCCTGGGACACCACCGATTATTTAAAGATAAACCAGCTTCAGGTTATCGGCAGTCATAACAGCTACCGCCTGAAAACCTATGAGCCGATGTATAATTTTGTTCAGAACATCAGCGGTTTGCTTCCTGCACAATATGACCCGAATGGTTGGGATTATTCTCACCTGCCATTAGAAGAGCAATTCAATGATTACGGAATTCGCTCAGTTGAATTAGACATTTATAACGATCCTTCAGGAGGGCTATTCTACACACGCAGGGCAAATGGACTTATCAATACATCACTTGCCTCAGGAGTTGCAGAATTAGAACAACCCAGCATGAAAATATTACATGTTCCAGACTTTGATTACATGACCAATTACTACACGTTTGTAAGTGCATTAACTGCTATCAAAAACTGGTCGGATGAACATCCGCGGCATATCCCTATCATCATTCACATTGAATCAAAATCGGATGGCGTTACACTACCCGGCTTTATTCTAACTGTTCCTCTGGAATATGATGCAGCAGCAGCCGATGCCATTGATACGGAAATAAAATCTGTTTTTGGTGAGGAGCTAGATCAGGTAATAACACCTGATAAATTCAGAGGAAGCTATTCTACGTTGAGCGAAGCTGCTGAGAATAATGCATGGCCCATGCTTGGCGATGCCAGAGGGAAAGTAATCTTTGTGATGGAAGGAGCGGCTGTTGACCCTTATCTTGCTGGACATCCTGTTCTGGAAAACCGTGCTGTATTTCTTTATGCCGATGCAGGAGACCCAGAAACTGCTTTCGTAATCTTAAATAATCCTGTAGCGGATGAAGCGGACATTCAACAAGCTGTTGCAGCAGGCTACATGGTAAGAACACGCTCTGACTCAAATACTGACGAAGCAAGAACCGGTGATTATTCAGGAATGAACGTTGCTTTTACAAGCGGAGCTCACATTATCTCAACCGATTATTACAAACCCGACCCACGCGGAGTTGCCGGAGACAGCGGCTGGACCGATTTTCAGGTGCGTTTCCCTAACAACGAGCTGGCAAGAATCAATCCTGTTTCCGCTGCGGATAAACAAGGCATCGGTGAAATAAAAGAATAAGCATGTTTGCTTTTCAGAAATAATTTTTTCTACTTTGGTGTGATGAAAAAAGTTGTTCCGTTTACTTTTATTGTGTTAATGCTTGCTGCTTTCTCGTCCTGCGAAAAACGAGTATGCGAAGAAAATAATACTGCAACACTTATTATCACCAACCAAACAATAGAACCCATTCAATTCTATTTTGACGGGGTTTACCTGTACGATGTTATAGAACTGACTAAAGAAACATTGGAGGTTACCACAGGTGCTCACACCTTTGGGGCAAAAGTAGCAGGCTCTACTTTTCTTGATTCTCTTGACTGGGAACAATACCAGGCCTTTTCGGTTTGCGAGCAGGTGGAGTATACGTTTGAGTAAACAATTAGCTGATTAGCCAATTTGATAATTAGCTAATGCGTACTTATATCGGCTAATTAAATCATTCTCTCTCCCAATCCATCGTGCGCTTTACGGCTTTCTGCCAGCCTTTGTAAAGTTTTTCGCGTTTGGCTTTATCCATCGAAGGAGTGAAAACAGCATCCGGCTTTTTACTCTTAGCTAATTTATCTTTCTGATAAAAACCTACTGCCAATCCTGCCAACAGCGCTGCACCCAAGGCAGTTGTTTCTATCACTTTCGGCCGGTTTACTTTTACTCCGAGAATATCAGACTGAAATTGCATCAGCAAATTATTTGCACAAGCTCCACCATCCACATTCAGTTCTTTCAGTTTTACATTTGAATCAATTTCCATTGCACTCAACACATCACGTGTCTGGTAAGCCAGTGATTCCAATGTTGCGCGAATGATGTGTGATTTGCTGCTTCCTCTTGTTAAACCGAAAATTGCACCGCGTGCATACATATCCCAATAAGGTGCACCAAGCCCGGCAAACGCAGGAACTACATACACCCCTTCGGTGTCTTTTACTTTCATGGCATAGTATTCTGAGTCAGGAGCCGAGTCTAAAATTTTCAACCCGTCACGCAACCATTGAATTGCTGCACCTGCAATAAAGATGCTTCCCTCCAGGGCGTATTCTACTTTTCCGTTTAGTCCCCAGGAAATGGTGGTGAGCAAACCATTTTTTGATTTCACCATTTTACTTCCTGTGTTCATCAGCATGAAACAACCTGTTCCGTAAGTATTTTTTGCCATGCCGGGCTCAAAGCAATGTTGTCCGAACAAAGCTGCTTGCTGGTCGCCCGCAATACCTGCAACAGGAATAGCGATGTTGTCAAACAATTTTGTTTCGCCATAAACGCAGGACGAATCTTTTACTTTCGGCAACATCGATTCAGGAATACCCAATTCTTTCAGCAGCTTTTTATCCCATTCCTTTTTAACTATGTTATAAACTAATGTGCGTGATGCATTGGAATAATCTGTAACGTGAACTTTGCCGCCTGTCAGGTTCCAGAGCAACCAAGTATCAATAGTCCCGAAAAGCAATTCGCCTTTCTCTGCTTTTTGCTTTGCGCCTTTTACATTATCTAAAATCCATTTTATTTTTGTGCCTGAGAAATAAGCATCAATCACTAATCCTGTATTTTCTTTAACATATTTCTCTAATCCTTTTTTCTTCAGTGCATCACAGATAGAAGCTGTTCTTCTGTCCTGCCAGACGATAGCATTGTAAACAGGCTTGCCTGTTTTTTTATCCCACACCACCGTTGTTTCACGTTGGTTGGTAATTCCGATTGCAGCAATTTCATTGATATAAATACCGGCAGATTTTATCACCTCGCGTGCAGTTTCCATTTGTGTTTGCCATATCTCCATCGGGTCGTGTTCCACCCATCCGGACTGAGGAAAAATCTGGCGGAATTCTTTCTGCGCAACATTTTTGATATTGCAGTCTTTGTCAAATAAAATAGCTCTTGAGCTTGTAGTGCCCTGATCTAAGGCGAGGATGTATTTTTTGGTCATATACTTTTTAAGATTTAACTAATTGAAGATTTTGTAACCGCGAATTCCACAAAATAAATGCAACGGAAGAAAGAAATGCAACATGTGTAAGCACTAATTGCACGGTAGAATTAATCGGCAATAAAAAAATGACAAGTGGAAAAAGTAAAAGACGGATATTCTCTACTATATATGTCCATCGCTTGTTTTCAAACATAGTCGCCATAACGCTAAGTGTAAGAAGGAAATAAACAGCCGCACTGAAATTTTTCCAGAAGGGCATCTGTTTTTCTATGGCAAGATAAGTTACTACAACTACTGTAAGAATAGAAAACTGGACCAACACATATTTATTAATCGCAGGGTTGTAAACAAAATCAAATTTTTTATAGGTGCTGTTATCAACTTTCTGCGGAAATTCTGTTCCGCCCAATTCATCAGGTTTCCAGCCGGGATGCTTGAAAAACAATTTCACTTTATCACTCAACTTCGAAAATGGTTTTCCGATTTTTACCAAATCAAAAAAGTAATGCACGTTTGTCCATGCAGGATTCCAACTTTTTACCGGAGTAGTAATTCCGTAAACCACTTCTTCCTGTTCTTCTATAAATGTTCCGAACATACGATCCCAGATGATGAACATACCTGCATAATTTTTATCAATGTATTGGGGATTGCGTCCGTGGTGAACACGATGGTGTGAAGGCGTATTCAGAAATAATTCCACAAAACCAAGTTTGCCAATGTACTTGGTGTGAATCCAAAACTGAAATAAAATATCAATACCAGCAACTATTAAAAGTAATTCAGGTTTAAAGCCAAAGAATGCAAGCGGAAGGAACATAAAAAAAGTCATGGCTGAAAAAAACCAAGGCTGACGCAAGGCAACGGTGAGGTTATATTCTTCACTGGAATGATGAACAATATGTCCGCCCCAACCGATATTTATTTCGTGACCAAACCGATGTGCCCAGTAAAAAATAAAATCGAACACAAAGAGCAAAACCAAACCGGTAAAGAGATTGGAGGGCATATCGTAAATGCGGTATTCATAAACAAACGCATACAACATCAGCATAAACGCTCTTGTGAACACGCTCATTATTTGTTCACCAATTCCAATGTTCAGGTTTGCAATAGAATCATTTAAGCGAAAGGCATTTCCTTTTTTCTTTCTGTCAATCAGCACTTCAATGCCGATTAGAAAAAGAAAAAATGGAATAGCAAAAATGATGTAATTGATATTCATCTTACTTTATTTTCACTTGAAGAAACACCGGTTGGTGATCAGAATATTTGAATTGCATATCCACATTTTTTAGCTGCAAAACTTCAAGATTTGGCGAAACAAGATAATAGTCAATAACAGTTCTGTCGGTTTTTTCTAAGTCTAAAGGAAACAACAAACTGCGGTTAGTCGGCACCGTGTTGTCATACGCCCAAGTCCAACCGGCAGGCATAAATGCTGCATCAATATTTGCATTTTCCGCAATATCTACATCCGACTTCCAGAATGCTTTTGCATCAAATCCGGGAGCACATTGATTCCAATCGCCACCTACTACAACATAGTTTCCCTTCTCAAATTCTTTCACTACAAAATCGCGCAGCATTTCCATTTCGCGTTTTTTCAGTTCACCTGTTTTATCGTAAGCAGAGTTGTGTGTGTTAATAGCAAGAAATTCTTTCCCGTTTGCAAGTGTAATACGATGAACCAAAAAACACCTGTCTAAAAAATAAATGCTGGTAGGCCACGAGAAATTAGAATCATAGCCATAACGTGTTGCGCTTGTTGGTTGAAATTTTGAAAATGATGCAAGTCCTGCAACTACTTTTCCCATCGGGTTTGTGTAAGGAACAGGAACAAATTTTACATCGTAATTTACAGCAAAGGAATATGCATAATTCGGCAGTTGTTGTGAAATTCCCCACAACTCATTGATGCGGTAACTTCTGCGAGCCAGCGTGTCCACTTCCTGAAAAAAGAAAAAGTCAACACTGTCATTTGACTTAGCGAAATTGTAAATACCTGCAAGGTAATTATCCACATCTTCTTCGGCAGAAACAACCATTTTACCGCCATCATAAAAGAAGTCTGCCTTCTCTCCCAGCCCACCGTAGCCAATGTTCCAGTTGATAAATGAGAAAATACTGTCGGGCTTAGTTGTTGCAGTTCCGCGTACAGCAAGTTTTATTTCCTTCTCGGGTTTAAAATCAGTGATAGTGCCGAAGATCAGATTGCCGGCAATCCACACTACGCCAAGCACAACAAACATTAATATAAACTTCAGAATTTTTTTCAGGGTTTCCATACACGGTTTTGTTTCATCCAAAGGTATATATTTTTCATTCTGAATAATGTGCAGGAAAAACTACATTTGTTCTTCCTCAAAAAAACAAACTATGAAACATCAGGACTTGAAATGGACAGCATCTGACGGTGTTGAAATTTACGGACAATGCTGGCTGAACGATGCCAAACCAAAAGCTGTTATTTGTATTGTTCATGGTATGGGTGAGCACAGCGGACGGTATGCACATGTTGCAGAATATCTTGTTGATGCCGGTTATTCGGTAATTGCGTATGACCATCGCGGACATGGAAAATCGGGCGGTAAACGCGGGCATACACCTTCTTATGATTTGTTGTTAGATGGTGTTTCAGATTTATTGAAACAGGCAGAAAAAATTGCGCCCGGAAGCAAGAAATTTATTTACGGACACAGTATGGGCGGAAATGTAGTTTTGAATTATGCACTGCGCAGAAAGCCTGAAATTGCAGGTGTTATTGCTTCATCGCCTTGGTTGAAATTAGCATTTGAACCGCCAAAGCTTGAAGTTACATTGGGAACATTTGTAAACAATATTTTTCCGGGCTTTACACAAAGCACCAAATTAGATGCTACTGCAATTTCGCGTGATAAAAAGGAAGTGGAGAAATATGTGAATGATCCTTTGGTACACGATAAAATATCTGCACGCTTTTTTGTAGAGACTTATGCAGCGGGCAACTGGGCATTGGAGCATGCTTCGGAAATGAAATTGCCTTTGCTAATTTTTCACGGAACGGAAGACCGATTGACTTCGCCCGAAGGCTCCCGTCAATTTGCGGATAAAGTAAAAGAGAATTACACATTCAAATTGTGGAACGGGCTTTATCACGAAACGCATAATGAGCCGGAAAAAGAAGAAGTATTGAAATACGTTGCAACCTGGCTTGATACCAGATTACAATAAAATTATTTAGCCATTAAGAGCATCCCCACTTCCTTTTCGGAAAGCTGGCGCCAATAACCGCGTTGTAAATCTTTTTTGGTTAGTCCGGCAAAGGTAACGCGGTCGAGTTTTATAACATTGTAGCCGAGCTTTTCAAAAATTCTGCGCACAATACGGTTTCTGCCGCTGTGAATTTCAATGCCCACTTCTTTGCGACCGGCACCTTCCACAAATTCAATGGCATCCACTTCAGCTTTTCCGTCTTCCAATTCTATGCCGTTTTGTATGCTTTTCATGTCGGCAAGACTCAGGTTCTGGTCAAGAGTAACGTGATACATTTTTTTTGCACCATGCGATGGATGGGTGAGGCGCTTTGCTACTTCACCATCATTGGTGAAGAGTAGCAGACCTGTTGTCATCCTATCTAATCTTCCTACAGGATAAACACGTTCTTTGCATGCGCCTTCAATCAGGTGCATTACCGTTCTGCGTTCCTGCGGGTCTTTGCTGGTAGTGATGTAATCTTTGGGTTTGTTAAGGAGAATATAAACCGATTTTTCTTTGCGGAGAATTGCTCCCCCGAATTTTACTTCATCGCCCGGAGTGATTTTGTAGCCCAGTTCGGTAATCACTTTTCCGTTTACGGTTACTACTCCGCTTTCAATCAATTTGTCCGCTTCACGTCTGGATGATACGCCTGCATTAGCAAGGTATTTATTAAGACGAATTAAATCAGAGGGTGCTTTTTCGACCTGTTGACCGAAAGTTCCTTTGGTAAATTTTTTCTTGCTTTGATATTTCTTTTTGGCATCGAAAGGACGACCGAAAGAAGGTGATGATTTTGAAGGTCGGGATTTTAAATCCGACCCGGCATCTTCTGCACCAAAGTCTTCAACATCATCTTTGCGAGGTGCGCGTTTTCTCCACTGATCAGATTCTTTACTTGGTGAAAAAGGACGGTCATTTTTAGGTTTAAAATCTCCGCGTTTATCGTCATCGCGTTTAAAAGGTCTTTTTCCTGCGGGTTTGTCAAATGATTTTTTGAAAGGTTTATCGCCAAAGCGAGATTTGGGCTTATCGGATGATTTACCGGCATCTTTTGGCGCATCGGAATCGGAACGTTTCTTCCATTCATCAAATTCTTTGCGGCTGGTGGGTTTGTCGCT
>JAGVLY010000068.1 GCA_020054035.1 Bacteroidia bacterium | reverse complement strand
CTTACTATTAACGGACAACCTGTTGCACGATGAAAATTAATTTTTTAGCCACCTTACTTCTTGCCTCTTGCCTCTTACCTCTTGCTTCTTATTCGCAATGTAACTTACAGATAATTCCTGCCGATACGATTACCATTACCTGTGGCGAAAGCATAAATATTGATATGAGTGCTTATGGTAACAGCGGTAATCAAGTGTTAAACAACAACTTTAATGACGGAACAGTAGGAAGCGGATGGCTTGCTACACCGGCAGCTACATTTACCAATCCTTGCTCACCAGGCAGCCCCGATGGAACAACACACATTTGGTTGGGTGATGCTACGCCACAACCCCGTATTTTAACAACACAATCATTTGACCTTTCTTTAGGCGGTTCTATTTGTTTTGATTTACGCTTTGCAGTTCAGGCAGAAGCTGCCCCTTGCGAAGGACCTGATGAACCACAGGAAGGAGTTTACATTCAATACTCAACTGATGGTGGTGGTATCTGGAACAACATCAATTACTTTGATCCTATTGGCGGTTATGACCCAACTTTAACTTCATGGCAGCAATACTGCTTCCCTATTCCAGTTGGTGCACTTACACCCAACACACAAATCCGTTGGTATCAAGATGCAACAAGCGGTGCAGAATATGACCACTGGGGATTGGATAATGTTTCTATAACATTGAACGACCCAAGCTATCATTATGAATGGACACACACCAGTTTTCTTGGACAAAACCCACCAACAGTAACGGTTACAAGCGATTCGGTTTTCACCGTATATTATACTAATGGTATTGATGACACTTGCACAGCATCGGTTGTTGTACAAACTATTCCTCCTACTTTTACGGTAACTTCGATTGGTGATACTTCACTGTGTGGTTCGGGATGTGTTGACCTTAATGCAAGTGCAAATATTTTGGTTCGTCCGGCAAGCCAGCCGCTTTATGAAAACAACGAGTTTCAACCTCTTGCTCCGTTTGGTGTACCTACTGCAATTCCAATTAATGTTGGAGGGCTTGATATAACTACCATTGGAGCAGGATCAATTTCTTCTGTTTGTTTGGATGTAACTAATATTGGTGGAGATGTAAATACATTAACAGTTACTCTTTCTTGTCCGGGCGGAACTACTGTAACGTTAATTTCTCCGGGAGCAGTTAGCGGACCAAGCCTTACCAATACTTGTTTCAGTTCTGCTGCTACAACAAATATTACTTCTGGCACATCTCCCTATTCAGGAACCTACCTGCCGGTTTCCGGATCTATGAATGATTTTATCGGTTGCGATGCAAACGGAGTGTGGACCATGACAATTTCAAATAGTGCTTTCTTCTCTATTGGTATTTTCAACTCATGGGGCATTACGTTTGACATTCCCGAAATAAGCTACCAAGGTGTTTATGAATGGAGTCCAACAACAGGTTTGAGTGATGCACTATCATTAAATCCAACGGCTTGCCCTCAAAGCACAACCACCTATACATTGGCTGTGCGTGATTCAAACAATTGCGCAACCTATACACACGATGTTACTATTGCGACAACTTTAATGGATGTAACGGGTGCAGAAACAGTAAACCCTTCGCCAGGTGCGAGCGATGGTGAAATTGATGTAACTCTTGTTGGTGGACTTGCACCTTACGACTACAGTATTGATAATGGATTAACTTCACAAGACAGCAGTCACTTTACCGCACTTGCAACAGGAACCTATCCTATACTTGTTACTGATGCCGGAGGTTGTTCTGATACACTTACCGTTGTGCTGAATGAGTTTGAACCTGTGCAAATTCCAAACATCATTAACCCAAATAGCCAGGAAGCCGATAACAAAGTTTTTATGATAAAAGGGATGACCGAACCTGAAGTAGTTATCTACAACCGCTGGGGTAAACGAATTTATAAATCCGATGCTTATCAGAATGATTGGGATGGAGAAAAATACCATGAAGGCACTTATTTCTACCACGCCAAAGACAAGGCAGACGGAAAAGATTACTCAGGCTTTTTTCAGTTGGTAAGGTTTTAGGAAAGTCTCTCGCAAAGGCGCAGAGGCGCAAAGAAAGTTATACGAAAATAGTGTTGGGTAAATTTGGAATTACTCCATTTTGCTTTGCAATGGAATACATTTCTTTTACCGCCTTCTCCCCCTCCTCGCCAAGGTTTACGGAGTAATTATTCACATACAGATTGATGTGGCTTTGGATTACATCATCTTCCATTTCCTGTGAATGCCAGCGAACATATTCTTTGCTTGCTTCGGGATTTGCAAACGCATATTCAATGCTTTTGCGGATAAGTCTTTCAACTTTTAGTTTTACCTGAGATGGAAGACTTTTACGGATTGCAATTCCGCCCAACGGAATTGGCAAGCCTGTTTTAGTTTCCCAAAATTCACCAAGGTCAATTAGCTTTTTCAATCCTTTACGTTGATAGGTAAAACGGTTTTCGTGAATAATTAATCCCGCATCTACTTTACCTTGTAATACAGCATTTTCTATTTCAGAGAAAACCAGTTCAGTTTTATTCTTTGCATCAGGAAAAGCAATGCCTAAGAGGAAATTGGCAGTCGTGTATTTTCCGGGGATAGCAATATTGAGATTTGAGATTTGGGATTTGAGATTTGAGATTTGGGATTTCGCTATCAATATTGGTCCGCAATTTTTGCCAAGCGCACTTCCTGAACGCAGCAATTGATAGTTGTCAGTCATGTAGGCAAACGCATGGTAACTGAGTTTGGTAATATCTAATTCTGCATTAAACGCTTTGGTGTTCAGCGTTTCTACATCGCCTAACTGCACATCAAACTCCAAACCTTCGGTATCAATGCGCTTGTTTACAAGTGCATCAAAAATAAACGTGTCGTTGGGACAAGGAGAGAAACCTAATGTCAGTTTCATGACTAATTATCTGTATAAACTCTGCCCTTTCTCCAAGTATCTACTGCACGGAACCATGTACTTTTATAAATAGTTGAACGGTTCATTACATAATCATTTTCGCAAAAGGGATTACTTAATTTTGAGAAAGAGAAATTCAACGACATGACATTATTTTCTTCACCATATACCCATGTTTCAATTTCAGAATTTTTATACAACACATTGGGCGGACCAAAAATTATGTAAATCAATCCGCGATCGGTTTTCCATCCCTGCATATAGGAAGTAAACAGTTTGTTACTTTCCTCAACACGCGAATAATATTTCTGTATCAGTTCACGTCCGCGGTCATTGGTTTCTGCTGCATCTAACCAGAATGATTCAACTCCTGCTTTAAGGTTTTTGTTGTTTTCAATGTCAGTATATTCCTGTTTGGTGGTGATATAACGAAGAGGCTCCAACATGGCTTTAGCATTGGTAACATTCGGATAATTTTCACCGAATTTAAAAAGCGTAAAACCTTCGTAGTTGCTGCTATCAATCTGAAAGTGATAAATCCCTTCGTTGCGCAGTTTTATGCTTTCCCCTGCCTGAACAGTAAACAAACTGTCGGCATTAAATTCAAAGGGCTTGGGGTTTACAATGGCAAACGGTGGAGGCGCTAAGGGATAACTAATACGGTAATAACGCACCATAAATTTTTTAACGCTTTTGTTCTTGTGATAAAGTGAATAATCATTCTCATCCAAAAACTGATTAAACAAAGGATATTCAGCCCCGTTCTTTTTTAGGTAAAAATTATTACGGCTGTTGGCTGTTGAATTATCCACATCAATAAATGCCTTAGCCATTTGATTGCGGTTAAGGTCGGTTACAGCAGCTTTTACCAGATAGGTTCCATTATAAGGACTGTCAAAATCCACATAACTGATAATGTCTTTTGTTCCGGGTTTTTCTACCCTATCTTCAAACACGAAAGAGCCACTGTCTAATACTTCGCGTGCTTCAAAGGCAGGAATTACCTGATACGAAACGGTAAAATTTGCAGAAAACATATCATCGCCTTGCTTCTTAGTATAAAGCAATTCACTTGCATCAATTTTGAAAAACAGGCGCGAAAGTGAATCTTTTACATTCACTACTTTAAACTGAGGATGCAGTTCTTCCAACTCGGGGTTATAGATATACGAAAGGTTTTGGTTACTGAGTTTGCTTCCGCCTGCGCAGGAAGAAAGGATGACAGCAAGAACAAAAAGTTTAACCGCAGAGAACGCAGAGAAATTACGCAGAGAACGCGGAGATTTACTCTGTGGACTCTGCGCCTGCTCAGCGCACTCTGCGGTAAAAAAAAAGTTACTCCATTTTACAATATCCAGTTTTATCATAGCTCCATTTTTATCAAAAATCTTTCGCCAACTCATTCAAATCACTTTCAGGTTCGGGTAATTCTAAAGCCTTAACAGATTGAATAGCATTTCCTGCAATTCCTCTTATAGAAGCGTGCATGTCAATGGTATTGATAGTAACTTTTTCAATTTGCTTTTCACGTTGCTTCCAAATCCTTTGCATTGCATTTTTCTCTTTTTCCAAATCAATTTTCATTTGAGTAAAGCCATCCACAATAGCTTCTACTTGTAAGCGGAATGTATTTCCGGTCAAGTAATCATAAAGCATTTGCATTTTATCACCCTTATTTTCTTGTGAAGCAACTGCATTATTTATTTGAATAATCGATTCTCGCAAAACAGAACACAAGCCTTTAAACTCTTCATAATTACAAATCCAGATACCATCTTTCAACCCCATTCTATCCATATCACTTGGCATTACCTCCGTAACCAATACTCCAACATTTGCACCTTTTGTTCTGATATCGGTTTTGAATTTTTCTATCCAAGATGGCTGAAAATCCTTTGTCCTCTTGCTTTCATAATAAATTGAACCACAATTCTGGTGTGTTCTTGTATTTACAATTTGAATGCAATCTCCTCCTCTTGCACCTTTTTTAATTTCTTCAATTGTGTCCAAAGGAAATTTTTCAGAAAGCCATTCTTCAATTGCCAGTTCCATTACCTCGCCTTGTAGCTGCATAGAACCTTGTTCTTGCTTACGCTTCATTTCTTCTGTAAGCATTCTTTGGTCTTCTAATTGCTTTTGAAGTTCTTTGATGCGTAGCTCATTTTTGTCTTCTTCACTCTTTTTTATTTTTTCTTTTTCTTCAGACAAAATTTGATTTAATTTTTTTGCGATTCAGCTTCAACAGCCTCTTTAATTTCCGTATTCGCTCTTTTTAATTTTTCTATTTCAGCTTTTGATTTATTCAGTTCTTTTAGCTGTTCGGACTTTTCATTCAATTCTTTTTGAAGTACAGCAAATTGTTCCGATTGTTCTTCAATTAATTTTTTCTTGGTCTTTTCCTCGTATTCCCTTTTCCCTTCTTTTAATTTAACCTCAAGTCGTTCCTGAAACAACTCATTTTCTTGTTTCTTTTTTAGCTCAAATTCTTCTTTAGCTTTATTTAATACCTCAAACTCTTTTTCGTATTTCTTTTTCTCTTCAGCTACTTGAGCATTATATTTCTTCTTTAAACCTTCTTCCAACTGATGAGAAAGTATATCTTCTACATCTATTGCTGTTCCGCAATTTGGACATTTTATTTTTGTTTGGTTTTCCATTCTATTTATTAAGATGCTGATAATTCTTGAATTTACAGAGAAACAAACCTACGGGAAAATCATGAGAAGATAAAACATACTATTTTCGTAGAATTTTGTAATCTTGAAAACAAAAACATGAACCTGCTTAACCAGCCCAAAAAACTTTCCCTAATTATTGTTAGTGTCGGATTTATAGCACTCTTTGCACTTTCACACTTTGCCCTCCATCCCCTGTATGATGCAAGTCTGCAACCACAGGATGCTGCTGACCAAAGCCGTAAGTTCAGCGATTATTTTGATAAAGCAACCTTACTCATTTATGTAGTATTGATTTTTATTGCCAACCTTATTTACCGCGATACACAAAAAGGAATTTACCTGCTTTATGCCTGGCTCATTTTCTCGACACTTACCCTGTTCAGCTATATGTATATGTCCGAAGAACTATTTCATTTTAAAAAGCAAAACGGTTTGTGGGAAGGCGAATCATCCCTCGCATTTATTGCAGGATTTTTTCTGTGTCTTATTGCAGCCACAGCAGCTTTTATTAATTATGCAGTATTGAAAAAAGTGATGCCGAAGTAAGCATATGAAAAAAGAAAAAACAAAACAGGTTTCACATACTCCCAATCCGCAAAAGGCAAAGCCAGAGCAGAAAAAGAGCAACACCACTCTTTTGATTGCTGCCTTAACGCTTGCAGTTGTACTTATCATTACTTACGTCAGCTTCTCCCCTTCCCTGAAATGTGATTTTACCAACTGGGACGACCCGCGCTATGTATTGGAAAACCCTTTGCTGAAAAGCACAAAATCTGAAAACATAAAAGAGATTTTTAAAACCAAGGAAGTATCGCTTAACTATCATCCGCTTACGATTTGGTCCCTGGCAATGGATTACCAGAAAGCCAAATTAGACAAGCCCGAAGTGTATCACCGTACCAACCTATTGCTGCATATAGCCAACACGCTGCTGGTGTTTGTACTCATTTATTTATTCAGCAACGGAAGAATTGAAGTGGCAGGATTTACTGCTCTCTTCTTCGGCATTCACCCTATGCACGTGGAGTCGGTAACATGGATTGCAGAACGCAAGGATGTGTTGTACACCTTTTTCTTTTTGCTCTCGCTCATCACCTATCTGAAATTTTCCGAAACCAGGAAGTGGTGGTTCTATTTGATTGCCTTACTTGCCTTTACCCTTTCCCTGCTATCAAAAGCAATGGCGGTAACGCTGCCAGTGATCATACTACTGTTTGATTTTTTGAAAGGAAGAAAACTGGAAGCAAAACTCTTTTTGGAGAAAATTCCGTTCTTCATTCTCTCACTATCATTTGGAATTGTGGCGCTGCGCATTCAGTCGCAGGGAGCCATTGCAGAGTTTGATACGTTTACACTTTTTCAGCGCGTGATGTTTGCCAGCTATGGTGCCATCATGTACTTAGTAAAGCTGTTTGCACCCATTAAACTTTCAGCTTTTTATCCTTACCCAAACTTAGACGCTAATGGAGGTATTCCTCTTCAATTCTACCTTGCACCTGTTGTTTTACTGGTAATAACAGCGATTGTTTTCTGGTCACTGAAGAAGACCAAACTATTGTTTTTTGCTTTTGCATTTTACTTAGTAAGCGTTGCCATGGTATTGCAATTTATCTCTGTGGGTAGTGCTATTATGGCCGACCGTTATACTTATATTGCCTACATCGGTCCGTTCTTTTGCATTAGCCTTGCACTCTCACAACTTGATAAAAAGTTCAATACCATTAAATCGGGCGGCTTTGCGGTGCTGCTTATTGCGGCTCTGATTTTTGCACGAATAACTTATGAGCGCACTTCCATCTGGAAAAACAGCGAAACACTCTGGAGTGATGTTATCAGCAAATACCCCACCGTAGAAGTGGCTTACAAAAACCGAGGTAACTATTACGGACAAAATGGCAAACATGATCTGGCACTAAAGGACTACGATGTTTATCTGAAGATGAATCAAACAGACCCGAATATTTATGTCAATTTCGGAAACGTGATGAACCTGAAAAATCAGAACGATAAAGCGTTAGACGCATACAACAAGGCGCTAGCACTTGACCCGAATAACTTTCAAGCATTGATGAACCGGGGGAATATTCACGGAACATTGCTTCAATACGACAAAGCAATTGCTGACTACAACCGTGTTGAACAGTTAGACCCGAATTTTACCCAACTCTATTTCAACAGGGCACTTACCTACCTTAATTCGGGCAATTCACAAAAATCAGTTGAAGATTTTAATACAGTCATAAAACGCGAACCCGAAAACATTCAGGCATGGATGAACCGCGGTGTGGCTTATTTTAAAATGGAAAATTATCAGGTCGCTTTAAATGATTTTATGAATGCAATACAGCTACAATCAACTAATGGTGAAGCTTGGTTTAAAGCATCGGTTACTGCTTTTAAAATGAATAACATGAAAGATGCCGAAACCTTTGCAATTAAAGCAAAAGCATTGGGCTACAAGGTTGAAGATTCATATTTACAAAGCCTGAAAACAAACTAAACTATTAACAGGTATTAATATTTTTATTTAGCATTTGGTAAATTAAATTCCTAAATTTGGTGGAACAAAAAAACTTAAAACCTGCAACGCCATGAAAAACAAAATCTCTATTGCTGCCACCGATTCAACCCCTGCGCTTGAGTTTGATATGCAACAGGGGAAGTTAAGCCTTTCAGGTAAATCCATTCCTCAAGATCCAACCTTGTTTTACGGCCCGCTGATGAAACAATTAGAGGAATACATTGCTGATCCTGCACCTGAAACTACAGTAGATATTAACCTCCAATATTTTAATACACCCTCTGCCAAATACCTGCAAGACATTTTTCAAAAACTGGAAGCACTGACAGAAAACAGCAAAAGCGTTTCCGTAAACTGGCAGTATGAAACAGGCGACACCGATATGCTACAGGCGGGTAAAGACTACCAGGGAATTGTTAATCTCTCCTTTTCTTATACAGAAATAAAAGAAAGCTGATTGTTTTTTTTGCCACTAATTACACGAATTTCCACCAATTTTTAATTTGTGTAAATCAGTGTAATTAGTGGCTGAAAATTTCTGACCTTTGCAGTTCGAATTAATTCCTCCTGCACATGTTTTCGCGTTTTATTCTCCTCGGCACTGTACTCTTCAGTGCATTAAATTTTCAATCTCAAGCCGGAACACCTGACACTACGGATTTAATCGTTTCAACACAACAAGGCTTACTGCGCGGAACAACCGACAATGATGTACGTGTGTGGCGCGGCATCAGGTATGCTCAGGCTCCGATAGAAACGCTGCGATTTAAATCTCCTCAACCAGTACAAAACTGGGAAGGTATTGTTGATGCAACTGAATTTGGTACTGTTTCACCGCAAACCGTATTGACAATGGGTAGCAACGAGAAAAAAAGCGAAGACTGCCTTTTCCTGAATGTATGGTCATCAAAGAAAAAGACGGAGAAAAAACCGGTTATGTTTTGGATTCACGGTGGCGGTTTCTCCATCGGTTCGGGTTCTGACGAAATGTATAACGGAAGCAAACTGAGCAAAAACGGTGATGTGGTAGTAGTAACATTTAACTACCGCCTTGGTCCTTTCGGTTTTCTTTATCTCGACCATCTGAAAAACGATTCACTGCAGTTTGAAAACAACCTTGGTCTTCGCGATCAGGTAGCAGCGCTTAAATGGGTGAATGAAAATATAGCAGCATTTGGTGGCGATCCGAATAACATCACTATTTTCGGAGAATCGGCAGGCGCAAATTCTGTTCTGGCTTTGCTGGCATCACCCGATGCAAAAGGTTTGTTTCAAAAAGCAATTGTGCAAAGTGCAGCTTCTGTTGGACA
The DNA here is from genome assembly GCA_020054035.1 of Bacteroidia bacterium. Classification (GTDB taxonomy): domain Bacteria; phylum Bacteroidota; class Bacteroidia; order SXHM01; family SXHM01; genus SXHM01. The sequence continues at coordinate 1,694 of JAGVLY010000068.1, read as the reverse complement.
AACCAGCGTTGACAATGCAAAGAAAATGACTACTGAATATCTGAAACTACTGAATATTACTACCGAAAATATTTCTAAACTTTTTACCATCAGTGCCGACAGTTTGCTTGCTGCCAGCGACCGCTTATTTGAAAAAGTAATAGCCGAAGTAGGTGACTTAATTACGTTTGCTCCGGTAAGCGGAACCGATTTTCTTCCTTTTGATCCCGAAGTAGCTATTGCAAAAGGCTTTGCAAGCGGGATACCGGTTATGATTGGTACAAATAAAGATGAGGCTAATTTATTTTCAAAATCAAAACCAGCATTGATAAAACCGGAAGTAGAGACGGTAAATAAATATATGAAAAGCACAGGAAAAGCTGAGTGCACCAGTGAAATTACAGGACTTTATCCCGAGTATCCATCTCCCCGCTCTATTCTTTCCATGATTACCGATGGCATCTTCCAGATTCCGGCTTACAAAATTGCAGATGCGCAAAGCAATTTTGCTTCGGCTTACAGCTACCGTTTTGACTGGACCTCGTTTCCCATCCGCCTGATTGGTTTAGGAGCATGTCATGGCATTGAGCTTCCTTTTATTTTCAGTTCTTTTCATTCCGATGCAGGGAAATTGATTATGAAAGCCTCAAGCAACCGAAGAGTTAAAAACATGTCTAAGAAAATGCAGAATGCTTGGATAAATTTTGCACGAACAGGCAACCCGAACAGCGAAAATAATAATTGGCTTCCTTATAATACAGAAACCCGTTCCACTTTGATTTTCAACAACACTATCAAAATTGTTTCTGACCCTATTGCTAAGCTAAGAAAGGGTTGGGAAGTAATACGCTAATCCACCTCATTTTCGTATTAACATTTACTAACATCTGTTGGCTGACAGGCTATCGGCTTTTGTCTATCTTTGCCTCAAAGTAAAGAACATGGAAATGACAGTACAGTCAAAAACAAAGGCACAGCAAGCCATTGAGTTAGAAGACAAATACGGAGCGCATAATTACCATCCGCTGCCTGTTGTGCTTTCAAAAGGCGAAGGCGTTTATGTCTGGGATACTGAAGGCAAAAAATATTTTGATTTTCTTTCAGCTTATTCTGCTTTAAATCAAGGGCACAATCATCCTAAAATTGTGAGTGCGCTGATTGAACAGGCACAGCAGCTTTCCCTCACTTCACGTGCATTTTACAATGATACGTTGGGCAAGTATGAGAAATACATTACATCTTATTTCGGTTATGATAAAGTGTTGCCCATGAACACGGGTGCTGAAGCCGTTGAAACTGCATTGAAATTGGCTCGCAAATGGGCTTACGAGAAAAAAGGAATTGCAGAAAATCAGGCAAAGATTATTGTGTGCGAAGGAAACTTTCACGGGCGTACTATCAGTATTGTTTCAGCCTCTACCGATCCTGATTCTTATGGAGGTTTTGGCCCATACACTCCGGGATTTGTAAAAATTCCTTACAACGATATAAAGGCATTAGAAACTGCTTTGCAGGATAAAACTGTTGCAGGATTTCTGGTTGAACCTATACAAGGAGAAGCCGGAGTTATGGTTCCTGATGCAGGCTATCTTGCAGCTTGCGCGGAGCTTTGTAAAGTAAACAATGTGTTGTTTATTGCAGATGAAGTTCAAACCGGACTTTGCAGAACAGGAAAACTGCTTGCCTGCGAACATGAAAATGTTCGTCCGGATGTG
>JAGVLY010000027.1 GCA_020054035.1 Bacteroidia bacterium | reverse complement strand
GAAAATACTTCAGCGCAAAACAAACTGGCGTTTGATACTTACAACATGCGCAACAAAAAATCACAACGTGCTATGCACATTACGTTGGCAAGCTGGAGTGTTGCCAACTTTGCCACTTCGTTTGCGCTGATGGACAACCATAGCGCTCCCTACAACAAATATTTCTACCACATGAACATCTACTGGAATGTGGTGAACGCAACCATTGCAGGCTTTGGACTGGCAAGTGTTTACCGTAAGGACTTCAATAATTACGACCTGCTTACCCTTAGTAACGGACAGGAAAAAATTGAAAAACTGATGCTGATGAATATGTTTCTGGATGTGCTCTACATCGGCAGCGGTATGGTCATGGATTACTACTCTCCCCGATTAAAAAAGAACCCCGACTTGCTGGATGGATATGGAAAGTCACTTGTATTTCAGGGGGCTTTTCTATTGCTGTTTGATACCTCGTTTTACCTTATCTATAAAAGCAATTACAAGCGATTTTCAAAAATGAGTTACTCCATGTCGGTAACGCCTTATGGGGTGGGGTTTAAGATGGTGTTTTAGTTTTTTGCAGGAATAGATATTTTTCGAATTATTTTTTCTTTTTAAAATACAACCAAAACGTAGTACAATGCGCAAGTTATTGTTCCCGTAAAAGGTTGAAGAAATTTAAACCAAATTTTAATTTCCTTCATATTCCATTTTTTAACATTTAATAGTACGTTTGCAAGGACTAAACCACTCCACGTTTTATTGCTATGAAGAAACTGTTACTCCTGCTCACATTTTCACTTTCTCACATTCTTGCCTTCTCGCAATCAGGCTGCATTTCGGGCGATTGCAAAAACGGTGAGGGAACGTTTGTTTATCCAAGCGGTGAAAAATACACCGGCTCTTTTGTTGATGGAAAACGTGTAGGTAAAGGCATCAGCGTTTTGCAGGACGGGCAAAAATATGAAGGAGACTGGGTAGGCGATAAGAAAAACGGAAAAGGAACATTTACTTGGCCTAATGGTGAAAAATATGTTGGCGACTGGGTTGACGGCAAAAAGAATGGCAAAGGCGAAATGACCTATTTTGATGGCGAAACCTATAGTGGAGAGTGGAAAGACGATTTACGTGGAGGAAAGGGAAATGCCACTTTTCCTGATGGGAGAAAATACGAAGGCGAATGGGCAGCAGGACAAAAAAAAGGACAAGGAACTATGACTTGGGCTGACGGGAAGAAATATGTTGGCCCTTGGGATTTTAACCAGCAAAACGGACAAGGCGTTATGACTTGGGCCGATGGACAGAAATACGTAGGTAATTTCAGTAACGGAAAAGAATCAGGACAAGGTGTGATGACCTACATAGATGGTCGCAAATACGAAGGGGAGTGGGCACGCGGAAAACTGAACGGAACAGCAACTATTGTTTGGCCAGATGGACAGAAATATACAGGAGAATTTAAAGAAGGTCGCCAGAACGGGCAGGGAAGCATGACCTATACCGATGGCCGCAAATACTCAGGCGAATGGAAAGAAGGGAAGAAAAGCGGAAAAGGAACGTTTAGCTATATCAATGGTGATAAGTACGAAGGCGAATGGCAAGAAGATGCTCAAAACGGACAGGGAACATTCACTTACAAGACGGGCGAAAAATATACCGGAGAATTCAAGAACGATAAAATGGACGGGCAGGGAACTTTTACTTGGACAAGCGGTGAAACTTATACCGGAGGTTTTAAAGAAGATATCCGTCAGGGGCAAGGAACTATGACCTTTGCCAATAAATCATTCTTTACAGGCGAATGGAACAAAGGCAAAAACGGTAAAGGCGAATACCGCAATGCCGATAGTACCCTGTTTGAAGGTGAGTGGAAAGATGAATACCTCGCCATACCTGAAATGGTTGCCGCAGTTAAACCGCAGCGCGATTCTATTTTCAATCCGGCATACACGGCAAAAGAATCAAGTGCTATGGAAATCGTGAAAATTGAAAATACTAAAACCAACACCATTGTACATTTCAAGTACACCAATCACAACGATGTAAAATTTGAAGGAGGTTTTTGTATTGGCGATCAGTTCTTTATCCGCGACCTTTATTCGGGTGCTAAATACAAGGTGATTAAAGCTGTAAACATCAAATATTGCCCCAACAAACAGGTAATGCAATACAAAGGTTTGACCCACGAATTCAGTTTGGTTTTTGAACCCGTTCCAGAAGTGGCCGAAAAAATTGACATCATAGAAGACGAGAAAAAAGGAGGCTTCAATTTCTTTGGTCTTGATTTTACTACTTCAAAGCCACAACAAAAACCGCCATCCGATAAAAATGCTATTGCTGCCCAAAAAGCAAATAAAGAAAAGAAACAAGCTGAAGAAGAAGCTCGTGCTAAAGAAGAAGCTGCCCGCATTGAAGAAGAAAAACGGGTGATAGAAGAAAAGCGCATAGCAGAAGAAAAGAAAGCAGCAGAAGTAGCAGCGGCAGCTGCTGCAGCCGAAGAAAAAAGAATTTTTGAAGAGAAGAAGGCTGAAGAAGAAAAACAAGTTGCAATAGCTCAGGCAGCCGCAGCAGCTGCGGCTGAAGAAAAGCGCATCATTGAAGAAAAACGCATTGAAGAAGAAAAACAAGCAGCTATTGTTGCTGCTGCCGCTGCTGCAGCCGAAGAAAAACGCATTCTGGAGGAAAAGAAAGTAGAAGAAGAGAAGAAAGCAGCAGCAGCTGCTGCCGCTGCTGCTATAGAACAGGAAAGACGTGCAAAAGAAGAAGTTCGCCTGATAGAAGAACAAAAAGCCGCAGCCGCAGCTGCAGCCGCAGCCAAAATGGAACAGGAAAAGCGTGATGCAGAAGCTAAACAAATTGAAGAAGAGAAGAAAGCAGCAGCCGCTGCAGCGGCTGCTGCCAAGCTCGAAGAAGAAAAACGTATAGCCGAACAAAACCGAATTGAAGAAGAAAAGAAAGCCGCAGCCGCAGCCGCAGCTGCCGCCAAAATGGAAGAGGAGAAGCGCACCGCTGATGCAAAGCGCATAGAAGAAGAAAAGAAAAATGCAGCAGCAGCAGCAGCAGCCAAGTTGGAAGAAGAAAAACGCTTGGCAGCAGAGAAGAAGTTGAAAGAGGAAGCGGATGCCAAAGCAAAAGCTGAAGCCGCCAGAATTGCCGAAGAGCAACGACTGAAAGCCGAAGCTGAAGCCAAGGCTAAAGCAATAGCAGATGCAGAAGCAGAATTTGAACGCAAAGAAAATGAAAAGCGTCTGAAAATGGAAGCAGATGCAAGAGCTAAAGCTGAGGCTGACCGCCAGGCAGCACAAGACGCTGCCCTCCAGAAACAAATGGAAGAAGCCTTGAAACAGGCGGAAGCAAGACGTTTACGTGAAGAAGCCGAAGCTAAAGCCAGAGAGAATGCTAAGAATCAGGAAAATGCAAAATTGCTGGATGCTGAACAACGCAAACAACAGTTCCTTGATGCGCAATCAAAAACCAAGAACTCAGGAATGAGTGAAGCTGATAAAAGAGCTCAGTTCCTTTCAGACCTCTCACGTATTTATCCAGAGGGACTTACCGAAGAAACACTGAAAGAAAAAGATTGCACTATTAAACGTTACGTAATGAACCGCTCGGGTAACGTTACCGTTTATGAAAAGAAAACCTATGGATGGGGTGGTGTATTCTATTTCAAGAATGGTGATATTTCGGTAACGCAATCTATTTATGAAACCGAGATTTTGAAATTTCTGAAGCCGTAATTTTTAGCTGACTACTTTATCCAAAAAGAAAAGAGGAACGATTGCTCATTCCTCTTTTCCCGACTTTAAACCCACCCACACTTTACTCAATATAAAAACGCTTTGTAAGCATTTTATTCTGCGACTTGTTATAAACCTGCAGCATATATAAGCCTTTGTCTAGCCCGGATATATCAGCTTTCAGGTTTACATTATCAAACAATTGGTGAAAAACCTTTTCGCCAATAATATTGTAGATCATTACTTCTTTTATTTCGCCCTGGCCGGTAGTAAGAATATCAAACTTTCCGTTGTTGGGATTGGGATAAACATTCACTGTAAATTCTTCAAAAGGAGCAGCCGCAATTCCGTCATTTTGCAGCTTATAAAAAGGTAAGCCGAAGTTAGTTGTTTTTGAAAACACGGCAATACTTAACGCAAATACTCCCAGTAATGAGGCAAGCGAAGTTTTGAAGATAAATGCTTTCATGGTTCTAATGTTTTAGCTAAATCCGTTTCAAAATTAGATACTGTTAATCCTGTGGCGAAAGTTTTTCTGTTAATGTTTGTTAAACGGTTTACAACAACCTTGCCGAAAAAAATATAATTTCACCGCAGAGTCGCTAAGACGCAAAGTTTAAATTTTATCATGGCAAATCAAATAGACTGGAGCAAGGAAATAAAGCCGCTCATCGCTAAATACAAAGACAAAAAGCATCCGCTGGATTATGAAAATCTTTATCAGTTGGTAGTGATGGTGGTATTGTCGGCACAGGATTCGGATAAACACATTAATCAGGTTGCTATTCCGCTGTTTGAGGCTTATCCTGATATGGCTTCACTGGCAAGGGCAGATGCAGAAGGGCTTTTTCGCTACATAAGCGGTGTGCGCAATTTTGGTAATAAAACAAAATGGCTAATGACTTTATCGCAAACCATAAAAGAGGACAAGAATATTCCGCTTACTATGGAAGGGCTGACTGCCTTGCCCGGCATTGGTAGGAAATCAGCCAACGTTATCATGCGTGAATCGGGCAAAAAAGCAGAAGGAATAATTGTTGACCTGCATGTGGTTCGCGTAGCGCCCCGTTTAGGAATTGCAACGGGTACAGACCCGAAGAAGATTGAACAGCAACTCATGAATGTAATTGATGAGAAAGATTGGGGGCAGGCAGGTATGGCAATTTCTTTTCTTGGCAGGGAAATTTGCAGACCTACGAATCCAAAATGCGGGGACTGTGTTATGAATAAAGTGTGTGAATACTACAAAGCTTTATTGTAAAGTCATTGCGAGGGTTTTTCACCCGAAGAAATCTTTAAACAAATGAGATTGCTTCACTGCGTTCGCAATGACGATCAGGCGTTATCTTTATCACCCTTGTAAAAGAACAACAACATCAGCAGTCCGAATACCAGCATAGCAATACCGGAATACAGGTTTAGTTCCGGGTATTTTGCATCTATATCAGCAAGGTAATTCACCAATAAAATAATTCCGGATAGGCTGAAAAATAATCCGATAATCAGGCGAAGGTCCGTGAGTTTTTCCATTAGAAGAAAATGAGGTTAAGGATTATTCCAAGTATTATCATAGCTATTGCAAGCGGTACAGGGCGTTTATAAAATGCTGTTTCTGTTTCTTTTGGTTTTTCGGTAAGGCTGTAAACCAGCCCGACTAATTCTTTTTCTTCTTTTGGTTTGGTAAACAGACTGATAACAATGGTCATGATAAAGCACACCACCCATGCTACCGTTGCAACCGCAAAGGCATGTCCCATGCCGCTGCGGAATTCATAGATCGGATCCATCAGCCATGCGCCTTTGCCTTCTGCCAGAGTGATACCATGAAAAACGGCTGCTGCAAAAGTTCCTATCAGCAATCCCCAGAATGCACCGTGCCCTGTCGTGCGCTTCCAGAACATACCGAGAAAGAAGGTGGCGAACAAAGGAGCATTCACAAAGCTGAAAACCAATTGCAGGAAATCATTGATATTATTAAAACCACTGGCAAGATAGGCTGTTCCTATTGAAGCGATGATACCAACCACAGTAGCTACTTTTCCAACCATGAGGTAGTGTTTATCGCTTGCATTTTTATTGAAATGCGCCTGGTAAATATCAAACGTAAGCACAGTGTTAAATGCTGTTACATTTCCTGCCATGCCCGACATAAAGGAAGCCAGCAGGGCGGTAACACCAACTCCTAACAAACCTGACGGATAATAATGCGAGATAAGCGCAGGAAGCGTCATATCATAATCGGTGCGTCCGTCTTCTTTCAGGGGAAGTGCAAAATCTCCTCCAACATGAGTAAGCGCGATGGCTATCAGTCCAGGTAGTATGACAATGAATGGCATCATCATTTTGGGAAAAGCTGCAATCAGCGGTGTCCGCTGCGCAGCGGACATATTGCGGGCCACCATCGCCCGCTGCACAACAAGAAAATCAGTACACCAATAACCGAACGACATAACAAAGCCCAATCCCATCATCATGCTCCACATATTTACGCCCATCGGGTTGTCGTCAGCAGAGCCCATATGCGTCCATGTATGCGTCATGGCAGCAGGCAGGGTAGAGGAGATGCCTTCCCATCCTCCGGCTTCCCGAAGACCAATAAAAACAACAGGTGCAATGCCCAATACAATGAGAAAGAATTGAAGCACTTCGTTATAAACTGCGCTGGTTAGTCCACCCAGAAAAGTATAGATCAACACAATTCCTGCTGCCATAAAAACAGAAAACTCAAAGCTCCAACCGAGGATAACTTTCAGTAACAATGCCAAGGCATACAATGAAATGCCGGATGAAAATATAGTCATCAATGCAAAGGCAACTGCATTAAAGCTGCGTGTCTTGTCATCAAATCTCAATGCCAGATATTCAGGAACGGAGCGGGCACGGCTGCCATAATAAAACGGCATCATAAAAATACCAAGGAACACCATGGCAGGAATAGCACCCAGCCAGTAAAAATGCGAAGTCATGATTCCATACTTGGCACCCGATGCTGCCATGCCAATTACTTCTTGCGCACCAAGATTAGCAGAGATAAATGCCAGACTTGTTATCCACAGCGGAATGCTGCGGTTGCTCATCAGAAAATCATTGCTGGTTTTTACTTTGCGCTTGATCAGGAAACCAATGCCCAGCACAAATACAAAGTACAGGCTGATGATGAGGTAATCAGAGAAGGAAAGATTCATTTGTTAAGTCAAAAGTTTTCAATTCACAAGTGAAAAGTGTGGGCAAGATAAGAATTGTTTGAAAATAACAAACCCCACTTTTGGGGTGAGGTTTGCTGTTTGAAATTGCTGATTATTAATCAGAGTAATACCTTAATTGGCATCATCTTCTATCCAATCACATCCTGTGTTTATACAATTATCTTTTAACGTTTGATAATCAGAACCACATACTGTATTATGTGATGGAACATTTGGAATACATTCACAATGTCCACATTGTTTTTCTTTTTCACAAGAAGTAAATAATGCCATTATGATAGCTATGGCGGCAATTGATAGTACATTTTTCATTTATTTTTAGTTTTGGTTGCCTACTCTTTATTCAGCTTTTCGGCTTGCGCTGTTAAAAATACCAAGCAATAATATGTAAATATTTATAATGCGACAAATTTGTCGCGTTATTTTTTTCTGCTTATTCCAACCTTCG
>JAGVLY010000049.1 GCA_020054035.1 Bacteroidia bacterium | reverse complement strand
TAACGTTTTGCAGATACACGCTGTGAGCGTTGGATTGAGGGTGGAAAAATAGCGTGTATGTGCTGTTATAGGATAGTTTTTAAAAATTAATACGATGAATAAATTGAAACCAATATACGGAACAACAATGAGTGGCACAGAAACAATCTTTGCCAAATGGATGAATGGAGATAAAGAACAGGCTATAAAGTTTCTCGTTATGTGTATTCAAGTTAATAAGCCAGAAACACCTAACAATACAGAACAGATGGCAAAAGATACTATTGAAAAGTGGATTGAGGATAATTTTTAAAAATTTCCTATAACACCAAAATTGCCGCTGGTCGTTTCCTGCGACTTGCGGTAATTGACTGTTAGCCGCACGTAGCGCGAAGGCGCTATTGCGGAATGTGCGAGGGCAGCGCGAAAAAATTAAAGACAATATGAAATACTTTCATTACTCCATGACCGAAGAGCAAGCCAAGGCACGTTACCGTGAACTGGCTATGCAACACCATCCCGACAAGGGCGGTAGTGTTGAAGTGATGAAAACCATTAACACCGAATATGCAGAGCTGAAACAGTATCTAAAACAACCCTTGCCAAAAATGAAGCCCGGACACACCGGAGCTTATTATGAGAAACAACACACCAACCGCACCAGCCCCGACAATTTAGACTTTCTTAAAGACATTTTTGAAGAAGTTCATAAAAAGGGCGGCATTGATTGGGATGCCTTCTTTGCTGACTTTCCTGAAATGGAAGATTTAAAGGACTTATTTAAAAAGTAAACACAAAAAACCATGAGCAAAAAAAAGAACTACAAAACCGTAAACCTGCACGGAACAACCGTTGCAGACAAAGTAATAACCGTGATGGCAAATGTGATGAACATTGACAAAAAGCGAATAAAACAAACCAGCAAAATAGCCGACCTGCCAGCCGATTCGCTTGACTTGGTTGAAATAGTAATGAAGCTGGAACAAAAATTCAACATCGCCATAGCAGACGACAAGGTGGAAGAAATGGACTCCGTGCGTAAGGTGATTAATTATGTAACTAAAGCAATAAAATAGTGGACACAATCCACTAAAACTATAAATTAGCGGCAGCAAACCGATAAAAATGCCCCGCAAAAAAACAATCACCTGCCAAGTATGCCTGAAACCCAAAACAAAGAAAGAAATGCACAATGAAATGGTATGCAAAAACTGTAACAAAGAACTTAATCTATCCGCTTCCGTGAAAACAGGTTTTACCCGACACCTTCCCGAAAAATAGCCCCCTTTTTACCTCTTTTCCTATTTAACAATACATTGTTAAGCAACTTTAACACGCTTTAAGCTACTTTAAGAGCTTTAGTATATGCTTTAACATCTTTAATACACCTGTTAAGCTACTTTAAGCTACTTTAAGGTAGTTAAGCAGGTTTTCTTCTTTTTACCCGTTCTACCTTGCGGCTGTTTTACAAACAAAAACAGCAAATTGAGAACCGCAGCCCGCAACTTACTTATCGGAACTATTGGTGTAGGAGCTTTCTTCATCGGTAAAGAGCTTTACGATATGGCTGTGGCTGCAAAAGCCTTGGTAGTTGCACCCGGAAAAATAAAAGTTGGCGTTCCCTTCAACAGTTACAATGTTGACAAGAAGAAGATGGAAACCTTTCTTCCGCTTGAAGTTACCGCCAAACTCACCAACACCACAGGAACAGCTTTAAGTTTTCAACACCCGCTTGCAAAAGTTTCTTACCGCTCTGCCGCAGTTGCCATCAGCGAAGCCAGCACACTGGAACACACACTTACCGCCAATGCCAGCGAATATCCGCTTACCTTAAAGTTTAATGTAAACATTGAAAAGCTGGGCGCATCCATAAAAGATGCTGCACAATATTTTACCGCACGATTACTCGGAAGCCAACCGGCAAACCGGGCTATAAATGTTGATTTGGCTATTCACGCCTACGGAATCGACTTTCCTGTAACACTTGACTATAAAATCTAAAACATGGTAGCCAAGTATCAGCGCAAATTACAACCGGGGAAAGAGTTTGATAAATACTTTCCGAAAGCCGATGAAAAGGATTCCATCCTTCACAAAGACGGAAACCTGAAGCTCACCATCAAAGAGATGGCGAACATCATCAACAAATACAGTTGGCAAACTGAAAAGATTGCCAAACTGATGAAAGAAACAACCGGCTGGAAGAAAGGTGAAGATATGACGGAATTGCTCCGCACTATTTGGGCGTTCTACTATAATCACGTTCAGTATCAGAATGACGAACCCGGACAGGAACAGCTCCGCACCCCCGCCCGCCTGTGGAATGACCGTTTTGGGGATTGCGATTGCTATACACTTAGTATCGGGTGCATCCTTACCTGCCTTGGTATTCCTTTTACCATGAGAATCAGCAAATACAAATCCGACTGGCAGCATGTGTATATTGTTGTAAAAGACAAAGAGCGCAAAAAACAATTTGTGCTTGACTGTGTGCTGGATGGCTTCAATATCGAAAAACCTTACGGGCCTGACGATGATTTTGACCCCGCAGGAAAATTAGACATCAATATAAAACCTACACAAATGAACGGATTAGCTGGTATTCCTATTGCCCTTCTTTCGGGTCCTGATAATGAAGATGTTTCAGGATTAGGTGAAATCGGAAAATGGTTTCCCGAAAAACGTTTTTTGAAAAAAGCCGCACAACACCGTGCAGGCGTTCTTCGCAAACTTCTTGAAAACTCAAACCTGAGTGCTGAAAAACGCAAAAAGCTGGAAGGCAGGTTGGCGAAAGCCGAAGCCCGCTTTTCAGGCATTTCAGGAATTTCAGATGAAGACTTAGACGGCATTGATGATGCAGAAGATGTATTGGATGGCGTTGAAGAAGATCTGGAACTGGAAGGAGTTTTTGACGATGAAGACGGGCTTGGCGACCTTGGCAGAAAGAAAAAAACAAAACGTTTTGTAAAACGCAAAGCCAAAAAAGCTAAACGTATTGCCAAGCGCAGAATACGCAGGCTTAAAAAAGCCGCTCCAAAAATTATTGTTGCCAAAAAAATGGCAGCTATACAAGCTGCAACACCTTCAGCAAGCTCAACACCTGTATTTCCTATTTCACCAGCCGCAGCCGCTTCCGCAGCCGCAGCATCTTCGGGTGGAAGTGGTGGTTCATCTTATCCGGTTCAACCGGGCATGGAAGAATATGCAAACCTTCCCGCTCCTGATGCCCCTACGCAATACGATGAGCCTTTACAACAGGCAGAGCAACAAATGGAGGTTGTTGATGAACAAGTAAACAACGCACCGGAAGAAGACAAAGAGCAAGTAGCCGAAGAAGGTTATGCTGATGTGAATCAGGGAGTGGATGAAATTTCGGAAAGCATGGCTGCTGATAGCCCCGAAGCTGCTGAAATTGTTGAAGAAGCAAACGAAGAAAGCGACTTGGAAGAAAAACCCGAAGAAGTGCTGGACGGCATTCTTTGCGGAATTGATTTTGAGCCTACATGGATTGCAACCGACAGCATCCTGAACGGTCATAACGATGAAGTAGAACTTTCTTCTTTGCCTGTTGAAATTCAGGCGCAATGGTTAAACGGAATGAAAAAACACATCCGTAAAACCCGTAACTATATTGCTAAATATCCCGGCAGTGTTGCTAATCATGGCGGAGCGAAAAGGCATGTGGAGATGTGCGATTTCGCCCTGAAAAACTGGAATAATCCTTACAAGCGCGAAAAAGCAGTTGAGCATCTTGAAAAAGAAGAAGAGCGCATGAGTAAGCTCGGTGCGTTTGGTGATGCCGATGAAGATGATACTTCGCTCAATGGTGCGTATGATACGGATAACACCATTGACGGGCTTGATGGCAAAAAGAAAAAGAAAGGTAAGTTTTGGAAAAAAGTAGGAAAGGGACTTAAAAAGGTTTTCAAGTTCGCTCAGAAGTTTAACCCCCTGATGATTGCAGCCCGCAACGGTTTCCTGTTGGCTTCAAAACTTAACTTCTTCAAACTTGCTCTTAAACTTTATCCCGGATTTATGAGCTGGGAAGAAGCGCAGAAATATGGCTTAAAGCGTGATTTCTGGGACAGAAAGAAAAAAGCCGCTGACAAATTCGCTAAGATTTGGGAAGATGTTTTAGGTGGCAAAAGGGATAAACTTGCAAAAGCTCTGCAAAAAGGCTGGAAAAAGAAAAAATCATACAGCCCTAAAATTAAAGAAATTGAAGCTCTGAAAGGTTTAGGATTTGTGGAATTTTATGGACTTGGCGAACCTAATACTATTATAGGAACAAGCATAGCCGCAGCCGCTACCATCATTGCAGCACTTTCAAAACTTCTTAAAAAGAACGGTGCTAACGACCTTCCTCCAGGTGAAGAACCGGATGAAGAAGATAAAGTAGAATCAACAACCAACGCAGTTAAAGATGTGGCAGATGCCGCATTGGATGTAGCCGATTCTATGAAGGGATTGCTGGGTGTTCAGAATTATATTGACACTGCTTTAGATTGCGCTATTGACCCCGTTATGAGTGGCGAAGATTTTGACGAAGCCAGCATTGACGGATTAGGAGAGAAAGACTCAAGAGCGGCAAGACGTGCGGAGCGGCAAGCGAAACGTGCAAAGAATAAAGAAGCTAAAAAACAGAAAAAAGCCAGCAAGCCTAAGAAAGTTAAAAAATCAAAGAAAGCCAAAAAAGAGGGTGCGGATGCTGACGATGATTCAGGAGAAGAAGGTAAACCATCCACTATTGAAAAAGTGGCGCAGGGCGTGAAAACCGCAGGCGGATTGGTTTCGGCTGCAAATCAGCTTTACAAAAACAAAACAGGCAAGGACCTTATTCCCGGTGATATTCAGCAATTCGCGGAAGCACCTGATAAGTTCTTTTCTCCTGAAGAGATAAAAGCGATTGAGGCGAATGATGTAAAAATGAAAGCCTCGCAGGAAGAAGCCGGAATGTTTGGCAGCACCGGAGCTAAAATAGCAGGAGCTGCATTTATTACAGGGCTTGTAGGCTATGGATTAAAGATGGCATTTGACCCAAAACAACCAACACCCGCAAAACCTAAATCGGCATTAAGCGGAACAGCAAAGCCAAGGGCTAAAGCGAAAACAAAAGCAAAAATCAAAGCAGTAACATTTTCATAAAAAGTGGACACAATCCACTGTAACAATAATCACCAATCAATAAACAATCAATTACTAACAAACAAAAAACACCAACCAAAATGACCAAAGCAAAAAAAGGGACAGGCGTTAAAAAATCTAACACGGGCTTCAGCGGATTTGCCGGTGTTGTAAACTCCGAAGTTCCAAAAGTAGTAACCCGCCCGCTGTATTTCGTTCTCGGCTGCTTTGCCGGAAAAGGAATAGCAATGCTTTCTGATAAAATTCTTAAACCCGCTGCTGTCGGTGCTGATGGACTGGCATGGAAAGGCGGTGCATGGAAAGAAAGCCTCAAAGCCCTTGCCGCTCCAATCGTTTCGGTTGGTATTGGCGGAGCTGCCGCTTATTACGGTAACAAATACGCAAAAAGCACTGACCAGACTGAAAAAATGTTGGGTGAAATCGGTGAGTTTGCAGGTTACGGATTGGCGATTACAGGCGTTGTAAGCGGAGTTAAAAAAGCATACCCGAAAGCAACGAAATATCTGCCTTCATTGGGTGAAACTGAATTTGACGGAACAACACAAACACCTGAAAGCAAAGAAGAAGTTGCAAAATCACTGGCTATCCTGAAAGCCGCTGCGGACCGTGATGCCGGTTTCAAAGGAACTGAACTTGCCGAAAAACCATCTACCGGAGAAATTGCTGAAAAAGCTGCACTCGGTTTAGGCTGGGTTGAAGGTATGGGCTGGGTTTCGGGCGCTGGAGTTGGAAGACTTGAAAACGTAAACTGGAACAACCGCTGGGGTGGAAAAAACGAAGCGTTGTTGAGCCGCGAATCATTCAAAGATGCTGCAAGCCTTGCTTCTGCTGAAGAGGAAGAAGTTGTTTACGCATAAAAACTTTTTTAAAAATAAACACGATGAGAAAAATAGTTAAGCCTACCTGTGTGGGTGCTACGGACAAGAATTGCACCATGTCCGTAGCTGATAATTCCAACGCTAATGTGTGTCGGAAATGTTAGGTGCAAAAAAAACAACCGGATTTAACGGGCTTTAAAAACCATCTGCGGCTGACAAAACAGGCAGCATGAAAAAGTTAAAAAAGGTTGACTTGGCAAATTAAACAAACAAAAAAACTAACAGTAAATAAAAATTAAGAAATCATGGATCAATTATTAGGAATAGGAGAAATCTCTCCTGAAGTATTAGAAGGTATGCCGGACGATGTTGCGGCTGCCGTGATTAGCGGGATTTCTCCCGAAGGTCAAATGGCATTGCTTGGAGCCATCTCAAAAGCAGGCAAAACCGGAGCATACAACAAATTCAAACGTGCGATTTCTGCGGGTGCGGTTAAAGGACAAGCTGCTTCAGCTTACCCGAACAGCCGTGTTGAATTGTTAAACCGTCTTGGATTTTTCCCTCCTGAGTTCCGTAAGGCACTTGCGAAAGGCTCTATCCGTATGGTTGACATGTATTACTTCCAAACCAAACTTGCACTGCAAGCTGCGGGATTGGTTAAGATGTTTACATCGGGCGACCAGAAAGCGGTTGGAGTTGGTAACGTTGACAAAGGAAAACTTGACAACGATAAACCATTCTTGGCACTTGGACTGCAAATCGTAACAGGATATGAACAAACGCTGAATGCCGGAGTTGGTGATGCTGCCTTTGGTATTGCTCACCGTGCGGTGATTAATGGACAGGTTACTCTGCGCCATGACAGCAAAGAAATCCTGAAAGAATACGGTGGTCAGAACTTTGACACAACTAACAAACAAAACGTAGCCCTTGGCTTGGTTTATTTTGATAACCCGGTTATCATTCAGCCGAACGTTGCGATTGAGTTGGAGATTGAGCAAGCTGCAAGCATTCCGTTAGGTGGTGGTAACATCCGTCCGTTTATCAAAGCGGGCTTTGTTGGAACCAGCCTTAACCCGAACTAAAATCGGAAAAGCTTAGTCAGTTCTTATCGGTCTGATTAAAAAGGACGAAGTCCCCCGCAGCAATGCGGGGGACTTCCCATCCTTTAAAACCGAAAACCATTTTAAAACCGAACAATTAATTCAAAAATACATTCATGGCAACGCTAAGAAAATTACGCCAACAGATTTTTTCATTCAACATTACTGCTGCCGGTGGAGCTGTGGGCGGTGATTTTACAATGGACCAGGAGATTGACCGCAATTTCAGACGGACAATATCGTTAAGTGTTGAAGTAAATGATGCCCGTTCACTGACAGGCGGAACGTTTGACACACCGCTTACCATTGATTCGCAGGAAGTGCTTACTGCCGGCTATGAATTGAAAAGATTGTTCAGCACCACTTCGGTTGGACCGATGTGTCGCAAATACAAAATCAACGAACGTGCTAATGGTGCTAAGCTGAAATTCAAATACCTTGATGGTGGTGGCTTTGTCATTACCGGAGCTTACACGGTGAAAGTGTATCTCGATTTGTCCAATGATGAAAAGGACGAACCGGATTATCAACACAAATAAGGATTAATCCAAAACATTATGAACCATGCGGCTAAGAAAAAAAGTAATCGTTTATACTCAACCGATGCAGAACGCTCCATTGTTCATGCAGAAGTTGGATTTTAGTTTTCCTTCCAACGTGAAGAAAATTATCGGTTATGATATTTCTGCCAACCGTTCAGGAATTGGAACCGAAAATGTTTTTTATACAACACTGAAAGTAAACAGCGACAGGGAAACTCTTTTTCAGGGTGATGTATTGGTTCAGAATTTAGCAACGTTTGAGGGCAAATTCGGATACCGCAAATGCGATGTAGATGTATTGTCAAACAGTGTTGTAAGTGGTTTTGCAGTTACAAAAAGCTGTGCCACCAACTATAACGCTACCTATTATTTTGAAGTGCTGGAAGACATTACCGACAGCACGATTGATGTTCCTAATACCGATTACGGATTTAACTAAACAGCATGTTTGATATACTGCAATATGTGGCTATTAAAATGAAACAGTTAGGTGTAAAGAGTTACACCTGCAAACCTGTTTATTTTAAAGACTTGGCAGCACAATCGCTTAATCTTAATGCTAATAATGAATACTATCTTTTATTAAACGCAACGTTTGCCGTTGGACTTACAATTTTTTCAAGCGATGAGTTTATAAACTTCCCAAACCCTGCCGAATATCAAAATCATGTAGCCTACCGCTATCAGATATTCACAGGTCAAATACAAGTATCACAACTTGCCAATATTGATGTAGAATTTTTACGCATCGTTCCAGATGGTGAGCAAGATATTTCAAAGGAAGAAATTTTGAGAAGGAGAGAAATTCTTATGCAGGAATTAAAAGAATTATTACAAACCGATAAAAAAACCGATAACTAATGACTACCAAAGAACTAAAAGCAAAATATCCTGATTTGGTGGATATGTTTAAGTCTGTAAAAGACGGACGACATATTCACATCTCGCGTAAATACATTGCTGCTATGTGGCTGGGAACTACTTACCCGCCTACAACCAGCGAAACCGATTTCTATACCTATGTAAACCGTGCTATACGCGATGGTGCAACCGCTTTAAAAATTCGTATCATGCCTTCAGCCGACAAGAAAGGACCATGCGTTGAAGAATGCGAAGTTAAGCTGGAAGAAACAACCAGTTTAGGCAACCCCGAAGAAAAATCTACCACCGAACAGGCGGTAGAAGCCATGAAAAAAGTTGTGGATGAAAGATTAGCCACTTTAACAGAACCGGGCGCAAACCAATTACAGCTTTTACAAAATCAACTTACAGAGCTTCGCCATCAGGCGGCACTTGATAAGCAACAAGCCGAGTTTGACAAAAAACTTGCTTTGCTTAACAAAGAGCTGGAAGATGTTGAAAAAGAAAAACAGGAGTTGATAGAAACCATTGCCGTTGGAAGCAAACAACTGGCAGGACTGGAAGAAAAGAACAAAAGTTTTGCTGAAAAATGGAGCAACATCATTGGCTCTGCTTTTGGAACAGGGCTTGAACGTGCCGTTCAAAAAAATCCTTGGGTGCTGGAAGGTATCGGCATTCCGAAAGAAGTAATTCAGGAAAACCTTTTCCCTGAAAGCGAAAAGAAGATTGAAGAAAAAACCGAAGCTGCCAGCGAACCCGCAGCTCCGCAACCGGCTGCACCAAAACCCGCAGACGCAAAAGACGAGTTTGCAGGGCTTGACCCCGACCATAAGAAAAACATCCTTCTGTTAATCGCAGCCTGCAAGGTAATGACACTGGATGAATTTAAACTTTTCCTGAAAGTAACATTAAGCATGTTTGATAAGGACGGATTATTTTCACCTGAAGCGGCAGTTGACATTTATCAAGTGCTGGACAATGAAATGAAAGCCCGCACAGCCGCAGAAGAAGCAAAAACAGCCGAAACAACAGCAACCACTTAAAAACCGATACCATGTTATACGAAATTGACTGCATCGGAAAAGATGCAAAACAACAAGGAGAAGTAGCCGCAGCTCTCACCAATTTTCAAAAGGCATTTACGCCCGAAGAAATAATTGAGTTAAGTGCAAAGCTCCAAAAACCTGAAAATGCAAAACTAATCCGCCAATACAAAGGCTTTTTGAAATAAAATGAACGTTCTATTTGTAGATACATCCAACCAAGACAAAGCACCTGCAATGGCAGCGTTCTTTGCGCTTGCTTTTGCGGCACACGCCTATCGTTCAAAAGGTGTTAGTCAGGTTTATTCTGCCGCTCCCGATTATTTGGTGCAGGCGGATATTGATTGGGCAAACGTTATTGTATTTGCAGATGATGTTCATTATGAAGTAGCAAAGCTGCGCTTTCCGTCAATGGCGGGAAGCCCGCTTGACCCGGCAGGAACTACCAAAGTAGTTTATACGCTCAACATCCCCGATTATTATGTGTATGGTGCAAGTGTAGTCCAGCAAACTGCGGCAACACAAGCCTATATGACTAATGCACAGTTAAAACTTAATAAAAAATTAAAATAACATGAGCGAATTAGCATATAAAAACTGGCTGCAAGGCTGTTGTTTAAGGGGAGTAGGCGATGATAAGTTTCCTTTACAAAAGGGAAGCAAAGGAACACAGGTAATAAAATTACAGGTGATGCTGAACACTGAAGGAGCGGGTTTAAATACCGATGGCGACTTTGGCAGAAACACATTGCTTGCCCTGCAAAAGTATTACGGAAAAGATTCGGTTGTTGACCAAAAGGATTTTGATAAACTGTTTTTGCTTCAGGCAAAAAAAGGACCAAGGTTGCAACCGAAAACGGTTACGGTTAAAGTTGATAACCAAACCGCTCAAATTCCTGCAAACTCAAAAGATGAATTTTCATCCATGTTGCAGGTTGATTACGATACGTTCACCAAACTTGCTCAATTAGGCAAGGTTATCAATACAATGGTAAGCCGCATGTCGGCACATTCTGTTGAGTTGAAAAAACAACAAGCAATACCAAACTATAAAGGTCCGTATGGTTTGTTTAAGGACAAAGCAGCCGCAGATAAATTCGGGCAAGATTACCTGAAATTATACACCACATGGAAACGTGTAAAAACCAATTACGAAAAAAGGCAGGCGGCATACAAAAACAATCCTACACTTAAAGCAGCCCGCCTTATTACTGAAGCAAAAGATGCCGCAATGGACAAGGCTAAAAAACTGTTTGCTTCTTTTAAATCGTGGGCGTTGGGCAATACTGATGATGAAGGATTAGGGCTTGTTATCAGTGGCTCTGTATTATTAATAGCGGGTGCAGTTGTAGCCACAGCCGCACTGGTGGTGATGGCTGCGCTTATTGTTACCAATGCCAAACCAACGGCACTTGACAATGCCGATGTAACCAAGGCTAATTCAGACATTGATAAAAGCATTGCTTCGGAAGAAAAAGACAAAGCAGAGCTGTATAAACAAGCCGAAGTGCGGAGAGCCGCAGGCGATGTTGAAGGTGCTAAAAAGTTTGAAGAGGCTGCCCTGAAAAAAGATGGAACTATTTCTGAGTTGAAGGAAAGCAAAGTTGAAATCATAAAATCACAACAGGAAAATGACAAGATAAACGCTGAAAAAGGCGGCATACTTGACCAGCTTGGCGACAATGCAGGAAAGATAGCTATTGCCGCAGGCGGACTGCTTGTAGTTGGTTTGATATGGCAAAACAAAGACAGCTTTAAAGCAAAATCAAAAAAAGAAGAACAGGAAGTTTTACAGGAAGCGGCATAAGACAATGGCAGAATTTAAAATAGCACAGGCAAAAGTAAAGCAGTATGAAGGCGGCTATACTGCTAATCCTAAAGATTTAGGAAACTGGCTTGCTGTGAACGGTAATAAAACCGCATGGGCTAAGTTTGATAAAGCAGGTAAAGCAATTTCACCTATTGGCGGTAGTGTTGTTTTGGTAGGAACAAACTTCGGTGTGGCAGCTCCTACACTTGCTGCATGGAAAGGCGGACCAGTAACAGCAGCCGAAATGAAAGCACTTCCTTATGAAACTGCTTTAAAGATTTTTAAAAATGCTTTTTGGGATTTACCATTAAAAGGCGACACCATCACGGATCAAAGCATTGCCGAAATTATTTACGATGCCAACATTCAACATAGTCCCGGAACGGTTGGTAGAATGTTGACCGAAACAACCGGCAAGAAAATAACCTTACCGATTGATGCAAGTGAGATTGGAATTATCAATTCAGCGGACCCAGCAGACTTGTTTGAGAAAATAAAGAGATGGAGAAAGGATTACTATAAATCCCTGAACAAACCTGAGTTTGAGAAAGGCTGGCTTTCACGAATTGAAAGCTATGCTTATTCAGGAATTAAGAAAGTAGCACAGGAAGTAATTAAAGAAACAGGCAAAGCGGTAGATGCTGCAAAAGCCAACCCCGGAAAAACAGCCGCAGGCATTGGCGCACTTTTTTTTTTCGGCTGGGGTGTGAAACGGGTATTTTTTAACAAACCAAAATAGTGGACACTATCCACAAATGAACGCAATAAGATATATGAACGACTTGGAATTAATAGGTAGAGCGGCAGCAGTTTTTATCGGAGTTGCCGCCATGCTTGGCACTATATGGAAGCTGATTGATGTATTTGTTTCGCAACGCAACGAAATACAAGTTCTTAAAACTGCCTGCAATGCTTTTGTAAAGGAAATTGATTTCCGTCAACTGCAAAGTGAACATACGCACCTGCGGAACACCACTACTGAAGCATTGGTAACACTGGAAGAAAGTATAAAAAAATTAGAGAACTCCACTGAAAAGTCTATTACCGACCGCCAACACCTTCACCATGTTCTTGAAAATAAAATGGTGGAGTTTCAGGATAAGATGGATTCGCGGATGAACAAAATTTTTGACCAGCTCTCTGCAATAAAAGTTGACATAGCCAAAATAAGCAAAGACTAAACCAATGAAAATAGACAACACAACTAAAATCAGCATCCTGTTATTTTTTGTAATGCTATTCGCCTGTGCTTACTTAACAGTAGCACAGCCAGCGGAAAGAGATACAACAGTAGTAATAGTTACTGTTACCGGCTTATTGCTGGGTGCTACACCTATTGCGCTTTACATTGCTGCAACAATCTTTTCGCTTCTTGGAGCTGCTATAAATACCATACTTGAAGTGGATAAAGGGATAAAGCAAAACCCGAACTCACC
The DNA here is from genome assembly GCA_020054035.1 of Bacteroidia bacterium. Lineage (GTDB taxonomy): Bacteria > Bacteroidota > Bacteroidia > SXHM01 > SXHM01 > SXHM01. The sequence continues at coordinate 40,657 of JAGVLY010000049.1, read as the reverse complement.
CAACGAGTATTCAAAAAAATATTTTTGGAAACGCAACTTTAGAAAAGTGTTCTTGTCGGTTGCCGCTAACCTTTTACTTATCCGTTTTCTCGCGTTTGTAACCCCTGACGATTGGCAAATAGTTATTACAAGCGACTGGCTGATGCTGATTTGTGTTGTAAACGGTGTAATGGGCTTCACCATTGACAAAGTAATAACATGGGCAAAGCCGCATATTCCTTGGTTAAATACAAACAATTAAACAATTAATACAAACTAAAACAAACAAACATCATGGCACAAATTGTTCCTCTTGGCGGCAGTGTTGCAATAACCATTGCAGACTACATTGTAGCGGCAGCTATATTTAATGAAGCTAATAACAGTATTCAGAACAACATTCTGACAATTAACAAACAACCCTACAAGTTTGATACCCTTACATGGGGAACAAGCTCTACCGGCACATTTAGTGCGGCTACATGGGATGTTCTTGCATTAAGCGGAAGTATCGGACTTGTTAATCAGTGGCCCGCATCTTCTTCTTTTCAGGATTCAAACGTTCAGGGAGGTTATATAGCTATACAAGGGTATTTCGGGCGTAATGGTTATACAAGCACAGCAACAGCAAACTTTACCGACTCTAACGGTTTTTTTAATGCTATGTCGCCTGCACAGACCACGAAGGCTGTTACTGCCGATAATAGTGTTTTACTATTTCATGCTAAGATTAAATCAGTTATTCTTCCCGGAACATACCGCCTTATTTTTACTCTCACAGACGGTTCTACATCAAAAACAAGAATCATTGATGTCGTAGTAAGCGCATATCCTAACACCTTACCCGGTGATGGCTGGTTATAAAATCTGAAAAACATGCGGAAAGCGGTATTCACCTATTGGAATCCAAAGAGTGATGCAGCCGGTTATCGAAACCTCGATGAACTGGCTGCAACACTTGCTTTATCACTTGAATATGCTAAAAAGCATTTCAATATAGTAGAGCTATGCACAGACCAGGAAGGATATGAATTGCTGGTTAAAAAATACAACCTGCAATTTGACATGAACGTAATCAGGCTTAATAAGCTGAATAAAACACTCTCGCCCGATCTGTGGGCGATGGCTAAAATCTATTCGTGCAGCCTTCAGAATGGACCGTTTGTTCATATTGACAACGATTTTATTCTATGGCAAAAATTACCTGACACTATTGCAAATGCCCCCCTTTATTTCCAAAGTCAGGACTTTCCGCATCGCGCAGCGCAGTATGATAAGATGATAGAAATTGAAGGTAAGAACACCCCCGCAGTTATCTTGAAAAACCATTCAACTACTTCGTGGAATTTTGGAATTATGGGCTTTAATGATATTTCATTAATTAAAGAATGGAAGCAAGCCGCTGACCAATATTTATCAAAAATTGCCGGTGATGTAAACCCGCTCCGTCAAACCGCAATGGTGAATATGTTTATGGAGCAATATTTTTTAGCCTGCCTCATTAACCGGAATAAATTAAAGGTTGAAACCTTGGCGGCTGACCTTGATAAAATTTCAAATCCCGAAACAGCATTTACCCACCTGTGGGGCGATTGCAAGAAAAATCCCGACTATATTGAGCGTGTTAAATCCCGCCTGCTCAAAGAATTTCCGAAACAATACAATCATATTTTCAAAACCGATAAAATCCCCGTATAATGTTATTTATTACCTCCCTTTCTCCCAGCCACCACAATGCAGACATACAACTTGATGCCGTTAATTCATGGATTGCGCTGGGAAATAAAGTGCAATCATTTAATACGCCTGCTGAAATAGAAAAGCTGCAAGCGTTCGCAGAACTGGTTGAGTTTATTCCGGTTTCCAATCCAGATGAAACCGGGCTGGCTGACTTTAACCGTCCATTGGTAAAGATTACGCACATGATTAATTGCTTCAGGCAACAAACTGAACATGAAACCTGCCTGCTGATTAACAGCGATATTGAATTATTGCCCGAACATGATATTATGCAGGCAATAGAAGAAGGGGCAAAAACACATTTCATCCTTGGTAAACGATGGAACTATCAAACCAACAAGCGTAACATGAGCTATGAGCCGTATGGTATTGACTTTTTCGCGCTCAACAAACAAAATGCAGCCCTATATCCCGAAAACCGCATTTACTGTATGGGTGAATGTTTTTGGGATTACTGGATTGTGTGTTATCCATTAATAGGTAAATACCCAATGTATGCCGTGCATGAGCGTTTCGGCATCCATAAAGTCCATCAACTTCAATGGAAGCAGGAAACATGGCACAGGCTCTACGGTTATTTCAAAGATGAAATGTGTAAGCATATTGGCGGCTTTGAAAACAGCGGAGATATGTATTCAAATGTATATGCACTTTACCAGCATTTTATAGCCCGTGCAAATGCTTTACCACTTCCCGACAGGTTTGAACCGGAAACCACCCACACAAAGAAAACCGAAAACAGGTTTGAAGAAGATTTCTTTGTTGACGAATTGCTGATGAATGTAAAGCAGCGATTTAACCTAAAAATAAAAGGGCTATTGCATGTTGGCGGGTATGACGGGGTTGAAATGAAAATTTACAGCGACCTTGGAATTAACAAGGTTGTTTTTTTTGAGCCGCTTAAAAGCAATTTTGAAAAGCTGCTTAAAAACGTAGCTCCTTTTGATGGTGTTACTTGCCACCCGGTTGCGCTTGGCAAAAAAGAATGTGAAATGCCAATGTTTGTTGAAGTAAAAAACGGGGGAATGAGTTCTTCACTGCTTCAGCCTAAATTGCACACAGAGTTTTATCCCCACATCCCGTTTGATGTTTCTGAAACTGTAAAGGTTGTAACCCTTGACAGTTATCGTTATGCAGACTGTAATGTGTTAGTAATGGACACGCAGGGTTTTGAGTTAGAGGTTTTGAAAGGCGCAAAAAAAACACTAAAAACTATTGACTATATTATTACCGAAGCCAATCTGGATGAAATCTTTGAAGGATGTGCAAAACTTACACAACTCACCGATTTTTTAGATAAGGCAGGATTTACGCTCATTCAATTTACACAAAATGAGTTTCTGTGGGGCGAAGCCTTTTTTATGCGAAAAGAAATTGCCATCCAACACTACCGCGATAAATTAAAGAACAACGCTTTTACACACGCCCCCGCTATTACAGCTTAATCCAATGAATGTATATGCGTTTCATATCGAGATACCTGATTACGGTCATTATTACACCGGGCTTGTTGACCTGTGGAAAGATAATTGGAAAAAGCACGGATTTAACCCAATCATTTTTGATTACACAGAAATAAATCAACACCCCTTAGTAAAGGAGTGTTATGAGAAAATCTCAAAATATCCTTCGAGTAATGTAAAGCAATATCAGGAAGGAAACCTTATGCGCTGGCTGGGTTATGCTATTTGCCTTGCACGTTATGGTGAAGGAATTACAGTTGATACCGATGTATTCAATTTCGGACTTACACCGGAGATGCTCACGTTTGACAAGAGTAAACTAACTACGCTCTCAGACGGACGGAAATCACCGCCCATGAGTATTTATGCTAAGCCTGAAACCGTTGATGCAATCCTTAAAATTCTGATGAATTATAAAGGCGAAGGAATTGTTCAGCATAATCAGCAACAGATTAGCGACATGATTATTTTCTATGAAAATTTTCATCTTTTTCAGGTTACAGATTTTGAATCACTTTTCGATATGCCGGGATGGAAAAATTTTCCATTGGTGCATTTTGCCAATGAAAGCATTAACCGATGGAACGGAAGCCAGCCCGATAATAAAGCCGAATTTATTAAACAGTTTTTACCCGTTCCTCTACGATAATGCCCTTCAAACCCTCATACGGAAAATTTGTAAGCAACGTAAAAGAGTTGCTTCAATCGGCTATTGAGCGAAAACAGCGAATAAATGCTTTACGCAAAGACCAGTTGGAGAAATTGGCAGCGGCTTATGAAATAAACAACCAAAACCTGATTAAAGAACTTGCGGAGTTGGCGGTAGTGGAGTTAGCCCGTGAATTAGCGCATAATCCCGGAACGGTGCGTGAACGGTTTGATAAAATTGTGGAGTTATACAGCTATCAGGGCAATCTTAGCCACCGCACCAGCCACAGTATGTTATTGCAGCAATACAGCACCCCCGCACCTATCGCTTATATGATGGGAGTGTTTTGCGGTATTGATAAAAGTGGACACAATCCACTGGAGGGTAGATTTTTTGAACCATCGGCAGGTAACGGAATGCTAACCATTGCAAGCGACACACAAAGTTTTATCGTAAATGATATTGATGAAGTCCGAAACGCCAACCTTCATCAACAAAATTATTATCAAACTCTTGCCTTTGACGGCACAAAAGACTGGACACAGTTTTTAAATTATGATGCCATTTTTGATGCCGTAATTACCAACCCGCCCTTTGGCAAGTTGCCTGAAGCAAGAACATTTGACGGCTTTAAAATTACCGAACTCGACCACCTTATGAGCATCCGCGCACTCGACACCATGAAGGATAGCGGGCGGGCTGCAATAATTATTGGCGGCAACACAACCTGGGATGCACAGGGCAGAATACAAGCCGGTAAAAACCGCTTATTTTTTAGTTACCTGCACAAACATTACAACGTTTTAGATGTGCTGAACATTGACGGCAAATTGTATAGCCGCATGGGAACAAGTTTTGATGTTCGCGTGATTTTAATTGACGGGCGCAAACCCGTTCCCGGTGGTTATCCCCCGCTTTATTCCAAAACACAAGATGCAACCATTCACGATTTTGAAACTTACTATAAAAGGGTTGCGAAATTTGTTATTTCCGGTGATGCTGAATCATTGCAACTTGAATTGGAAGCGGAAGCTGTGGCAGTGGAGTTGGAGTTGTTGAGTTTTGGGTTAGGGAATATTCAGAATGAGGTGGTTAAAATTACAGATTCTAAATGGTTGCATTTGACAAACAAAAAACAAAAGGAAGAGGCTGTCAAATATTTTAAAAAACACCATAAAGGGAAGCCTGTTTTTAATTATTGGAAATCAATACCAATAATTCTAACCATTAGCGGTTTGCGACACTCTTTGTATTCCAATAGAACAAACTATCAAAGCATAGTTGTTTTAAAAAAGATTGACAATATAATAGAACGGGCAAAATTCACAGGGGTTGGTAAGCGAAAACCGACAGATGCGGCAGACATTCTTGGCTACTATAATTTTCTAAACGAATACGTTTTTATTAATCAGGAAAAATATATTGTAAAAGTTACAATAAGGGTTGTTAAAGTGAAGAAAGCAGAGAAGTTTTATTATGACTGGATTGAAGCCCAGATAGCACAAAGCGATAGCTATAAAGATATAAACCTGTTTGGTATTTTATAAATCAATAAGATGCAATCTCATTATAATACCATATCGCCATTTTATCTAACGTTTCTAACAGGGCTTGTCCTGTTGCTTCAAATTTTTGTGATATTTGTTGCGGCTGCATCGTGTTTTCATCCATGCTCTCATAAGCATCCACAATACAAAGAAACTCAGGTTTGGCATCTACCATCACCCGCTTGTAAATTAAAGGGTCGCCAACCTTTTCAAGCCAAAGCCTTCTTATCACAGCAAAGTCATTGTCCGATAAACCAACAAGGCATTCAGCCAGAAAACGCGGAAAGCCTGTGTGTAAAACAAAACAGCGTTCCGCTTCGGTATGTGTATCGCAAATTAAAAATTTTGGAAGTTCCGGTAGTTGATTCATGCTGCAAGTTTAATAAAAAACAAAACCCGGAAGAAATTAATCAACCAGGCTTGTTCCCTTTGTTTCTTAACACAAAGATACAATCTGAAAGCAAATCACAATTTCTGCGAATTGAATTTGAGCAAAGTAAAAGAAAATAAATGAAACACGCAAAAAAAATCACCATCTACGACAACTGGGGCAGACCCGTAAGCGATACCACGCTCGGAATGCCTTACATCCCTGTTTCTGAAAGCTGCCACAGCCTTGAAGTGGATGTGCCGGATAGTATGGGCTACGAAACACATGAAGCTATTAATAAAATTAAAGATTTAATTGGTGGTGATGTGGTAGGCTTTGTAGCTGACCGCCTGCAATATGCAAGCCGCATTGATTTATGTCGCGCCCTTGCTGCCGAACAGATTGATGCTGTTGCAGTAGCTATCTATAATATAGAAGCCTACGGAGAAGGTTTGATTATTTCTGACCAAACCGGAATAGGAAAAGGCAGACAAGCTGCCGCTATTATTCGTTACGGAGTAATTGAAAAATTGCGCCCTGTTTTCTTTACCGAAAAACCGAATCTGTTTTCAGACTTGTATCGTGATTTGGTTGCAATCGGCTCTGCTGATTTAGTGCCGTTTATTGTAAACGGGCGCGACAGCAAAACCGATATTAAGGACGAAGAAGGAAACGTAGTTTACCAGGCTTTGCCGCCAACCGAACAACAGGCAATTTTTAAAGACAAGCGTTTGCCCGGTAAATATGATTTTGTGGTTTGCACCTATTCTCAACTATCCAGTGCCGAGAAAAAACCATTGAAACCCTTATTTATTTCTGCTATTTCAGAAAGCGGGTTATTAATTTATGATGAAGCCCACAACGCCAGCGGAAGCAGCAACACAGGTGAATTTATACAAAGTATCACCAAAAAAGCACAGGGCGCAGTTTACCTGAGTGCCACTTATGCCAAACGCCCCGACAATATGCCGGTGTATGCCTTGAAAACTTCCATCAAAGAAGCCAACCTAACAAGCGGTGCGTTGATTGAAAGTATTGAAAAAGGCGGTGTTGCTTTACAGGAAATTTTATCCGCAGCATTGGTAAAAGAAGGACAAATGTTGCGAAGGGAACGCACCTATGAAGGGATAAATGTAAACTACCTTTCGTTAGATGATTTAGGGAAAGAACATCGTGATACTGCCGATAAAATAACGGAGATTATCCGCGACATTATCGCATTTCAGCGTGTGGAACTTAAACCCGTGTTTGAAGAAATGGACAAAATTGCGGCTGCTGAATATGCCGAAGTGGAGCAAAGGCAGGGAACGCAAAACGCAGGGGTTGATAATCAGCCTTACTTCTCAAAAGTGTTTAATGTTATCAATCAGATGTTGTTCAGCATAAAAGCTGAAGCGGTTGCAGACAAAGCAATAACTTGGTTGAAAAAAGGCAAGAAGCCTGTTATTGCTTTTGGCTCAACAATGGAAAGTTTTTTAGATGACATGGGAGCTGCGGAAGGCGAAACCATTAAAGCAGATTTTGCTTTGGTGCTGAAACGCGGATTAGATGGTGTATTGCGTTACACCAAAAAGAATGAGAAGGGCGAACCGGAATATGACATGCTTAAAATCCACGAACTAAGTCCTGAAGCGGGGCAGAAGTATTTTGAAATCCTGAATAAAATTGAAAAGGTTTCAACTGGAATAAGTATTAGTCCGATTGACGTAATCATGCAAAAAATTAAAGATGCGGGTTACAGACCTATTGAAGTTACCGGAAGAAAAACGGAATTGCAGGTAAACACAAAAACCATGATGGCGGTTGTTCTTAGCCGCACACGCACCAACACCAATGATGCGTTCCGAATGTTTAATAACAACGAATGCGATGTATTATTGATTAACCAAAGCGGAAGCACGGGTGCATCGGCACATGCTATTCCTACACGCAAAGTTTCTGCTGAAGAAGTAAAGCCCCGTGTGATGGTGGTTTTGCAAGCAGAGTTAGATATTAACCGCGAAGTGCAAAAGCGCGGACGGATAAACCGCACCGGGCAGATTTTGTTACCTGAGTATGATTATGTTTCTTCTGCTATTCCTGCCGAAAAACGGTTAATGATGATGCTCCAGCGCAAGCTGAAAAGTTTGGATGCAAACACTACCAGCAATCAGAAATCAAGTTCATCACTGTTGTCTGTTCCTGATTTTTTGAATAAATACGGTGATAAAATTGTAAAGGAATATTTACAGGAAAACCCTGAAATAAATCTGTTGCTTGGCGACCCGCTTAAATTATTGGAAACCGAAAACGAAAAGAAAAGCGAAAAAGAAGTTCCTGAAGATGCAGCCTACCGTGTTTCGGGGCGTGTTGCAATTTTATCCTGTGCAATGCAGGAAGCGTTTTACAATGAAATTACAGAACGCTACAACGATTATGTTGAGTATCTGAAGCAGATGGGCGAATATGATTTGGAGGTGGAAACCATGAACCTTGAAGCCGAAACGCTGGAAGAAATTACAGTGATTGACGGCAAGGGTGGGCGAAGTGAATTTGCTACTTCAACGCTGATGAAAAAGGTAATGGCGAATGTGTTGAAAAAGCCTTACACAAAAGCTGAAGTAGAAAAACTGATTGCGGATGAACTGAAAGATAAAGAGCCAAAAGATTATCAGCGCAAGTTTATTGATGAATACAAAGGTTTTATGAAAGGCAGGTTAGATGCTGATTTGAAAGATATAGGAGATAAGTATGCCGAGTTAATAAAAAATGTTCCGAATGAAAAACGGATAAAAGCAATAAAAAGTGAAGCTGAACAACAACGTGCTATTTTTGAAAGGCAGGACGAACTGAACGAAGCCCGTGTAGGTTCATTAAACAGCGCAATAAAAAAATCGGAGAACACAACACTATCGCTGCTTACTTTCTTTACTGCATTTTTTCCGGGTAAAGGCTGCAATTACCCGATTATTCAGTATGATGCCGGAGCCAGCATGACCAAAGCCGTGTTTGTGGGTGTGCATATTGACCGCAAACGACCTAATCCTTTTGCACCTTCAGCAATAAAATTCAAGTTTGCGTTAAGCGATAGCAACAAATATATTGCGCTTACCGGAAGTGGTGAGCAAGCTAAAACACTTCAATCCATCATTGGCGCAAGCACCTTGTTAAACACCCGCCAAAGCGAAGAAATACTAAAAAACTGGACGGAAATAATTAAAGCCAGCAGCATAAGCCGCAAAGTGCGCTACATTATTTCAGGAAATATTCTGCAAGCCTACGGAACTTACAAAGGAAAGCTAATCAGCTATTCAGTTAAAGACGGTGGCGAAGAGAAAGGAATATTAATGCCCGACAACTGGAAGCCCGGAGAAAAGCAGGACAGAACATTAGTTCCGATTAGTAAAGCCCTTCCGGTATTTAAAGATTTGGAATCGGGTTTTGAAATAACCACCAACTCAGGAGCCGTGTTTGAGAAAAACTACAACGATACATTCAGCCTGTATGTTCCCGGCAGCAAAGCAAAGGGCGGTGAAGTGTATTTAGATGCTGATATTTTGGCAATAGTGGAAGGCAATAACTTTAACATGGTAAGCGGAAAAATGAAAGCCGTGTTTAAAACCAAAAACCTTGAAACAATGGTTTTCTTCTTTCAGGAAAAGTTTAGCACCAGTGTTCACCTGCACCAAAATATTTATGATATGCTGATGGAGAAAACACCGGCTATGCGTAAGCCCGAACCTGTGCGCCTTTACCTGAAACATGCAGCCGTTCCAGAATCGGTTACTAATGATGCTGACAAGCTGCTGGAGTTAGAAGCGGAAGCCATTTTGATTGAGTTAGAGCTGCTCTCATTTACAAACATGAACGGATAAAAAAATAAAATATAAAAAACTTAATAAATAAAAACCATGAAATCAAATTATCAAATAATAGTAGTTGAAAATTACAATAGTAATAACGGAAATTCGGACACCACTGAACACAATTATAAGACACTTGCAGAAGCAAAAGCTGAGTATAAAAAACTCTTAAAAGGAGAATATAAAGAGCATGGCAAAACTTGCGAAGTTCAGCTATGGAAAAATGGTGCAGGCAAACCTATAGAAAGCGAATATCAAGTTTCGGCACTAATTCCAAAAGGTTCAATTATCGTAACATACCAACACGTTACATATATGAATTACGCTTATAAGGTAACAGATGTTCAAGAGGTAAGGAGTGGAGAAAGATATGAGGACTTGAATGTATCGGTTGACCATACTAACTCTTCATGGGATGCAGTCTTTGATAGTATTGAGGAGTTGAACGAAAGCTATGAAAAGAAATATGGGATATTTGCTAAATTAAATTCAGGTCGCAAGATTATTGAAGATTTTTTAGCAAAAAATGGTATTGATAAATACCAAAGCGAAGATGATGACTTAGGTGCAGTTGCTAAAGCAATAACCACAGACAACTACTTTAAAGAAGTAGAAAAAATCGGAGTAAGCGAATTACCCGAACCATTAAGAAAAGGACACGATTTTGTAACCCGTGCCACTAACTCAGGTGCAAAATGGAGTAGCGGCAATGCCGTTATTGATAACACCGTTAGGCGGCAAGTTGAGAAGCTGAATGAGTGGAAGGTAGGGCAGAAACCAAAAGAGCCAACCGATAAAAGGTTGGAAGAACTTAGGACGGTTTTTAAATCAATTAAAAAAGATGCAAGGGGTTATTTTATTCCTTCGTCAGCAAATGATGAAAAATATATTCTGAAAAAATTTAAAGAACAGGGTGTAAAGGTTGAACATCTTGAGTTTGTAAACGACACAACAGACTTGTATGATGTGTATTTGCATGATGAAAAACCTGTTTCGCGCAAACCTGAAAATAGTGGACACAATCCACAGAAAAAAGCAAAGGACCCTGTTAGCGAATCAATCGAAAAGGGTTATGAAAAAGCGAAGAAGGAAGCGAAAAAAGCAAAACGCCCCCGTGTTGAAAAAACGAAGAAAGTTGGGTCCAGCGGTTTGCCTGTTGAACACATTAGCCCCGCAGTAAATTTTATTAAACGCTTTACCGCTATGAGCGGAAAGCAGGTGAGTTACGATAAGTTAATGGCATTGCTCCGCAGCTTGCAAAAAGCCATCACCGAAAAGATTATCCGCAGTGCCGATAAATATGCAGAGGAGATAAAGGAGATTCAAACATTCTTGGTTGCCCGTGCAAATGAAAACGTAGAAACGTTTGCCATCACCATTGGCGAAGCAAGACTGGAGAAGTTTCAAAAAATTATAGGCAGTGAAACAAAGATGTTAATTGTTACACTGTTGAAGCAATATATCAGCTTGGTTGGTAAAAAAGATGTGAAAGAGAAAGCCGAAGCTCTGTTGAAACGCATTAAAAAGTATGAAGACAATGAAGATATTTCTTCTAAAGATAAATACTATAACTTTCTTGAAGTGGCTGTAAAACGGATGAAAGAATATGTTTCGGGCAAAGAGCATCATATTAAACCAACCATTGCAGAGCTGAACGGGTTGGCGGGTATTGGTTGCGATTGCAACTCTGCGTTGGGAATGATTTACGACATCAACAAGCCGCTGCGTAAAACCAAGGACAGAAAATACACCGATGCTAAAGGGCGCGGAGCTGGCAGCCATCACGGAGGAGTTACGCTTGGTGCGGGTGGATGGCAAACAGAAGAAGATTACAGAAACGAGCGCAACAGAAGAAGCCCTCGCGACCAGGAGAAATTCGTATGGGCTGTGGTAAAACGGTTTGATTTATCCGAGTATTATCCGAATGCTGGAGAGTTTATTGAAAGTGATATTAAAGCAAATGATTTATTATCGGCAGTATTACAAAACGGGAGAACGGTTATTCGCGTGAAAGAACTGTCAAATGGTAACGTATATTTTCAACTTTTATCTGACCGCAAAAACGAAAAGGGTGGTAGATTTCATGTTGTAAGTGGAGTAGGCACAATTTACGACATCAAAAAATCGTTGCGGAGGACTGGAGATAAAAAATACACCGATGCAAAAGGTCGCGGAGCTGGCAGCCATCACGGGGGAGTTCAGTTGGGTTCTGCCATGAGTATTGACGATATTCTCGCAGTGGAACACACACCAATCGGGTTAGAGGGAAAATGGAAAGAGCTGATTGGTGAAGCCTGCAAACCTATGAATATCCTGATGTATGGAAAAGGCGGGTCCGGTAAATCGGGGATGGCTTTGGCATTCAGTCAATACCTTAGTGAAAAAGGACATCCTGTATTATATGTAGCCGGTGAAAGTTTCGGAACACCTGTTTTTAAACAGCTTATTATGGATGCAGGAATTAAAGGTAACGATAAGTTCTCAATAGTTCCCGACCTGAAAGGACACAATCTTGCTCAATACGATTTTGTTGTTCTTGACAGCAAAGACAGCCTGAAATTAGACATTGAACAATTCCGTAGCTTGAAAAAGAACCATCCGAAACTATCCTTTATAGTTCTTAGCCAAGGTAAAAAGGACGGGGATTATCGCGGTTCTGAAGAATGGAGAAACGAAGTTGATACACTGATTAACTTCCCGGAACGCGGAAAAGCCAGCACAGCCGATGATAACGGAAAAAACCGCTGGGGCGGATGTGCCGTAGTTCAACTGTATGAACCGAAAAAGGCGTAAGTAAAAGATTGTATAAGAAACGGAAGCCCCTGCGAAAGCGGGGGCTTTTTCATTTTCTTAATTGTCGTATCAGTGATGCGACAATTTAAAAAGTGGTATTCGATACCACTTTCGATGGTATTGATACCACTTATATATAGTAAGTATGGTTTTTATGTAAGTCTTGCTATTATTGAGCAATTTAGGGTTACACGGTAATTTCAGGGTTACAAGTAACCCTGCCAATTCAAAAAATATACTATGGCTGCATAGTATAAATAGTATAAAACTTAGTAAGTTTTGAATTGTCGCATCACTGAAACGACAATTTAAACTTACGATTACTATTTGCCTGTATCGTAATCGTAATTCATTGCAGGTGTTAAAAAAATTACAGGGTAAACCGTTTCATCTCCGCTTCAATCTTCTTGTTTACAATCTTCGCGTAAATCTGTGTAGTCTTCACTGATTTTTGTCCGAGTATAGTTTGCACAGTTTCTATTGACATTCCGTAAGTAAGTGCCAGCGTTGCAAATGTGTGTCGTGCCATGTGCGAAGTAAGGTTGAGATCTATTTTTGCCAGCGTTGCTATCTCTTTCAGGAACTCATTATACTTTTGATTGGTGATTGGTTTAAAAATTCGTTGGTTTAAATCTTCTGGAGTTGGTCCTATTACCTTCCGTGCATTCGGCACAATCGGAATACTAACCGTTTCATTCACTTTAATCATTGGTCGTATAATAGACTCGCCCCTTATCTCGCTCCATTTTATATTCAGGTCGGAAAAACGCAGCCCTGTGTAACACTGGAACACAAACCGCCTGCGGGTTTCTTCCTGATAGGGTTTCAAATTTTCCAAGTTCATTATAGTATGCACCTGTTGTTCCTCTAAAAAATCCCGCCAAGTAGGGTCGTCCTTTAAAGGATAGAAGCGGAAAGGGTAATCGGCTTCAGCCATCTTCTTCTTATTAATAGCCAAACGGATAAACACCCGCAGCTTTTTCAAATACATATTAGCTGTGTTATTAATCATTGGCGGCTTTGTCATTTCCCCGCTCTTATCATACTTGGCAGTCATTAAATAAGCATGGAAGCGGGTAAGAAAATCAAAATCCACTTGAACAATCTTCACACTTTTCCGGAATCCTTCCAAGTGCATGATGGTAGTTTTGTAAATCTGAATAGTCCTGGTGCTACTCTTAGTCCGCAACTTTATTTCATCCTTAATAAAGTCAACTAATGTTTCATCCGCAGCATCACCATCCTTCCGATAATAGTTTTTATGAAAGTCATGGATGGTAAATTCACCCATCTCAAGCTCCATCCGGTTCAGGATTTTTAAAATATCACCCTTCTTTTGCTGAATGGTTACATTTTTACCTACATCGGGGCTGTGTGATTTGAATTCTCCCGTCTTTGGATTAAAAAAACGGGCATCACCTTCTACATTTGCGGAGTATCGCTTCTTGCCGGAGCTTACAAGGACCCTAAAATATACCTTATCTTTCTTCCCGCCCCAACCTTTCTTACTACGGATGAATGATTTTACAGAAAAAACAGGCATTTTTATACTGTGTCAATTACTGTGTCAAAATACGGGCATTTCTTAATATAGTATAATAATATATTTATTATTATTATGTATTATAGAACCCTGCAAAACCCGCTATTCTATTGATATTAATATAGTATTTCATAACTAATTACTATGAAATACTATATTAATTTGTGCACCCGAAGGGATTCGAACCCCAAGCCTCCTGATCCGTAGTCAGGTGCTCTATCCAGTTGAGCTACGGGTGCATTTTCCGTTACCCTAATTTGCTTAAAGGTCTTATTAGTGAAATGCTGAAATAAGTTCAGCATGACGAATAACAAGCTTTTTTTTGCAAAAGGGCTGCAAATATATTATTTATCGTTCAAACAACAACTATTCATCAGCACCAGCCCCTGTAAATGATTTTACAAAGTTTCGTTTCTTAATCTCTGAGCTCAGGTTATATTGGTAAGGCAACTCCCCTTCTTTTGTTTTTGCCATGCGCGATTCAGGTTTGGCATCTTTTATCGGATTATTAAAATTAGGATCCGATGAGATTGCGCCCAACAAACCTTTTGAATATTCAAAGTAATACCAGGTATCTTCTCCTGGCTCAAGATAGATTGCAAGTTTATCACCACTACGTTTCTTGGTCAACTCAATCATACCGTACATCATTTTATTAAGCTCAACTTTATTGGCGCTGGCAACACCAAAGTACCCCTTGTAGCGGTATGAACTGGTGTTGGTATTCCATTCCAATTTTACATCAGTTAAAAAGAAGGTCATACCTAATTCTTCAGGGAATTTTTTGTAAGAACCATATAAATTCATCTCGGCAAGTTTTTTATCTCCTTTTTCTTTACCCATTATTTCATACAAGGCTTTTTCATAGTTATTACCATAATACACGGCATCTAAAGGCGGGAAGAAAGTAGCCAGTCTTTCGGTCATTATACGCATACTTTCATCATTGAAGAAGAAATCCACACCTAGGTAAATATCAAATTTGGTGGAGTCGTTATTCATGTTGTGATAGACATTACCAACGGGAGTAAGTGCAACCTGCCCTAAATTGATTCCGAGGTCAAGTTTTCCTTGACCTGTAGCAATGCAATTTTCGCTTAGGCTGATGAAATTTCCGGGAACCGTTGCGCCTTTCAGCTTTTCTTTATTAGAAATACGGTATTCCTTGCTGGCATTATCATAGAATAAATAACCTTCTGCTGCAATTATATCTATGTCACCTGTATTGATTTTTGGCGATAAAAATGTTGGATAAATGCGAGTGGAATCTTTCTGCAACGCAATACCTGTTGACACTGCTTTTCCTGCAGCATCACGCGGATTTTTCTCAATCGGGATAAAAATTTCTTTAGGATCAATTTCCGCATCAAACTTCAACCAACTTGAACCAATACCTTCACAATTTTGAACAATACGTGTGCTACCGGTATAACGCAGGTTAGGCTTACTTGCATACAACTCAACTGTTCCTTTGTATTTAAAATTAGGACTAAGCGTAAAGTTTTCCTCTTCTTTTACATCACCTCTTCCATAAGTTTGGAAGGCAGAATCAACTGTCAACGGATCAAGTTTTATCTCTCGCTTCTGGCCTGCTACATCTACATAGTCATAAGTAGCTTTTCCCTTATAACTTTTACGTGAAGTAATATCTATAGTAGCATCATAAAAATTGTGGTACTTGGTGGTGCGGTTTGCCATAATTTTAGCGCTTTCCAACGTTTGCATACGTGCATGTTTAAGAATTAAAACATCACCACCATCCGGGTAAATCTCCGCATCGGCTACATCAATCTTTTTAACATCCTGAGCCGCCAATGTGTAATCCTTTAAACTGAAGTGAGCTGATGGTGCAATGAACTGTAACGAATCTTGTGCAGGATGAACAGAGATAAATTTCGAACCTCCCATTTCCAGACTTTTCGGATCACTTCCGGTTGTAATTTCAATATCCTCTTTATCCATATACCACTTGAACTGGTCTATGTAACAGATGTATTGGTTTTCAGGAAAATCAACAAATGAACCTTGCCCGTTTGATTTGAATTCGCCCCAACGCTCTTTAAAGTTGATATGCGCATTTACATTATCGGTTGAAAATGCCAGTGAAGCTGCATCAGAGCCTTTTAGCTTAAAATTGGAAGTATCAGCCCTGAAATCGTCTAACTGGTAAACAAACTTCTCAGACTCAAGTTCAGACTTTACAAATTCCATTTTCCCGTTTCCGGTAAGACCGGTTGGAGAGAGATCAAGGCTTCCATGCAAAATACTTTGCGATGCATACATATCAATAGGATTCTTGATCTTAGTCACATAAAAATGCTCCTTTTTAGGTTCCCAATGTATCGCTACATCTTTACCACTTGCTTCAGGATATTGCACTCCTCCTGCTTGCTGGCGCAGCACAAAATCCTGCGCAACAGCATTCATAGAGTCAGGATAAAAAATAAAGTCATTTGATTTACTGGTTGATGTGAGATAATCCAATGTTCCATCACCTTTCAAGCCCTGATTACTGAGGCTAATGGTAGCAGAGTATTGACCTTTTCCGCCATATACAGGATAACCACCGGGAGGTGTTTCTTTAACAAAACCAAGTGAAAAATCAGGTTGTAGTTTAAGTGTTTCTTTCATGTCCGGAAAAATACCTGCTGACATGAATTCACCATCAAAGGCAAGACCTTCCTTGGTAAAGTTGTCGAGACTGTCAACAGTAAATGGTTCCAATCTGAAATAGAAACGCTCTTTATCATAAGCTCCGCGCTGAATTGATTTTTTGTCGTAGTAAACAAACGATTCCTTTTTGCTATTAAATACAGGATATTTAGGGAAATCTTCAAGCCCTGATTTGTTATTTGGGTGATCTATCAATACTTCACCTTCCAGATCCTGCAACACCGTGCGCACAGGAACAAGTTTAACTTTTCCAAATTCATCGGGTTCGCCTTCAGGAACTTTCATTCGCAATGAGTCAACTTTCTTCATATCAATCTTAAACTCGTCATAATTGAAGGCGAACTCTTTCCCGAAAATATCAAACCTGCCTGACACCACTTTACCATCGAATGTGAAATCACGATTCTTCTGAAGAATAACTTCCTGTTCGCGGGGGAAAATGAAAACATTTTGAGAGTCACTTAAGAAAATCTGAGCCACACCTCTTATTTTAACATCAAAATTCAAGAGGTTAATTGAAGCATTATCGTATTTACTGATAACAGAATTAAACTGAATAACATCATAGTCCGTTTTGCGCGATTTAGCATTGATGTAGTCATACAGGCGGTCTTTAATAGTAACTACATCTGTTTCTATATTGTATATCAAAAAGCCCATTGTAGAAAGGCGCATCAGCGTTCCTCGCATTTCGGAGTCTGATATTTTAAAATAACCTGCAATATCAGAGGCGTTCAATATTTTAGTTCCCCGTATCTCTGAGTATTTTTTGATTTTGATAAGCGGATTTACATCATCCAATCCCTGAATTTTAGTGTAACGGAAATCATCCCAGAAATTAGCTGATTCAAACAACGCTTTGCTTTCTGCACCACCCGAAATCATTTTCATACCAATTACAGGGTCGTCAATTTTCCAGTAAACACCTTCCACATATAAATCCACTTTGTGGTACGTATCAAAAAACGGGGTTTTTCCCATACCCTGTTCATTGCGTATAAGTGCTAACTCGCGGTCTTCAATATTAAACTTCAGTTCAAGCCCCGGGTGAAACAACGAATCCTTGTCCCAATAAAGCGTAACAATAGCCTTCTCCGCTGAAATTCGGTCTTTTTTAATTACAAAACTCTTTGCACGTGCTTTGATCAGTTTGTATTCAATTTTGGTATCGGGGTTAGTCCAACGAAAAGTAAGTATGGCATCATTGGCTTTATTTCCTGACCCAATAAATTTTGCTCCGTGCATAGAGAAACCGCCTTCGTAATCAACATTTTTTTGCAAATCTTTAATTTGAAGGTTTACTAAATATGAATCAAAACGAGGGTATGTAGCATTGTCTTCGTCAACATTTGCTTTTACTTTATCTGTCAGTTGACCAAACAAAGGATCTTTAAAATAATCAGGGTTATGAAACGTAACGGAATCAATATTGTATTGTGATTTAGTTACATCAATTTTGTAATTATCAAATTCGGCATAGCATTTTCCGGGTTCAAGACCGGCACGCTCCCATGTTACTCTTCCTTTCTCACCTTTAAATATTTCTTCGGTGGGATAATATTTTCCTTTGGTGCTTAGGATAACAGAACTATCTCCTTTGGTATGGCAGGCCAATGTAAGCGCAGAAAAACTGATAACTGGAATAGAATCAAAACTAAAAACATAATTATTGTTGTCGGCAGCCCAACGCACGGCACGCGATTCATACAACGTATTATCTTTAAAAAGGCCGGCACTTATTTCCAGATATTTAGAAAAACCTCCACGCGCTTCTTTTTCAATTGTTTTCTCCAATGAAAGCATCCACGGATCAAAATTTCCTGCAGGTTGCTGATACTTTACAAAATTTAAAATTGCCTGCAAATACAAGTTGAAGTCTGATGCTTTTTTGCGCTTTTTCAAGAGCGTTTCGCAGAAGGTATAAATACGTTCGCGTTGGGCATCAGAAATGGATGTGCTCTCCCATACAGGTGTGAATATTTTAAAGAACTCCTTGGTTTCTTTTTCATTACTTGATTCAAGGAAAGCCTGCATCTCGGCAAGAAACTTTACTTTATCGTGGGTAAATTGTTTGGGTGTTTGGGCTGAAGCCAGTTGTGTAAAAAGAACTGATAGAAATGAAAATATCAGCGTTTTAAAAGTTTTAGTATTCATTGAGAACATGTTAATACCCTTCGACTACGCTCAGGGTGACATTTATTATTTTTTTAAATACTGTGCAGCAGTCCAGTTGTTTTTAGTCTCGAAAGAAACAAATTCCAAACCATTTTCAGAAGCACTGTTAGTAATTTGTTCTAAATCTTCTTTATAAAATCCGCTCAGAAACAAGGTTCCGTTTTTATTTAAAACGTTTGAGTAGGATGACATATCAGCTAAAAGCACATTACGGTTTATGTTTGCAAGAATAACATGAAATGATTTTTTACCGAGTTGCTCCGCTCCTCCCATTATAACTTCAATTGGGGATACATTATTGTTGCGGGCATTTTCTTTTGCATTTTCAACAGGCCACGGATCAATATCTATTGCTGTTATATTTTTTGCTCCTTTCATACCGGCAAGTATTGCCAGCACTGCTGTTCCGCAACCCATGTCTAATACATCTTTTCCTTTTACATCGGTTTTCAACAAATAAGAAATCATCAAGGATGTAGTTTCATGGTGTGCTGTGCCAAACGACATTTTAGGTTCTATTACCAAATCAAATTCTACACCTTCAGGTTTGGGATGAAATGGCGCACGAACAGAACAACAATCATCAATAATAACTGGCTCAAAATTACTTTCCCATACTGCATTCCAGTTTTGGGCGGGGATTAACTTCTGTTCGTATTCTACTTGTATTTTTTCTAATGATGAAAAAACATCTTTCACCTTTTCTTCATCAAAATAGCGCTCTTGTATGTAGGCGTTTACGCCTTGTTCGGTTTCCTCAAAACTTTCAAAATCTATATCAGCCAGTTGGGCGGTTACAATATCAATTCCCGGATTAGCAGGAGTTATTTTGCAGGAAAGAAGTATGTAGTCCAAAATATAAAGGGAAATAAAACGATGCTCAAAAATAGCTGTTTTATTTCCCTTGTGGTGTTAATTTTTACTAACAAATCAACTATTCTATTTGTCTTAATAGAATAGTATCGGAAAATGATTCCTCTTCATTTTAATCTCAATTCTATCTTTGCCGAAAATTAAAACCTATGATTCAACGTAAACAATCTATATTTCTTGCTCTTGCTGTTGTCTTTCTTGTGCAGCTTTTTATTTTTCCGGTTTATGGTTTTGAAAAAGACGGGCAATTTTTGCCGTTTTATATCTACGGGCTTGGCTCACTAAGCCCTGATTATTTTGCAACTATTGCTTTAAATGTATTCAGCATTTTTCTGCTGGTTGCCATTATTTTTCTTTATAAAAACCGCAAGCAGCAACTATTGCTGTGTAAAATTGCCACACTGCTGATTACAGCTTTAATTGTTGCCATCTTCTATTTTGCCGAAAACGCAAAATCGCTGCCCGAGCTTGCGGGCTATACTTCCGAAATCCGTCCTATGCTAGTTACCCCTTTGGCAGCTTTGGTGATGGTTATTCTTGCCAACCGCGCTATAAAGCAAGATGAGGAATTGGTGCGCTCGGCTGACCGTTTACGCTAAATTAATTACAAGTTATTATTGTCTGTTAAAACTCTGTACCGCCTTTCTTGGTATTTGAATTGCGCCTGTTTAGGTAGTCTAAAAGTTCAAATACGCACCTTCAAATACGGAATAGGTAGGTTATAAGCCTGAATAGGTAGTCTAACTATTCAAATTGGTAGCTATACTATCCGAATAGGAATGATTAGTATCTAAATAGGTAACCTAAGTTACCGAATAGGTACTCTAAGTATCTAAATAGGCATCTTAATAGTCTGAATAGGCACAATTAGTCTTCGAAAACGTATTAAATAAGTACGGAATTGGTCATATTTAGGTCTTGAATTAGACCAGATTGGCGGCTTTGTTATTCTTAAACTGCAACTCAAACAGCGTTTTGTAATGTCCGTTGTTTTTAAGCAGTTGCTGGTGGGTGCCCATTTCAAGGATTTCGCCTTTTTCGAGGACAATAATTTTATCGGCTTTTTGAACCGTTGCAAGACGGTGGGCAATAACGATGGAAGTTCGGTTTTCGGTCAGTTTGTTCATTGCTGCTTGGATTAGGAACTCCGATTCGGTGTCAATAGAAGAAGTTGCCTCGTCCAGCACCAATATTTTAGGATTATAAATATAAGCACGGATGAATGAAATCAATTGACGCTGACCAACGCTCAACATTGCCCCGCGTTCCATTACATTATAATCATAGTTTCCGGGAAGCGAAGAAATGAACTCATCAGCACCAACAGCTATTGCGGCTTCGCGGATTTGCTCCTTGGTAACCGCTTCATTCTTCATGGAAATGTTGTTGGCAATGGTGTCTGAGAATAGGAATACATCCTGTAACACCACCGCTATGTTTTTGCGCAATTCGTTCAGTTCATAATCGCGGATGTCAATACCGTCAATAGTTATTTTGCCTTTGTTGTATTCGTAAAAACGACTGAGTAAACTGATAATGGAAGATTTTCCAGAGCCTGTTGCACCAACGAGCGCCATTGTTTCGCCCGGCTTTACGGTAAACGAAATGCCTTTCAGCACCCAGTCCTCCTCATTGTAGGCAAACCAAACATCTTCAAACTTTATTTCGCCTTTCATCGCATCCATGTTTTGTTTTCCGTTGTTATCAATCACCGAAACAGTGTCCATCATTTTGAAAACACGCTCGCTGCTTACCATGCCCATTTGCAGGGTATTGAACCTATCAGCAAGTTCTCGGATAGGACGGAAAAGCATGTGGATGTAAAGGATAAAAGCAACCAGATTTCCCAATGTTACTTCATCACGAATAACCCCTTTTGCGCCCCACCAAACCAGCAGCCCGATGGAAACGGCAGACAAAACCTCCACCACCGGAAGAAAAATAGAATAGTACCAAACCGAATCAATGTTAGCATCGCGGTGGCGGGCATTTATCTTTTTAAAGCGATCCATCTCCTCGTCTTCACGGTTGAAGATTTGAACTACATTCATTCCCGTAATATGCTCTTGCAAAAAGGCATTGAGTTTTGCCACCTCGTTGCGCACTTCCTGAAACGATGATTTAATAGCATTCTTAAACAACCATGTGCTAAATAGAAGCAGCGGAATGGTAGAAAGGCTGATTAACGCCAAACGGTAATCCACCCAAAACATTACACCAATAACCACTATCAGTTTCAGTACATCACCAATAATAACCAGCAAGCCTTCCGAGAAAATATCGGCAATGGTTTCCATATCAGAAATAACGCGGGTAACCAATGTTCCTATAGGCGTATGGTCAAAATATTTTAAGCGGAATTGATTGATATGTGAATAGAGCTTTACCCGCAAATCACGGATAACCACCTGCCCCAACCAGTTGGCTAAATAGATATAATAGAAGTTGAGGACGGCTTCAACGAAAAGCAAAGCCACCATTAGCAAAGTCATATAAAGCAGACTTTGCCCGTCACCATTTGCAATGTGATGGTCAAACGTATATTGAATTAACCAAGGGCGCAAAGGCGAGAGGAACGCCAGCGCAATGGTGAGAAACAGCGTAATAGCAAACGTCTTTTTGTAAGGCTTTACAAATTCAAACACCCTGCTCAAAACGGGAAAATCTACTGCGTTGCCTGTAACTTTACTCAATTTCTATTTGTGATTTGGTGAATTAGTGATTTTGCGATTGTTGTCATGTCGAGCGTAGTCGAGACACTTTATTATTATTTTCTTCTCGCTTTCACACATGCTCGCCCAAATATCCACTGGACATTTGTCGTGCTCGAAGTGACAACTATTTTACAAAAACACACCATCTTTATATTCAATCTTTACCAATGACAACCCCTGAGCCGGCACCGAAAACCCTGCTTCAGCTCGGTTTTGTCCTTCTACAATTTTATCAAGCTGCTCAAAGGTTATTTTGTTTTTACCTACACCTACCAATGTGCCTACTATAGCGCGAACCATGTTGCGTAAAAAACGGTTAGCCCTGATGGTAAACACAAGTATATCGCCCTCTTGTTTCCATTCTGCAAACTGCACATCACAGATATAGTTGTCAACCTGTGTGTTTCCTTTTGTGAAACTTTTAAAATCCTTTTTGCCTAACAACGATGCAGCGCCTTTGTTCATTTTTTCAATGTCTAATTCGCCATAAATAAACCAGGCATAATCGCGTAAAAACGGGTTGGGCGTATGGGTTATCTGATACTTGTAAGTGCGGGCAATGGCATCAAAACGTGCATGAGCATTGTCGCGCACACGAATAATGTCTAACACGGCAACATCTTTATTAAGCGTGCAGTTAATGTGGTAAATCAAATCCTTTTTACCGGGAATTAAATCTCTGCTGCAATCAAAGTGGGCATACATTTGGGCAGCATGAACCCCTGTGTCGGTCCGTCCTGCTCCGTAAACGTAAACCTCTTCGCGCAATACTTTTGATAAAACAGAAATCAGTTCAGCCTGCACCGAATGAGCATTTGCCTGTACCTGCCAGCCATGGAAGTTGGTTCCTTTATAAGCAAGTTTTAGAAAATAGCGAGGGTGGAGCGGCATAATTTAAGCCGCCAAAAATACCATATCCTGCTAAACTTCTATGGCCTCAGCAACTGATTTGCAGTAGCGGATGTCTAATTTGTGAATAATGTTATCAGGATAATCTTTTATTATTTGCGCCCTGCCTGCTTCCACGCATTTGGCAAACCAGTCTGCATCGGGCAGTATTTTACGGTGAACACTCAAGCCGTGTTCATACATTTTTTGTTTCCACTCAATAAAATACCATTCCATGGAAGGTTGGTGAAAAGTGGTCATTTTGCGCTTGTCGAAAATGAATTTCTTAATACCATGTTGCTTAACAAATGGAGAAAGCTCATTAAACATTGCCATAAACCCTTCAATAGGAATGTAGGGTGCTTTTACCTCCATTACTACAAGAGAGAACTCTTTGTTAAAATAGGTTTTAGCGTAATTGTTTTCTGAAACCGGTTTCAGTTCATGGGGTATTATTTCGTTTTCAATTTTCATGTGTTTGGATTTAGTTATGGTCTGAAACCTATGACAAGAACATCATCGGTTTGTTCATTAGTATGTTTCCAATTTATGAATGTTTCAAGCAGGATTTTGTTTTGGGCAGACATAGACAGATTTTGTAAAGAAGTAAGAAGACCAAGAAGGTTCTTTTTCTTAAATCGTTTGTCGTCCGGCCCGCCAAACTGGTCAAAATAGCCGTCAGTAAATATGTAGTAGTTTGATCTGGGATTAATAGGCACTGATACGGTCTTAAAACTTTCAATCTCAGCCGAACCTATGGATTGTTTTTCGGCATAAAACAGTTCGGCTTCATTATTTGTAACCACCACCATTGGGCGGTTAGCACCGGAAAAACGGATTTCGTTTTTTTCTTTATCAATAATGCACAAGGCTATGTCGCAGCCATCTCTTGTATTTGCATTATTGGTGTTTTGACCAAAATACTTTTTAAATTCATTATTTAATCGGTTTAGTATCTCACCCGGCTGAGCAAGAGCGTTTCCATTTTCACCGCAAACAGCATTCAGCAGCGAGTACAAGACCATGGTGAGCATTCCGCCCGGAATCCCATGTCCTGTGCAGTCAACCGCTGCTATGTATGATAATTTATTTTGATGCCTGAACCAAGGTAAATCTCCACCAATCTGATCACGTTGCTTATGAAGGATAAAACAGTCTTTCAGGTATTTTATAATGTATTCGCGTTGCGGAATAAGTGTATTTTGGATAATTCCGGCATAATCAAGATTTTGTTTGATGTCATGATTTTTTTGCTCAAGAATGCTGTTTTTCAACAAAAGTTCCTTTTGAATTTCGGTCATGTAGGAAGTTGTTCTCGCCAGCATGTCCTGTTGCGCTGCAATTTGCTCTTTCAAAACCAATACGTCTTCCATTTTGCTATTCTCTGTAAGCACTTTGAACATCTGTACATTAATAATGTTCTGTAGCACAACAAATTTTAAAAAGCAGCGTTAGAGCCTTGTAATCCTTTAATACAAGTATGAAAATGTTGACGTTTGAAGAATTGACGGAGCTTGTTTATGCACATCCTGACAAGACAAGCACAGAAGTAATTGCACTGAATAAAGCTTTGGAAAAAGAAATCTGGTTCAGCGAAGAATATGAAATGACCCGCGAACTGCAATCGCTGATAGATGCTATGGAGTTTTTGCCTAACGAAAAGACATTGCTCAACATCCTGAACTTTGCCAGTTTAGCCCGTAAGCGAAATGAAAAGGTGGATAAATATTTTAAGGTTGCGGTGAATTAAAGAGCAACCTAATTTTAGTAGTTGAGACTACTAAATATCAGTAAGTAGCTCTTTTAGCTCTTTATCAGAAATGGTTGATTTCTCAGATTTATCATAAATAGAAAGAAGAAAAACAGTTGTTTCTGTAACTAAAAAATAAGTAATAACTCTTGCACCTCCACTCTTGCCTTTTCCTTTTGATGCAATGGAAAGTCTGATTTTAAAACAATTATTTCCAAGCGGTGTACCTAATTGAGCATTTTCAGAAAGTTCTTCACCCAATTCCTCAATCTCTGACTTTAGCGAAGGATATTTCTTTATGAGCCTTTTTGCTTCTTTTCGGAAGTTGGCAATGGTAGAGACTTTATAGCTCATTCAAAAACTCAGATAAAGATTTTGCTTTAGCTTTTCCTGATTTTATTTTTTTTACTTCTTCCACCGCCTCACGCAAACCTTTTAGTATTTCTTCTTTAGTAGGTTCATCATTATCAATTACCTCTACTTTTTTAACCCAATCCAAACTTTTAACTAATTCTAAAAAGAATGGATATTTTTTCTCTGAAATTTCTAAAGTTATTTGTTTCATGTTATTGCTTTGTTGATGACACAAAATTAAATAATTAAAGTGAACTATTTAGCACCAATTGCACCGCCTCCACCGCTTCTTTTACATCATGCACCCGCAATATATCAGCACCTCGTTCTAAGAGCAAGGTATTTAAAACCGTAGTTCCATTCAGTGCATTTTCAGGTTTTGTTCCCAGCACTTTATTAATCATTGATTTTCGGGAAACTCCTGCCAACAGAGGTTTATCAAACATTTTGAATTGCTCAAATTCTCTTAGCAGTTCATAATTCTGCTCTATCGTTTTCCCGAAGCCAAAGCCGGGGTCAAGAATAATATCATTTACTCCAAGGCGGTGAAGGTTGTTTAGTCTTTCGGAGAAGTAATACATTACGTCATTCAGTATTTTTCCTTCTTGTAAATTCTGTTGCATGGTTTGCGGTGTTCCTTTAATGTGCATCAATATATATGGAACTCCTAAAGACGCAACGAGTTCAAACATGCTCGCGTTGCTCCCCTCTCCTTTGGAGAGGGGTTGGGGGTGAGGCTGCCCCGAAATATCATTAATAATAGCTGCTCCGTTTTCAATTGCTGTTTTTGCAACAGTAGCCCGAAATGTATCCACCGAAAAAACAGCATCAGGAAAACTTATAACTAATTCTTTCAGGTAAGGCAACAATCGTTTCAGTTCTTCTTCTTCACTTATGTCTTCTGCTCCTGGGCGACTTGAATATGCACCTATATCAATAATTGCAGCACCATCGTTCAGCATCTTTGAACATTTAGTTATAGCGGCATCAATTGTGGTGAGTTCGCCTCCATCGTAAAACGAATCAGGTGTAAGATTTAGAATTCCCATCACTACAGGCGTTGATAAATCGAGGAGTTTGCCCCTGCAATTCAGCGTTTTTTTCTTTGTAAAAACTGTATCTTTCGCCACGTTTTAATAGATAATTTCCAGCGCAAATATCCTAAAATAATGAGCAATACCTCGCGGCAGTTTGAACAGGTGATAGAACAATGCAGAAGCCTTTTCCTGAAAAAGATGAAAGATTACGGAACAGCATGGCGTGTGCTGCGCATCAGTTCCATCACCGACCAGATTTTTATTAAAGCCAACCGCATCCGTAGTATTGAAGAAAAGGGAACACAGAAAATAGCAGAAGATATCCGCTCAGAGTACATTGGAATGGTTAACTATTCGGTGATTGGCTTGATACAACTTTCGTTGGGTGTTGCTGAAAACACAGAGATGGATCCATTAGAAGTGGAAAAACTTTACAACAATTACATTTACGAGGCGAAGAGTTTGATGGAAGACAAGAACCACGATTACGGTGAAGCATGGCGCGATATGCGATTGAGCTCACTCACAGATCTAATTCTGATGAAACTGTTGCGCATCAAACAGATTGAAGATAATAAAGGCAAAACTTTGGTTTCGGAAGGGATTGATGCGAACTACCATGACATTATCAACTACAGCATTTTTGCCCTGATACGATTGAACGAAGCAGGGAAGTAAGTTTTAACAACGCATTAACAGGCAACAGAAGTTCTGTTGCTGAATTTCGCAGAAAAATATAAAACCATGAACCACATCACAAAAATCGCACGTTACTTAGTAGGTACGCTTTTTATTTTCTCAGGATTAGTAAAAGCCAATGACCCGATTGGTTTCTCTTATAAACTACAAGAGTATTTTGAAGAGTTTGAAAAGCTGAAAGTTTACTTTTCTCCGTTAGAGGGTTTCTTCAAGCTATTGCATGACCTTTCGTTAGAACAAGCCATTTTTATGGTTATTCTGGAGATTGTTTTGGGGATTGCTATCATTTCGGGGTATCTTCCTAAGCTAACTGCATGGTTGCTGTTGTTGCTGATTTTGTTTTTTACAGCTTTAACATTTGCATCTGCACAATACGAGATAGTTCGTTCATGCGGTTGTTTTGGTGATGCCATTCCGCTTACACCTTGGGAATCTTTTTACAAAGATATTGTTCTGCTTACGCTTATCCTTTTCATCTTCACTCAAAAAAATAAGATTGAACCAAATAAAGTAGATGTATTAGATATTGTAATGGCGGTTCTTTGCATCGGTGCGTTAGGCTGGTTATCGTTCAGCCTGCTGAAATGGCCATTCCCATTCATAGTTGGATTGGTGCTGATTGGTGGTTATGTTCTCTGGGGCTATATTGCGCCTAAGCAAAATGTTGCCATGTACAAAACCCTTATCGGGTTAATTATTTCAGGCTACTTTACGTATCGTTGTTATGCACATTTACCGGCAAAAGATTTCCGTGCTTATGCTATCGGTAAAAGTATTCCTGAGCAAATGCAGGGCATTCCTGATAAAGTACAATATCACTATCTGCTTACTAATAAAGCGACCGGAAAGCAACAAGAGTTTACTGCGTTTCCACCTAATTATGAAACAGAATGGAAATACGATACACTGAGAATTGAAGTTTTGGAAAAAGGTGTGGAAGCAAAAATCAGTGACTTCAGTATAAGTAATCGTGCTGGCGATGAATACACCGATGACTTTTTTATTGGGTATCAGTTTCTCTTGATTTACTATGACATAGACAAAGCCAGCAATGACAAACAATCCGAGATTAATGCCTTTGCCGAAAAAGCAAAAGCCGAAGGGTTTAACTTTGTTGGCGTAACAGCTTCTCCTGAGCAATCCGAGAAGAAATTCATTGAGCAGAATAAACCCACTTATGAGTTCTGGATTTGCGACCAAGTAGTGCTGAAAACGATTATCCGTTCAAATCCCGGATTGTTGTTATTGAAAGATGGGGTGGTGCTTGGACAGTGGCACAACAATGATTTTCCTGACTACCAAAAAGTAAAAGAAAAGTATTTAAAATAATAGCTCTTGCTGCAATACCTTACTGGACGTATTCTTTATAGCCTGCTGGTTATCCTTGGGATTATTACGGTGGTGTTTATGTTATTCAGCGTTCTTCCGGGCGACCCTGCGCGTATGATGCTTGGGCAGCGTGCAGATAAAGAATCGGTTGAAGCAATCAACAAAGATTTAGGGCGCGACAAACCGATGTTTCAGCAATACCTGAAATTTCTCAATGATGTTTCTCCGCTTTCGTTTCACGATACAAAGAATGAAACACATTTTTTGTTTTTAGATGAAACGAAATACGATAACTATGTTACGATTCTTTCAATTTCTTCAAAGTCGGTTGTTTTAAAAGCACCCTATCTCAGGCGTTCCTATCAAAGTCAGCGGAACGTTTCTTCCATATTAGTAGAAGCCTTGCCGGGGACAACAATATTAGCGATGGTTTCAATGCTGATTGCAACCATACTTGGAATTTTTTTGGGTGTGTATGCCGCAGTAAACAAGAATACGTATGCCGACAGAATTAGCACTGTGTTAAGTATTTTCGGAATGTCTTTACCATCTTTTGTTGCGGCAATTTTAGTAGTATGGATTTTCGCTTATTTATTGGGAGATATAACAGGATTGCCTGTAACAGGAAGCCTCTATGAGATTGATGAATTTGAAGGCAAAACCATTGCTTGGAAAAATTTAATACTTCCTGCTTTTACCTTGGGCATACGTCCCTTGGCGATTGTAATGCAGTTGACACGTAGTTCCATGCTTGAAGTGCTTTCCATGGATTATATCCGCACTGCACGGGCAAAAGGATTACACTTTTACAATATCCTTTTTAAACATGCTTTGGTAAATGCGTTGAATCCTGTAGTTACCGCTATATCAGGGTGGTTTGCTTCGTTGATGGCAGGGGCTGTCTTTGTAGAAATTATTTTCGGATGGAAAGGTTTGGGCGTAGTAATGCTCGATGCACTGAATAAATATGATTTACCTGTGGTGATGGGTTCGGTGTTATTAGTTTCGGTTATATTTGTTGCGGTAAGCATAGCCGTTGATTTTATTTATGCGCTGATTGATCCCCGAGTAAAAGTATATTAATGTATTGAAATGATTGGAAGGTTGGAAAAATTACAAAATTCAATCCTGCTTATTTTTCAATAATCTTTTTAATCTTTACAATCTATTAATCTTTTAATTTTCTCCCCATGCGAAAAAAAATAGTTGCCGGAAACTGGAAAATGAACAACACTCTGCAAGAGGGGTTAGCACTCACATTCCGTATTATTGATTTGCTGAAAGAAAATCCTGCAGATCATGTAAAGGTTATTATTGCTCCACCCTTTACTTCGTTGCATCCGATATGTGAGTTAATTAATAAGGAAGGCGTTATCCATCTTGCCGCGCAGGATTGTCATTCGGAGAAATCAGGTGCTTTTACAGGCGAGGTTTCTTCTGATATGCTGTTTGACCTTGGTGTTAAATATGTAATAGTAGGCCATTCGGAACGCAGACAATATTTTAATGAAACTGATGCATTGGTGCTTGCCAAATCCGAAGCAGCATTAGATGTTGGTCTTCGACCTATTATGTGTTTTGGCGAAACGCTGGAACAACGTAACAGCGGCAAACATCTTGATGCGGTAAAATCACAACTGCAAAATTCATTACTAAAAATAAATGCAGTTGATATTTCACATGTGGTTATTGCTTACGAACCTGTGTGGGCAATAGGAACCGGACAAAATGCAACTCCGCAACAGGCACAGGAAATGCACGCTTATATCCGCAGTCTGGTTGCAGAGAAATTTGGCAAAGAAGTAGCAAACGATATTTCTATTCTTTATGGCGGAAGCTGCAATGCAAAAAATGCTAAGGAGATTTTTTCGCAAGCTGATATTGATGGCGGATTGATAGGTGGCGCTTCGTTAAAAGCCGAAGAATTTGTAGCGATTGTGAAAACGATATAAGTATTTAGTCACTGTAATTTTAAGTATAGTTAAGAACAGAGCTTGGGGTAACCAATTTTCATATATTTGTTCTGATGAATTCTAAATTCTCAACAATACCTAAACCTAATACCACCTCTCTATGAATAAAAAACTACTGACCGTTTTTGGCTCTTGCCTCTTATTTCTTGTTTCGTTAGCGCAAGCTCCTCAAAAACTAAATTACCAGGGCGTTGCCCGCGATAATGCAGGTTCTGAACTTGCAAACCAAAGTATTGGATTGAAAATCTCAATTCATCAATCAGCACCCAACGTAACCGTTGTTTACAGCGAAACACATGCAACCGCAACTAACCAGTTTGGTTTATTTGCCATAGAAATTGGAGGAGGAACATTGGTTTCCGGCAGCATGTCCATTAACTGGGCAAGCGGACCTTATTATGTTGAAGTGGAAATGGATGCAACAGGCAATACTAACTATGTAAGCATGGGAACATCACAATTACTTTCAGTACCTTATGCCTTGTATGCCGAAACATCGGGCAATATTGGTGCTACAGGCGCAACCGGAGTTACCGGAGCTACGGGTGATGCAGGCGCAACAGGACCAACAGGTGCAGGAGTGCAAGGCGCAACGGGTGCAACAGGTGATGTTGGGGCAACAGGTGCTACCGGAGCAACTGGTGTTGGAACAACCGGTCCAACAGGACCAACAGGTGTTGGCACTACCGGGCCAACCGGACCTACAGGCTCAGGGTCATTACCAACTACTATTTACTACCAAAATACAGGCCCGCTCAATCATTTAATAAGTCACAATCCTGCTACCCCCACATGGCAAGATTCGCATTCTATAACAGTTACACCGGGAACATGGGTAGTAACAATTTCAGGAACGGCAACAATAAATATCTCAGGTTCTCCAAGAGTAAGGTTGCTTTCAGATGGAAATGTGATAACTGATAGTTATGTAGTAGATGGAACAGGTTATACAAGTTCATCAGTAATTACAACAACTAATTCCTCTACCATCATTAAAGTTCAGGTAAGCCACTCATATAACGGCAGCAGAACGGTTACGCTGGAATATCCCAGGTTAATAGCAATTGAAGTTGCCCCTTAAATTTGTCAGGATAAATATACAAGCCTGCCGATGGGCAGGCTTGTATATTTATCCTGATTTTTTAACCGCATCGTTGCGCTCTTTTTACATACATTTGCGCTCCATGAAAAAAATCATACTTCTCCTCTGTCCACTTTTTATACTTCTCTCTTCGTGCGAAACCGATTTTGATGTTTCGGGCGACTGGAAAGAAATTGCCGTTGTTTATGGTATTTTAAATAAAAACGATGCCACACATTACATCCGCATAAACAAAGCTTTTTTGGGCGATGAAGATGCTTTTATTATGGCACAGGAGAATGATTCTATCAACTACGATAGCCTGACAGTAAGACTAATTGAACTTACCGAAAGCGGAACAGCAGTCGATTCCTTTTTACTTGAAGAAACAACCATTAGCTTGGAAAATGATACGAATGCAATTTTCGGTGATGAAGGAAATCCATTACAAAAACTCTGGAAAACAACTGAAACCCTTGACCAAACTAAACTATACAAAATAAAAGTAATTAATGAGGCTTCAGGGAATGTTGTAACGGCTGAAACACCCATTGTAAAATCATTCAGCATTTCACAGCCCAGCGCATCACCCCAAAGCAAAGTAAGCTTTATAGGTAACAACGATGCCTATAGCAGCTACAGCGTAAAATTTGCACCGGCCGGAAACGGAAAAGTGTATGAAGTAACAATAGTATTCTATTACCGCGAGGTAAACCTTGTTACCAATGACACCACACAACACAGCGTTACCTGGAAGCAAAGCCAGTATGTGGCAGACCCTAACGAGAGTCTTATACAAATCAATCTGGAAGGCGAAAATTTTTACAGCTATGTAGGTTCTGTGGTTGGAGCATTACCTTCTGCTGATTATACCCGCTTAATAGGCAAAGGCCTTGTTGATACCGAACCCGATGGCAACAGTGACGACCATATTGATGTGTTCATTAACGTGGGTGGCGAAGAACTTTACAACTACATTGAAATAAACAAACCCGCTGCATCGGGTGTATTGCTTGACAAGCCTGTTTACACCAATATTGAAAACGGACTGGGTATTTTTTCCTCACGCACCAGCAACTCGGTTGTAAATAAAAGCCTGAGCGTTAAATCTGTTACCGAGCTTAAAGCGGGAGATTATACAGGCGCACTCGGCTTTCGTCAAGAGAACGATTAAGCAAAATCCATCTTCCCCGAATCACAAAGGCATTTGCCTCCATCACAAAGGCATTTGCCTCCATCACAGAGGGGCTTCTCTCCATCATTCAGGGACTTCCAAGAATAAGTTTTTTTGTTAAAAACTACTACTAATACCCGCCCAAAAACCTAATTCCTGTTTTTTCGTATAGCTTTGCTATATCTAAAACAAAGCTTGTTGAAAAAGAACTTATACCTCGCAGTCCTTTCCGTTTTTATTGCACAATTTTCGTTTGCACAGGTAACCGCAGATTTCACCACCATCAATACCGATGGCTGCGGTCCGCTCATCGTACAGTTCAATAACCTGAGTACCGGCAGCGGAACCCTTACCTACTCTTGGAACCTTGGTAATGGTAATACCTCTACTTCTACCAGCCCTTCGGCTACTTACATCACACCAGGGCTATATACCGTAACGCTTACCGTTAGCAACGGCAGCAGCACCGATACCGAAACCAAAGTGGATTATATTGAGGTTTTTGCTCCGCCCGTAGCCAATTTTTCGGCAGATGATACCCAAGGCTGCTTTCCCCTGCCTGTTCAGTTCAACGACCTTTCTGTTCCCGGCTCAGCGCCCATCACCTCGTGGATATGGGATTTTGGTGACGGAACCGTAAGCACCGACCAGAACCCTGCGCATACCTACCCGAATGCGGGCAGCTTCAATGTTACCCTGCTGCTTACCGATGCCAACGGATGCTTTACCCAGCTTACCCAGAATAATTACATCAGTGTTGGAGGAAGTTTCCCAACGGTGGGGTTTACGGCTACTCCCCTATTCAGCTGCGATGTACCGCAAAGTGTAAATTTCACCAATACCTCATCGGGAACAGGTGCGCTTAGCTATCAATGGAGTTTTGGTGATGCGGGAACCTCAACTGCTGCCAACCCAAATCATACTTACATAGCAGGAGGCGTTTATACAGTAACACTTACCGCTACCGACCCGATTGGCTGCTCGGCTACTTCCACACAAACCAATTACATTACTGTTGTAGAAACAGTGAATGTTGATTTCAGCGTTCCGAATACAAACGTATGTGCCAATACTCCTGTAAATTTCACCGACTTAACAAGCCCTCCTCCTGCAACCTGGCTCTGGAGTTTTGGTGACGGACAAACCTCAACCGACCAAAACCCTTCACATGTTTATACCACACCTGGAACTTATTCTGTTCGCCTCATAGCAGGCTATACCGGCAATTGCAGCGATACTTTATTACAAACGAACTACATCACGGTAGCCGATGCTCCTGCCGTTAGTTTCAACTCCGATGTAACAAGCGGTTGTCAGCTGCCCTTTACTGTAAACTTCACTGATAACTCAACCGGAACGAGCCCTTTCACTTACCTCTGGAATTTAGGGGACGGAAATTTTTCAGGACTTCAGAACCCAACAATCACCTATACTTCGTTTGGAAATTATGATGTTTCGCTTACCGTTACCAACACTACGGGATGCAGCGTTACCAATACCCAAACACAATACATTCAGTTGAATGAGACCGTTGCTGACTTTGAGCCGGATGTATATGGTTTCTGTCTGCCACTTACCATAAACTTCAGCGACCTGAGCACTTCGGGAAGCCCCATCACCTCGTGGCAATGGGATTATGATGACGGAACAACTTCAACCCTACAAAACCCTTCCCATACGTATACCGATACAGGGCTTTATACCATTACCCTCATTATTGAAAATGCTGACGGTTGCATTGATACATTGGTGCGCCCCAACATTATTTTCGCCTATACGCCTCCGGGAGCTAATTTTACAGGAACTCCTAATTTTGTTTGTGCGGGAGAAGACATTCAGTTTACAGATCTTTCTACAGAAGCTACTGACTGGAGCTGGGATTTTGGTGACGGTACTTTTTCTACTGAACAAAATCCGGTTCACTCATTTTTTGATACTGGATATTTCAGCATTACCCTCATTGCACTAAATAACGGTTGCACCGATACCATTACTTTTTTCAACTACATATATGTACGTCCTGCCGTTGCCGAGTTTGAGCCTGTATTGAATTGCAGCGACCCTTACACCATTGCCTTGGATAACAACTCCATTGCTGCAAATACTTACTTATGGAATTTTGGTGACGGAAGCCCCACTTCAACCGTATTTGAACCAACACACACCTATGCGCTTCCGGGGTATTACGAGGTGACGCTAACCGTTACCAACGACACCACTTCCTGCGTCCATTCAGAAGTTGAGAACTTTACCATTACCGACCCTCTTGCAAATTTTACGGCAGCAAACTCTTCGGGCTGCGGACCGCTTACCGTTAATTTCACTGATAACTCAACCGATGCTGTTGCCTGGAATTGGAATTTCAGCGATGGTTCAACCTCAACCGATCAAAATCCTACCCACCAATTTATTAATCAGGGGCCTTATAACGTTTCACTTATTGTTACTGACATGAATGGTTGCACGGATACTCTTACTAACTCTGATATGGTAATGGTAACCGGTTCTATTCCCGGATTGGAAATTACATCAACAGCGGGCTGCGATTCATTGGTAGTTCAGTTCAACGATATTTCTACACCGGCAGGAAGTGTACTGTCATGGAATTGGGATTTTGGCGATGGAACATCATCAACCCAGCAAAACCCAATACATATTTATCAGAATGCAGGAGCTTACGATGTTTCAATAACCATCACTGACGATGCAGGTTGTACCAACTCCAACCTGATGTTCGATTTTGTGAACTACATTCCCTACCCTACTCCTGATTTTCTGGCATGGCAAAGTCAGGCTTGTCCGGGCGAGCCTATCACCTTCAACAATATGTCTTCGCCAGATGCAGTAAGTTTTGTGTGGGATTTTGGTGATGGCACTACTTCAACTGACACCATGCCAACACATACCTATACAACACCCGGTGTTTATACCGTTTCGCTTTCTGCTGCCAACAGCAATGGCTGCGACAGCACAGCTACCATACTGAATTACATTACCATTGAAGAACCTACTGCATCGTTCTCCGCTTTTCCTACGGTTGCATTTTGCCCTCCGCTGCTGGTGAACTTCACGGATCTTTCGGCTACTAATATTGTAGCATGGCAATGGTTCTTTGGTGATGGTTCATTCTCCACCATTCAAAACCCTTCACACGTTTACACCCTGCCTGGTTTATTTGATGTTACCTTGGTTGTTACCAATTCATTTGGTTGTACCGATACTGTGTTAATGCCCGGCATCATCAACCTTTCAGGACCATCCGGAACATTTTCGTTTCAACCGGACTCGGCAGGCTGCCTTCCTTTTACGGTAACCTTTGATGCCGCTTCAAGCAATGCCACAACCTATACCTGGGATTTTGGTGACGGTAACCTGGGCAACGGACAAACAGCAGCACATCAATACACCCAATCAGGAAGTTTCTTTCCTTCTCTTATTTTACAGGATGCCAACGGGTGCAGCTTTGTAATACCGGGAACAGGAAACATAACCGTTTCGCCTCTTTCAGTAGATGCCGGAAACGATGTTAGTGTTTGCGGGGGAGATTCAGCGCAATTAGCGGCAACGGGCGGAACCATCTATGCATGGAATCCGACAACGGGACTGAGCAATCCTAATATTGCAAATCCTATGGTATCACCTTCGGCTACTACCATGTACTATGTTACTGTAACAGATGGCGATTGCTCTAACACCGATTCAGTTACCGTTACCGTAGGCAATACCGCCACGGCAGCTTTTAATTTCAACACCGTTTGCGCAGGTGATACTACTTTCTTTACCGACCTTTCATTGAACGGTGGCGACAGCATTGTTACATGGCAATGGGATTTAGGTGACGGCACTATTTCGCAATTACAAAATCCTGCACACCTTTATTTACAAGGCGGAACCTATTCCGTTGAATTATATGTGGCAACCACCAACGGCTGCGACAATACATTTACGACCAATGTGGTTGTTAATTCCAATCCTGTGGCAGCCTTCAGTGCACCCGATGTTTGTCTGAACGATACCAGCATTTTCACCGACCTGAGTACCATTGCTACCGGCAACATCACTTCCTGGAACTGGACTATGAGTGACGGAACTGTTTTCTTCACACCGGATGTTGAACACTTTTATGCAATCGATTCAACATTTACAGTAAGTTTGGTTGTTACCGGCAACGGAAGTTGCAGCGACAGCACTGCGCAAACAGTAACCATTCATTCCCTGCCGGTGGCCGACTTCAGCGTTGAAGATGTCTGTATTACTCAAGTAAGTGTGTTCAGCGACAGCACTACCATCAACAGCGAAAGCATTGCAAATTATCAATGGACATTTGGGAACGGAAATACTTCTAATCAACAAAACCCTACACAGGTTTATGCTGCACCGGGCACTTATACCGTTACGTTGTTAACCACATCCGACTTTGGTTGCGTTGACTCCACTTCGGGTTCAACTACCATTTTCCCTACACCTGTCAGCAGCTTTGCAGCTAATAGTGATTCATCCTGCACCTACCCTGTTACCATTGGCTTCAGCAACTCTTCAACAGGTGCAACTATTTACGATTGGACATTTGGAAATGGTGATAGTTCTGCGGCTGTTAATCCTTCTGTTGTGTACGATACATCCGGAACATATTCCATAACACTGATGGTCACCAACCAGTTTGGCTGCTCTGATACTTCGTCTGCTATTTACAATGTATATCCTATTCCTCGTGCTGATTTCAGCGTATCGGCAACAGAAGGTTGTCAGCCTTTGAGTATTACGTTTGATAGTGGTTTAACTGAAAATGCAGTGACCTATAACTGGACGTTTAACGATGGCAGCAGCAGCACAGAAGTAAATCCTACCACTATATACACTGACCCCGGCATATATGGTGTTAGTTTAACGGTTGTAGGTCAGGGCGGTTGTATCGATTCAGTTTCGTATGCCAACATCATTACCGTTTTTGAAAACCCCACTGCCGCATTTGATTACCATGTTATAAACGAACCCAACATTGACGGCACAACCGAATTTACCAATCTGAGTTCACCAGTTATAAGCACCCATTGGAACTTTGGTGATGGCAGCAGTTCTAATGAACCCAACCCTACCCACCAATTTGGCAACTATGGCTCCTATCCTGTTTCATTAATTGTTACCGATGCACGCGGATGTATTGACACTGCAGCATACAACATCTTTGTTGATTTCTTCAGCGGGCTGTGGGTTCCTAATGCTTTTATCCCGCAGGGTGAAGACGGCTACAATATTTTTCTGCCAAAAGGCACCGGCTTAAAAACCTACACCCTACAGATATTTGATACTTGGGGTAACCTGCTTTTTGAAACCAACAAATTAGAAAACGGACAACCTGTTGAAGGCTGGAACGGTATTCATAAAGGTGAGCTCCTTCCGCAGAATGCTTATGTATGGCATATTATAGCCCGCTTCGGAAACGGAAGGCTATGGGAAGGCAAGCTCTATGAAAACGGGCAACGCAGTACGATGGGAAGCGTGACATTATTAAGGTAAAGGTAATTACCTCACCAGTGTTACATTCCCGATAAAGTCCTGTTTGCGTTTATGATTATCGCGTACAAAAATGCGCCAAACATAAACACCGATTGGTGCTTGTTCTTTACCGCGGATGCTTCCATCCCACCCTACCGTAGGGTCAAAACTTTCAAATACCTGTGCACCCCAGCGGCTGAAGATGCGCAGCTCATAATCTGTCCAGCCAATGCCTTCTGGCATAAACACATCGTTTACCCCGTTGCCGTCAGGTGTAAAGGCATTGGGCACATAAATAGTAAATGATGGCAGTATAACAAGCGTATGCTCTATAGTATCGCTACAACCAAACTGATTAAGCACCTCTAAGGTAACTGTAAATATTCCGGTGTCGGCATAGCTGTAAACAGGGTTTTGAACTGTTGAAACATCACCCGTACCAAAATCCCAGTTCCAGGCAACAGGCGCTCCGCCCGAAAGGTCAGTGAACGTAATTTCGGGATACAGAATTTCGGTAACCGTTGGCGTAAAGGCAAACTCAGGAAAGGGTTTTGGATGGACAGTAATAAAATCACTGCGGGTAAGTGTGGTAGCACAACCCATATCGGAAGTAACGGTTAATGTAACATCGTAAAGACTGGCATTTTCCAGCGTGTAAGTAGTGTTTTGCTGTGAAGCCGAAAATAGGTTTTCAATTTTCCAGTCCCATGCAATGTTGTTGCCGGTGGCAATACTGCTCAGGTCATTCAGCGCAACCGTAAGCGGCATGCAGTCTGCATCGGGTACTGCTTCAAAATCAACCACCGGTAACGGATGCACCGTTACGGGTTTTGTAACACTATCCAAACAACCCTGATTGCTCACAATATTCAGTTGAACAGTATAAGTTCCTGCTGCCAAATAGCTGTGCGAAGGACTTTGAGCGGATGCAATTGTTGCATCACCAAAGTTCCAATTCCATGTTGCAATGTTTCCCGATGTTACGGTGCTGTTGTCAGTGAAAACTGTTGCCAGTCCTTCGCAAACGGCAGTGCCTGTAAAGTCAGCCACCGGCAATGGATAAACAATTACGGGCGCAGAAAACGTGCTGGTGCAGCCGTTGTCGGAGGTAACGGTAAGCGTTACGGTGCGGGTGCCGTCAGCAGCATAGGTATGCGTTGGGTTTTGAGTATTGTCGTTTGCACCATCACCAAAAGTCCAGTTCCAGTTGGTAATGGTTCCGGAGGTAACCGTGCTCTGGTCGCTGAACACGTTGGGCACATTCATACATTCATCTGTTGCTGCAAAGTCAGCCTCCGCACCCGGAAAAACGGTTACGGATAACAAGGTATCATCGGTGCAGCCGCCTGTTGAAGTAACAGAAAGCAATACATCAAATGTTCCGTCAGCAGGAAAAGTGTGCGAAGCATTTTGAGTGGTGTATTCGGTGCTGCCGTTGTCCAGTACATCCCATGCCCAATCCGTGATTACAGAAGGATTGGCAACCGATGAAAGGTCGGTAAAAACGTTGGGCGCAGTAACACACACATCGGTTGCAGAGAACTCGGCAACAGGAGTAGGGTTTACAAAAACTGCTTTGGTTGTATCGTGCAGGCAGCCATTGTTGCTTGATACCGAAAGATTCACATTGTAAGTAGTTGATGAAGTATAAGTATGTGTTGGATTCTGCTGATTACTTGTTGCAGAACCATCATCAAAGTCATAAGTCCAACCGGTAACAGAGCCTGATGAAACGTTACTCTGATTAGTAAAACTACCCTGCACATTCGGACAAAAAGCAGTGGTGGTAAAATCTGCAACCGGCAAAGGATAGACAATAACATTGTCGGTAAAAGCGGTTGCATTGTTACAGCCTTGGTCAGAAGTAACGTTGAGTGTTACGGTGTAGGTTCCGTCAGCAGCATAGGTGTTGGTGGGACTTTGCGTAACCGAAGTATTGCTGTCGCCAAAATCCCAGTCCCATGCAGCAATAGTACCCGAAGAAACGGTGGAGGCATCTGTAAACGTATTGGCAACGTTCAGGCACTCATCGGTAGCAGTAAAACCTGCCACCGGCAAGGGATGCACGGTAACAGGAACAATCGTAGTATCGGTGCAGCCTTCATCGGTAACGGTAATGAGTGAAATGTTATAGGTTCCGTCAGTGGTAAATGTGTGCGAAGGGTTTTGGGTGTTATCCGTTGCTCCGTCACCAAAGTCCCAGTCCCATGTTGTTATACTTCCCGATGAAGCAGTGGAGTTATCCGTAAACTGCGCAGCTACATTGGTGCAAACACCGTTTACCAACACATCGTTCCCAACTCCGCTTGCCGCACTGAATGTTGTTACGGGGTTGGCACTGATTGTTGCTGTTCCTGTGTAGGTGCGGCAAAAGGCATCATTTACAACATAGGTATAAGTGCCCGCAGGCAGGTTGTTAAGACCGGAGGTGGTTTCGCCTCCGGGGCTCCACAAATAGGTATAAGGACCAATACCGCCTGTTGGTGTAATGGTAACTGTTCCTGTTCCGTCACAG
>JAGVLY010000087.1 GCA_020054035.1 Bacteroidia bacterium | reverse complement strand
TCTTCCGATCTCTGCATTTCCTTGTTGCAGAGCTATTGAAAATATAAAAAGCAGTATAAGTTTTTTCATGTTGTTAGTTTTAAATGGTTAGCAATATTAAAAAAAATCCCCGCTCTTTTTTATAGAGAGGGGATTTTACTATTTTGATTTCATTCTACTCTTTTACAATCTTCCTGTTTACCTGCTGCTCACCATCAAAAAGGTTTAGCAAATAAACACCTTTGCTGAGTATGCTTATATCTAAATTTTACTATAATTAATGTATCCCCTTATCAGCCAAATACCTTTCCGCATCCAGCGCAGCCATGCAACCGGTACCCGCAGCAGTTACCGCTTGGCGGTAAACTTTATCAGCCGCATCACCGGAAACAAATACTCCCTCAATTTTTGTTTTGGAAGTACCGGGAGTAACAAGCAGATAACCTGTTTCGTCCATGTCGAGCCAGTCTTTAAAAATATCGGTGTTGGGTTTGTGGCCAATGGCAACAAAAAAGCCGGTAATGTCCAGCACTTTTTCTTCGCCTGTTTGGTTGTTTTTTATCTGCACACCGCTTACTCCTTTATCACCCAACACATCTATCGGTTCGGTATTAAAAAGTATTTCAATATTGGGAGTGTTCATTACGCGGTGTTGCATGGCTTTTGATGCGCGCATCTCGCCTTTGCGCACCAACATGTAAACTTTTTTGCAAAGTTTTGCAAGGTAAGATGCTTCTTCAGCAGCAGTATCACCAGCACCTACAATGGCTACTTCCTGTCCTTTGAAAAAGAAACCATCGCAAACGGCACAGGCCGAAACTCCGTAGCCATTCAAGCGTTGCTCTGAAGGTAAACCCAACCATTTTGCAGAAGCACCTGTGGCAATGATCACCGAGTCGGCAAGAACAGTTTTTTTATCAATAAATACTTTATGCGGTGTGGCAGAAAAATCAACTCCTGTAACGTATTCGTAACGGATATCGGTTTTAAACCGTTCCGCCTGTTTGCGGAAATGCTCCATCATCTCCGGCCCCTGAATTCCATCGGGATAACCGGGATAATTCTCCACTTCGGTGGTTATGGTTAATTGTCCTCCGGGTTGCAGGCCGGTGTACATAACGGGTTTCATATCAGCACGGGCAGCATAAATTGCGGCTGTGTATCCTGCAGGTCCTGAGCCTATGATAAGGCATTTTACGTGTTCTGTTGGTGTGTTCATGTGTTCAGGTGTTAATGTGTTTGTGTGTTCAGGTGTTAATGTGTTCAAGTATTAATGTGTTCGTGTGTTTGCTTACTCATGTGTTCATGTATGTACAAACGTGAACACTTGAACACAACTTATGTTTTAGTGATGTACCTTATCAGAGCCAGAGTCATGTTTCTTGTTTTGTCTGCTTGTTCGTGAATTAATTTCACTTCTGTTTCATCAAAATATTTCAAGTCTTCCAAAACATAAAGCATACTTTTTACTTCTGAGCAAGAACTTTGTGAAATATCTAAAAATCTTGTGTATTCTTTCTTGTGATAACGCCCAAATCCCTCTGCAATATTATTCATTACCGATAAAGCTGCTCTTCTAAACTGGCTTTTTGTATCAAAATCATTTTTCAATTTCCCCTTCTCTGCAATTTCATAAACCATACGAACAAGTATTCTCGCCTCTTGCCAACATTTCAAATCCTCAAATCGTTCAACTTTTGCCATTTGTGTGTTTGTGTGTTAACGTGTTCATGTGTGCTCGGGTATGTGCCTACGTGAACACATGAACACATGCGCACCTGAACACATGCGCACAAAATTACGGCAATGTTAAAACTATTGTATCATAACTTGCTCCGTATCCGCACCAACCACCTAATCCTCCACCTTCAATATTGGTGAAAACAGATGCAGGCGAAGCAAAGGGATTTCCATTGGCAAAGTGGATATTTTCCAACGAGTTTAAAAAGTTGTACGTCTTTTTATCCATGGTACAGAATTTTACAATTACCGTATCGCCAACAGCAAAATAGAATAAAGGCAAATCGCTTGTGTCTTCGGGTGCCAGCGGGTCGTCTGATGGGTCGTAAGCAAAATCAAAACTTTGTCCGTTGATAAATTTATCGTTGAACACGGAGCCATCGGCAGGTAAAATCCTTTCCTGTCTTCCCAGAATTTGCGAAAACCAACGGTATGAATTTCCCATAGTATCAG
Organism: Bacteroidia bacterium; assembly: GCA_020054035.1. GTDB lineage: Bacteria > Bacteroidota > Bacteroidia > SXHM01 > SXHM01 > SXHM01. The sequence continues at coordinate 10,418 of JAGVLY010000087.1, read as the reverse complement.
GGTCTGTAAGATGCGCCCACACAAAACCGAGGCTGTCATCTTCTGCGGCTAAATCTTCTTTAAACCAAAGGCTGTCTAATGGAATTGGTTGAGGAATGGTGGTGGATGCTGTAAATGTTTTTCCGTCAGCAATGATGGTAAGGAAATAGGTTCTGCCAATTTCTCCCGTAATTAAATCGGATTTATAAGCAAACACAGGATTGGGCGTGTAAATATCAAAACTCAGTCCGCCCTGCATCGTGTCTGTTATAATTCCATCGCTAACGATTACGGTGGCATCGGTTACAAAAAGGTTATTGGTAAAATCCTCGATAGGCGCAAAGTAAGGCGAGCTGCGGGTAAGCAATACATAAGGATGTTTTCCTTGTTCTATCACGCCTTCCACCACTACTTTTTTTTCTGATTCAGGCAGGTCAATGGTGATTTCTTTCTCGCAGGAAGCGAAGATAAAAATGCTCGCTAAGACGCAAAGGCGCAGAGAAATTGAAAACACAAATGCTTTGCGTCTTTGCGTCTTTGCGAGAACTGAATTTTGCGTCTTCATTTTTTAAAATTTAAAATTGTAAGTAATAGAAGGCAGAATAGGAAACAGCGAAACCTGTTTTGCCACCACACGCAAGGAGCCATCGGCAAGCGTTCCGTCAGCATCAAAATAAATGAAGAACGGATTTTGACGACTGTAAATATTGTAAATACTCAGGTTCCAGCTACCTTGAAAATGTTTGCGTTGTTTTCCTTTGTAGGTAATGGAAAGGTCGGCACGGTGGTAGGCGGGCATTCGGTAGGCATTGCGGGCACCGTATTCGTTTACCAGATCACCTTCATAAACATAACGGGCAATCGGAACGGTTAACTTATTTCCAGTTGAGTAAACAAAGATGGCTGCAACATTGAGGCGGTCTGTTATGTCATAGCTGGCAATAACAGATACATCGTGTCTGCGGTCGTATTTAGCTTCAAATGTTTCACCAAAATTAAGTGTTGGAAATTGGCGGGTGGTGCGGGCAAGCGTATAGCCAACCCATCCCGTAAATTTGCCCTTGGCTTTTTTAATAAAAAATTCTATTCCGTAGGCTTTGCCGCTGCCAAAAGTCAGGTTGTTATCAGGATTATCAAGCACATTATCGCCCGGCAATGCACCGTCTTTATATTCCACCTGATTTTGCATGGTTTTGTAATATACCTCCACCGAAGTTTCCAAAACATCATCAAAGAAATTACGGAAATAACCCACCGCATATTGTATTCCCCTTTGTGGTTTAACCAACGAACTGCTGGGCACCCAAATATCGGTTGGCAAGGAAACAGAAGCGAAAGAAGCCAAGTGAATATATTGATAATTCATGGTGAAGGATGCCTTAACCGATGAAGTTTTTCCAAGTGTATAACGCATCAGCAAACGGGGTTCAAGATTGCGGTACACCTGCACACTTTGATTCAATCCGCCATTAACAATCAACTTCATAAGCGGGTTGTTATTTTCTGTGCCTGTATAGTGAATGGTGTCGGTAATTACATTGTCTTCATTTTTTACGTAGCGGTCAAACGGACCTATTTGTTCAAAGTAAGTGGCACGCAAACCAGCATTGATTCTCAGTTTATCGGTTACATCAAAATCATCGGCAATGTAGAGCGCAACATCATGGGCATACAATTTTGCAACTTTCCCAAGATCAAAATTAACATCGCCCGAGCGTGCGGAAGCACTGGTGGGCGTGAACGTATGGTAAATATAATTCAAGCCGAACTTGATGTTATGGCGAATATCGGGCAGCCAGTTATAATCAATCTTCACATTCCAGTCGCGGATGCCGGAGAAAAAGCGGCCTTCAAACTCTTCCTGTCCTGCCGAAAATTCGAATTGATAATCGCTGAAAATAAGTGAAGTATTTACAAACAGTTTGTCGTTATAAAGGTGGTTCCAACGCAATGATGTTGTTGCATTACCCCATTTTATTCCGGCACTGAAACCGTTGTCGCTGTTCTTAAACAAAAACACATCGCGACCAAAATAGCCACTCAGAAAAACGCGGTCTTTATCCGAAATGCGGTAATTGATTTTTGCATTCAAATCATAGAAATAATAACCCGAACCTTTGGCAGGCGAAGTATCATTGATGAAAGGTTCGGCCAAAATATCGGCATACGTTCTGCGCCCCGAAATAATAAAAGATGCTGTGTCCTTTTTAATCGGCCCCTGAATAGTAAGTCGTGAAGAAATGATACCGATACCGCCATCAACCTGATACTTTTTGCTGTTACCTTCTTTCATGGAAATATCCAACACAGATGCCAGACGACCACCGTAATTGGCAGGCATTCCTCCTTTAATGAGTTCCACATTTTTTAGTGCGTCTGAATTAAAAACAGAAAAGAAACCGAATAAATGTGCGGCATTGTAAACCACTGCTTCATCCAAAAGAATAAGATTTTGGTCAGGACCGCCTCCACGCACATAAAAGCCCGTGTTTCCTTCACCTGCGTTTTTAACACCCGGCAAAAGTTGAATTGCTTTCAGCACATCTACTTCGCCCATAAATGCCGGCAATTGCTTGATGGTTTCAATAGGCATATCAAAAACACCCATCTGTGTTTGTTGTACATTTTTATCACTTTGCTCCGATGAAATAACAACTTCCTTGATGTTCAGCACCTGACTTTTCAGCGAGATATTGATACGCTTATCTTCATTTAAAATCAATTTCTCGGTGTATTCCTGCATACCAATGTAGGAGGTGGCAAGCGTGTATTCGCCTTCTTCAATAGTGAGTGAATAAAAACCGTATTGGTTAGTGGCTGCTCCGCGTGTAAGCTCCTTGATGTAAACGTTTACACCAATCATATATTCACCCGTAGTTTCTTCTTTTACATAACCGCTGATGGTGTGCTTTTTAGCAGCCTGCGCAAGGCTATCAGAAGCAACAGTTAAGAGGCAGGAAACAAGAACTATAACACTAAGAAATGGGCGAAACATCTTACTACTTAATACAGTCTACTTAATACTTCTTAAGAAAACCGCGCAAATGTAAATGTTTTAGCTGCGCGAAAGCTGAGAGATAACAAGTGATTGTTAAATTTTGTTTAAGCTGATTTTTTACCACTAAGAACACTAAGCGCACAAAGTTAAGGCAAGCCTGCTCTTTCTTACCTTCTTACTTTCTCACCTTCTGACTTCCGATCCTACCTTCTTGCACCATACCACTTTTTCTTAGGCGCAGTTCCAGTCGGTGATTTAGGGCGTGAATGACCGTGTCCACCTCTGCCCTGTTGTTGCTTAGGTTTTGGTTCGGGATTGTGGTCTATTAAAGGAAATGGGTGATTATCCACAACAGGGATTTTTTTTGCAATCAGCTTTTCCACATCGCGGAGGTAGGCCTTTTCTTCAGCATCGCAGAAGGAGAAGGCTGTGCCTTTTGCTCCTGCTCTTCCAGTTCGTCCAATACGATGAACATACGTTTCAGGAATGTTGGGTATCTCGTAATTAATAACGTATTCCAGATTATCCACATCAATCCCTCGGGCAGCAATATCGGTGGCAACTAAGATGCGAGTGGTTTGTGCTTTAAAATTAGTTAAGGCACGCTGACGTGCATTTTGAGTTTTATTTCCGTGGATTGCTTCTGCTTTGATATTATTCTTAATCAGAATTTTTACCACTTTATCTGCACCATGTTTGGTACGGGTAAAAACAAGAGCTGTTTTGATGTTTTTATCTTTCAGCAATTCAACCAGCAAAGCATTTTTATTTCCTTTGTCAATAAAGTAAATCTGCTGGTTAATGATATCAACCGTTGATGAAACAGGAGTTACCGAAACCTTTTCCGGATTATGTAAAATAGTATTTGCAAGTTTTACAATCTCAGGTGGCATAGTAGCCGAGAAGAACAACGACTGGCGTTTTTTAGGTAAAGCTGCAATCAGTTTTTTTACATCATGAATAAAGCCCATGTCGAGCATACGGTCAGCTTCATCCAATACAAATATTTCAATGTCGCGCAGGTGAAGAAATCCTTGATTCATAAGATCCAATAATCTTCCCGGTGTGGCAATAACTACATCCACACCTTTTTGCAAAGCATTGGTTTGTGAGTGCTGATTTACGCCACCAAAAATCACGGTGTTAGTAAGTCCAGTGTGTCGTCCGTAAGCATTAAAACTCTCGCCAATTTGTATGGCTAATTCGCGGGTTGGGGTAACAATAAGGCTGCGAACTTTTTTCTTTTTGTCATTAGTATGCGTGGCGCGAAGCAATTGCAAGATAGGAATGGCAAACGCTGCTGTTTTTCCGGTGCCTGTTTGTGCGCAACCGAGCAAATCAGTGCCTTGCAAAACAATGGGAATGGATTGTGCCTGTATAGGTGTTGGAGTTGTGTAACCTTCTTCTTTAAGGGCTTTTAGAATGGGTTCAATGATGTTGAGTGAATCGAATAGCATGTTTATAGTGATAGAACGCAGATTATTATGATTGTTATGATTACGCTGATAGTTAAGAGCAAGAGAACTAATGCCCTCATGGAAATTGGGGCGCAAGGTAGGTATTTTAACGATGTTAACCTTGCAGAATCGCAAACCTGCTATCTAAAGGATGCAAATTATCTTTTAGTATTTGAATGAAACCACTTCCGTAGCGCAGGTAAAAAGTCGTGATATTCTCATGCCGCTCCTGCAATGAATTACTGGGAAACAGTTTTTCGCGAATGGTTTTCAATTGATTAATAGCTATTTCGTGTTTCTTCTTTTCGGCACGCACTATGCGGCTTTCCAATTGCTCTATAACTTTTAATTGTTTCTGCAACTCGGCTTCAATACTGGCTTCCAATGTTGAATCAACCTTTGTTGCTTTGGCTTTTATAGAAGAGAAAAGTTCTTTCATTTGTTGTTGCTCATCCGTTAAAGCTGTATCAGCAGATGAGTTGGCTGCAATAAAATCATTGACTAATTTTTCTTCGGGAGCAAAAAATTCTTTTGGTGACAACCCCAACTTTTCAATTTTAGAATTGGTGCTTTCTTCCACCACCATCACCGAATTCCGCAACACCAAAACAGGAAAAGAAATTGCAGCAGCATTAAACATACGCTTGTATTGCAACCAGTAAGCCAACTCCCCTGCCCCGCCTATGTAAGCAAGATTGGGCAAAATATGTTCTTGGAAAAGTGGACGCAGAACCACATTAGGACTAAATTTTTCAGGATTATTTTCTATTTCCTTTTCTAATTCTGCTTTTGAAAATATAATAGAAGTATTCAGCACTTCAAAACCCTGTTCAGTTTTAACAATGCGCTCTCTTTTAGTATCTGCTAAATAAAAGCAATTGATTTCACGTGGATTTACCTGTGTTTTATAATAAAGCTTTTCTAATTCCGAATTAGTTTCAGAAACAAGTTTATGATTAGTGTTTTGAAAAATATCTGCTTTCAGTTGTTGAACAAACGTTTGTTTTAGTCTTTTATCCCGTGCATCTAAAATTACCAAGCCGTAGTTGCCAAACAGTTGATGACATTGGTAACGCATGGCATCAGCCAAATTGGAATGATTGAGGTATGCTTCAGAAAAAAGAGCGATTAACTCTTTTGCATTTTGATTTTCACCCAAAATAGTTTTCAGTTCACCAATAACCGCAGGCAAAGAAGTGGTTGAAATTTCTCCTGCCGCTCCATGATGTTCTTCTTTCCATTCTATCTTTTTTCCAAACAAATGAATGTGATTAATCTCTGCAAAATCATGGTCTTCGCAGTGCATCCAATAAACAGGAACAAAATTATTGTCGGGATATTCCTGCTTTAGTTTTTCAGCAAGATTAATAGTGGAAATTATTTTGTAAATAAAATAAAGAGGTCCGGTAAAAAGATTTAACTGATGTCCTGTGGTTACGGTAAACGTGTTATTATTTCGCAGTAATTCAATATTGGCAAGCACTTTTTCATTTTTCGACAAAGCTCTATTCTGTACTGTCAACACATCTGCAAGAAGAGTTCTGTCAACTGCAATTTGTTTTCTTTCTTTTATCTTTTCAGCAAAAGAAGAAAGTTCAGGAGCGTGCTCGTAAAAACCTTTTAGTTCAGATTTTCCGGAGATATAATCAAGAATGAGGTTAGAGAAAAAACCGGTTTCAGCGTATGAAATATATGTGCTTTTCATTTCTTTGCGGCTTCGCGCCTTTGCGAGCAATCTTCAGGAAACAATTTCCCCGTAAAGGTCGAAATCTTCGGCAGAAGTAATTTTTACGTTTGCAAAATCACCAACACGCACATAGAATTTCTTTGCATCAACCAGCACTTCGTTATCCACTTCAGGCGAATCAAACTCCGTACGCCCGATAAAATGATTTCCCTCTTTGCGGTCGAATAACACTTTGTAGGTTTTGCCGATTTTCTGTTGGTTCAGCTCGTTTGAAATCACCTGTTGTGCTTCCATGATGGCTTCCACACGTTTCTCTTTTGTTTTAGCAGAAACATCATCTTTCAATAAGTAAGCATGTGTATTCTCTTCATGCGAATAAGCAAAAATTCCAAGGCGGTCGAAACGGGTTTCTTTCACCCATTCCAGCATTTCATTAAAATCTTCTTTTGTTTCACCCGGATAGCCCGCAATCAAGGTGGTGCGCAACGCAATTCCCGGAACTTTTTCGCGAATGGTTTTCACCAACTCGCGTGTTTTTTCTGATGTTGTTCCCCTGCGCATGGATTTCAACATAGGGTTGGAGATATGCTGCAAAGGCATATCAAGATACTTCACTATCTTCTTATTCTCGCGCATTATATCCAACACATCTTCCGGAAAGCCCGAAGGAAATGCATAATGTAAGCGCAGCCATTCAATGCCTTCTACTTCTGACAGACGTTGCAACAATTCTGCTAATTTGCGTTTGCCATAAATATCAATTCCGTAATAGGTTGAATCCTGCGCAATAATCATCAACTCTTTTACACCTTTAACAGCAAGATTTTCAGCTTCTTTTACTAATTCCTCAATCGGCTTTGAAATATGTTTGCCTCGCATTAAAGGAATGGCACAAAACGAACAAGGTCTGTCGCAACCTTCCGAAATTTTGAAATAAGCGTAATGTGAAGGTGTAGTAATGATGCGTTCTCCAATCAATTCGTGTTTGTAATCAGCACCCAGAACTTTTAACAGTTTTGGCAGATCGCGTGTGCCGAAATATTGATCAACATTGGGAATTTCTTTTTCAAGCTCAGGCTTGTAGCGTTCCGATAAGCAACCGGTAACAAATACTTTATCAACCAATCCTCGTTGCTTGGCATCAGCAAAGCGAACAATTGTATCAATGCTTTCCTGTTTGGCATTATCAATAAAACCGCAGGTATTTATGACAATAATATTTGCATCGTCTTTGGTGCTTTCATGCACAGCATCTTTGCCGTTAGCTTTCAGTTGTCCTAATAAAACTTCTGAATCATAAATATTCTTGGAACAGCCAAGGGTAACTACGTTAATCTTATTCTTCTTTGCAGATTTTGTTCTCATTTAAAATTTGCACGCAAAGGCACAAAGACGCTAAGTTTATTTAAAAAGGCTATCAACAAATTCGTTTTTATTGAAAACCTGAAGGTGATCTATTCCTTCACCCACTCCAATATATTTTACAGGAATTTTAAATTGGTCAGAAATGCCAATCACTACACCACCTTTGGCTGTGCCGTCTAATTTTGTCAATGCAAGAGCATTTACTTCTGTTGCCAATGTAAATTGTTTTGCCTGTTCAATGGCGTTTTGTCCTGTTGAAGCATCCAGCACTAATAAAATCTCGTGCGGTGCATCAGGAATTACCTTTTGCATAACACGTTTAATCTTGGAAAGTTCATTCATCAGGTTCACTTTATTGTGCAACCTGCCTGCTGTATCAATTATTACCACATCGGCATTCTGCTTTACCGCTTCCGAAACAGCTTCAAAAGCAACCGAAGCAGGGTCGGCATTCATACCTTGATTAATTACAGGAACTCCAACTCTTGTTCCCCATATTTTTAATTGGTCAACTGCAGCGGCACGAAAAGTATCGGCAGCTCCCAACATTACATTCTTACCTGCTTTCTTCAACTGATTAGCAAGTTTTCCAATAGTCGTTGTTTTACCTACACCATTAACGCCAACCACCATTATTACATAGGGCTTTTTACTTGCAGGAATGGTAAATTCTGTTACATCATCGCTGTTATTTTCGGCAAGCAGCGAAGCAATTTCTTCTTTTAATAATCTGTTCAGTTCTGAAGTTCCGAGGTACTTATCTTTCTTAACACGTTCTTCAATGCGAGCAATAATTTTGAGTGTTGTCTCCACGCCAACATCGCTGCTGACAAGTATTTCTTCCAAATTATCAAGCACATCAGCATCAACTGTTGATTTACCAACTACAGCTTTAGTCAGGCGCGAAAAAACGTTTTCACGTGTTTTCTCCAAACCTTTGTCAAGGTTCTCTTTTTTATCCTTAGAAAATATGCTGAAAATACCCATTGAATTAAACAAAAAAAGCTTCTTCCTGAGGAGAAAGAAGCTTTGTATTCATTATGCTGCTGATTAGTTTTCTTTCAGAAAATCTTTCACGTGATCGTTGTGAACTACTTCTGTTTTGAAAGAATAAGCTCCAGTTTTAGGTGATTTTACCATTTTAATTACTTTGGTAAAACTTCTTCCTGTTCCTGATTTCAGCGTTGCTACGGTTTTCTTTGCCATGTTTTCGTGTGTTTAATGTTTTAAAGTCTAAAGTTTAATGTTGTTACCCTGAGCGTAGTCGAAGGGTTTTCAAATATTACTTTATCTCTTTGTGAACGGTCATTTTCTTAAGAATTGGGTTGTATTTTTTCAACTCAACTCTTTCGGTTGTATTTTTCTTGTTTTTGGTAGTGATATAACGAGAAGTTCCCGGTTTACCGCTGTCTTTATGCTCTGTGCATTCAAGAATTACCTGTATTCTGCTTCCTCTTTTAGCCATTTTATTCTGTTTTTTATTTTAAGGGCTGCAAATGTAGAAATTTATTTGAAACAAAAATGAAAATATATCTTCCTTTATATTTGCTTGTGTCAAATTTATCATGAAACACTATGAATCAAACCTTTATCATCAAGAAATTAGAAGCAAACTCCGAAACCTTTAAAAGCCTCTTTATCTGCTTAACCAAAGAGGAATATCTATGGAAACCGCAACCCGAAAAATGGTGTTTACTTGAAATAGCCTGTCATCTTTATGATGAAGAGCGCGAAGATTTCAGGGCGCGATTAAAGCACACGCTTGAAAACCCTGACACTAAAATGCCGTCTATTGATCCCGCAGGCTGGGTAACTTCACGAAAATACATTGAACAAGATTTTGAGAAAAGAGTCAGTGATTTCCTAGAAGAGAGAAACAACTCTATTAGTTGGCTCAATTCACTTCGTCAACCAAAATGGGAAAATGTTTATAACCATCCAAAGTTCGGGTTATTCACTGCCGGAATGTTTCTTGACAACTGGCTCGCTCACGATTATCTTCATATCAGGCAAATTACAGCAACAAAATATGCTTACCTGAAAAGCCATTCAAAAGAACGAATGGACTACGCAGGTACATGGTAAACGTCTAATTTATACCCTTACCCCGATAATAGTTACATCGTCTACCTGCTCGTTGGTACCGCGCCATTTTTCAAATGTTTCCAGTAACGTACTACGCTGCTGCTCCATCGGCATATCTTTAATGGAGAAGAGCAGTTCGCGGAGCTTTCTCTTCTGAAACTTTTTGTTCTGTTTTCCGCCAAACTGATCAGCAAATCCATCGGTAATAAGATAGATGAGTTCACCCTTTTGCAATTGAAAAGTGTGGTTGGTATAAGGCCGCCTGTTATCTGACCGACCCACATGCTGCTTATCGGCCTTCAACTCTACAACCTGCTCTCCGTTTCTTATTAGCATCAACGGTTTATTGGCACCTGCCCAAGTAAGTTGCCCTGTTTCGGGGTCAAAGGCACATACCGATGCATCCATTCCATCTTTCACTTCATCGTTCAACTCCATATTTTTGTTGAAATTATCAATTACCAACTCACTGGTTTTGTCTAATATCTCAGCAGGTGTTCTGCGTCCGAATTCATACAATGCTTTATTCAGCGCATTGTGGCATACTACACTTACCATAGCACCCGGCACTCCATGTCCCGTACAATCACATGCAGCGAAAAACAAGCGATTGTCGTCTTTCAACCTTTCAAACCAATAGAAATCACCGGCTACAATATCCTTGGGCATATACAGCACAAATGAGTCTGAGAGGTTCGCCTTAAATGCACGAATGGAAGGCAATATAGTTGACTGTATCCGCTTAGCATGGAAATTCCGTCCAAACAGACCCCAGTTGACCGGTTGAAACTGACCCCTCAATTCCGGGGCAAAGTGACCCCGGCATTCCGGAGTAAACTGACCCCAC
>JAGVLY010000020.1 GCA_020054035.1 Bacteroidia bacterium | reverse complement strand
GTGAATATCCTGACAGGAAATACCAAAGAATTGCTGGAACATTTCTCATCGCACATGGATGTAAATGCAATCATCTATTGCCGCACCAACAAAGACGAAATAAAACTGATCGGTGAGAATGCTTCACTCAACGTAAAACGCGTTTTTATCTACAACAACAAAGACTGGAGTAAAGCCGAGAACGAAAACCCGTATCTGATTTTAGATACTCAGGAAATAAAAACCACTTGGCACCCGATTGAGAATATCGGCAGCGCAAAAACGGGATATTAGTTGGCCATCAAGTGGCTTTCAGTTGCCACGACCTTCAGGTCGTGGATAAAAGAAAATCTAAGTTAGTTCAGGGCTTTAGCCCTTCCCCTAAATCAGAAGGTGTAATAAGGCGAAATCATCAGGTAAACGATTACCCCCGTTGTAGTAACGTATAGCCAGATAGGATAACTAAAGCGTGTTAGTTTCCTGTGCTTTTGAATATAGGCTTGTCCGTCTGCTTCCTGGCTTCTTAACCCATAGTAAAACGATAGCAGCACCATTGGCAAAACCAATGCAGCCAGCATAATGTGTGTGATAAGAATAGTTAGGTAAACAGTGCGCAAAGGTGCATCAGCAGGATAACTTGTTTCCTTTGCCATCCAGTGATAGGTAATGTATGACAACAGGAAAACCGCAGACAACAAAAAAGTAAGAATGTTTATCTTTTTGTGCAGCGCAATATTGCCTTTCCTGATAAAATAAAGAGACAGCAGCAGTAAAACAGTGCATGTTCCGTTTATAAACGCATTCAACAATGTCAGCTTATAAACAAAAGTGGGAATAACTTCGGGTACAGGCAGTATTTTACGGTTAAGAATTACCACAGCGGCAAATACCACAATGGATACAATCATTACCAACCTGAAAACAAATTTATCACTCATTATTCTTTGTAATTTTTGATGTAGCGTTGTTATTCTTTTTCAAAGCAAGATTGTATTCGGCAATCAGCACTTTAATATCGTCTTTCAGTTTGCGCATATCCGTTTCGCTGGTGCCGTCATAAACAGCTTTTATGTTGCCGTCATCTTCTTTGCGGCAGCGAATGTTGCCTTCTTTATCCACCAGAATAAAGAACTCAGAATGCAGAAAGCCGCCCAGAGCTAAACTATCAGCCATAACATTGGCAAAATAGGATTCTGCTATTTTGTAGATAGAGTCTTTTGTGCCTGTTACAAAGTTCCAATTACGGGTATCAGCACCTTTGTCGCGTGCATACCTGCGCAGGGTCTCAACAGTATCTTTTTCAGGATTTACGGTGTGCGACAGTAAAGCAAAGTCTTTGTTGTTCTTAAACTCTTCCTGCAAGCGAAGCATATTTCCGGTCATTATTTTGCAAATTCCGGGACAAGTAGTGAAGAAAAAGTCAGCTACATATATTTTGCCTTTGTAATCTGCGTTGGTAATAATCTTTCCATCCTGATTTATGAAACTGAACGGAGGAATTTTTGCCGTGTCGCCACTTTCCTTAACCAAGTGAGGAAGATTTACAAAATTATGCTTGCCCGTTGTAAGTGTTAAATATAAGATGGTAGGCAGCAACAGCAGCGAAAAAAGAATAAGTGCTTTTTTTAGTTTCGGATTCATGGTTATTCTTTACGCAACAAAGCCGCCTTTAAACAGGGCGGCTTTGCTACATTTATGTTAGTATAAATTAGTGATGCGCACCGCCACCACCAACAAGAGATTTAAAGGCATCAATAACAGGATCCCATGTTCTATGTTCGCCTGCATAAACAGCTTCGGTAAGACAGATAAAGATAAGATAGCCAACTAGGACAAGGTAAGTAGCCAGAACAATCCAACGCAGGTTTTTACGCTCATCACCAAGGTGCATAAACACCAAAACAATGTAAGCAGCTTTAACCAGGGTCAACGCGATGAAGGAGTATTTAAGTATTTCCTGCATGCTTTCAACACGCGAAAATTTCATTCCCATTCCAACTTCAAAAATGGTGATGGCTGAAAGAATTCCCAATACCTGATAAATCTTCTTTCTTACTTTTTTTCCTTCCTCTTCGTTATGATGTGTGTCTAAGGAGTATTCGTAAATGTCGTCTCTTTCCATGTTTTAAGATTTGAGATGTTAGATATAAGATTTGAGAAATTAGAGCAGATAGAAGAAGGTAAATACAAACACCCATACCAAATCCACAAAGTGCCAGTATAGTCCTGTTTTTTCAACCATTTCGTAGTGGCCGCGTTTGTGATAAGTACCGTTAATTACACCAATAAAGATGATGATATTGATAACTACACCACTAAATACGTGGAAACCGTGAAAACCTGTGATGAAGAAAAAGAAATCGGCAAACAATGGATGCCCATATTCATTTACTCTTAGGTTAGCTCCGTGAAAAACTTCTTTTACCCAAACACCGTCTTTAATAAACTCACGTACAGCACCGTGTTCAGTTCCGTGAATGAAGTGATACCACTCCCAAGCCTGTGAACCCACGAATATTGCACCACCGATAATGGTAAGGAACATCCAGATAATCACACCTTTTTTATCCATGCGGTGACCAGCTTCAACAGCTAATACCATTGTTACCGAGCTGGCGATAAGGATAAAAGTCATGAAGGCTACATAAGCCAACTCAATGTGTCCGTTGTAAAAAGGGAAGTGGGTAAATACATCACCAGCAACAGGCCAAACATCATGATATTTATGACGCATGAAACCGTAAGCGGTCAGTAATCCTGAGAATGTAAATGCATCCGACATCAGGAAAAACCACATCATCATTTTTCCGTAGCTGATTCCAAAAGGAGAGGTTCCACCTCCCCATAAGGTTTTTACATCTGTAGGTTGTGTTGTAGCGTGAGCAGACATATTATAATTTGAGATTTTAAAAATTACGATTTACTAATTTGTCATTGTACTTAATACTCCGTACTCTGTACTTTTTTCTAAAAACGGTGCAAGTTTAACGAATAAATATATTTCAGCGAATAAAAAGTAGAAAAAAGAATAAATAGACCCATAGGCCGTCAAGAAAATGCCAGTAAATGCTTGCAATCTCCATCCCAACAGGGTTTTCGGATGAATATTTATTGCTGTAAGCATTGAATAAAACTACCAGTAAAACAATAATTCCTACCAGTACGTGAACAAAATGTAGCGCAGTAAGCACATACAGGTAGCCGCTAGCGGTATTGAATTTATGATTTATCTTTTCGTTCAGTGGCTCGGCAAGTGATTTATCGCTTGCGGCATAAAAGTTTCCGTCAATATAATTTAGCTGTGCTCCTTGATTCATGATTACATAATCTTTGCCGTATTCGCCCTTCAGGTCAGAGATTTTTCCCACAAAAAAGTTGCCTTTGTTGATTAGCTGTCCCCATGCTTTGCTTTGGCTTGCCATAAACCCAATACCTAATACAAAGGTCAGCAGCACATATAGTTTTACTTTACTCAGTTCATTTTTGCGAACCGCGCGCATGGCAAGAAACATGGTTAGGCTGCTGACAACAATCAATGCAGTGCTTATCCAGAATCCATTGGGCAAATCAAATTGTACCCAGTAATTATCGGCTTGCAGAACAACGTATCCGCTGGTAAGACCGGCAAACATCATTACAATGCTTATTACGCCCAGCCACATCATTATCCGTTTTGAACGGGCTGCTCTTTCTTTCTCTTCCTGAATTTCCATTTTTATAATTTATCAATTAGCATTGCCACCTGCACCACAGGCAAATAAATAAATGAAGCAAACATCAGCTTACTTGCATCTTTGGTTGAAAGGGTGTTGAACAGTTTTATTGCCAGCACTAAAAATCCTATTCCTGCCAGCAGAATTATGGCAGCCGAGATATAGCCCGAAATGCCGAAAAACAGTGGCAACAAACTAACCGGGATCATCATCAATGTGTAAACCAGAATAAGGTAGGCGCTGCTTTTATCGCGGTTGCCCGATGGCAGCATTTTAAAACCTGCCAGTTTATAATCATTATCTAATTTCCAGGCAATGGCCCAGAAATGCGGAAACTGCCACATAAACTGAACGGCAAATAATACCCATGCTTCTAAATCTAGTGTGCCAGTAAAGGCAATGTAGCCAAGCATTGGCGGTATAGCACCGGGAAATGCACCAACAAAAACAGCAAAAGGAGTTTCTCTTTTCAGTGGTGTATAAACGGCAGTGTAAAGTATTAAAGCTATAGCTCCGAGTAGTGCACTCAACGGATTAATAAGGTAAAGCAAAATAATGCCGAGTAAACCCATAACTGAAGCTACAATCACCGCTTCCTTAACGCTCATACGGTTTTGCGGCAGCGGACGGTTTTGCGTGCGTTTCATTAGCAAGTCTGGCTCGCGTTCTATAATCTGGTTAAAGCCGTTGGAAGAGCCGGTAACAAAAAAGCCGCCTACGAGCAGAAGAATTAAATCTTTCCAGTTAATAGTGTCGGCTGCCATCAGGTAGCCGCAGAATGCTGAGAACACTACTAACGAGGCAAGGCGTAGTTTGCTGAAGGCAGCGTAGTCTTTTAGTTTGGCAGTGAGCAAGGATGGATTTTGAGGGCGCAATTTTACAGATTAATTGCGGGGTGTGCAAGGAAGAAATATTTATTCCAACACCATCAAAAAGTCAATCTGCTTTCTGTCCAGATCCACGCGTTTAACTTTCACGCGAACTTTATCACCTAATTGATATTTTACACCGCTCAGGTTTCCTGTGATGCAGAAATTATCTTCATCAAAAACATAGAAGTCATCATCAATGTCGCGGAGACGAACCATACCTTCGCATTTGTTTTCTACCAGCTCAACATACAAGCCCCATTCGGTAACGCCCGAAATAATCCCGTCAAATTTCTGACCTGTTTTATCCTGCATAAACTGCACCTGCTTGTATTTTACGGATGCACGCTCGGCTTCTGCAGCGCGCTTTTCCATAGCAGATGAGTGTTCGCATTGTTCTTCATACTCCTCTTCGTTAACCGAAAATCCGCCATCTAAATAATGTTGCAATAAACGGTGTACCATCACATCGGGATAACGCCTGATGGGCGAAGTAAAGTGTGTGTAGAAATCAAATGCCAAACCATAGTGTCCGATGTTTTCGGTGGTGTAAACCGCCTTTGCCATCGTGCGGATAGCCAGCTGTTCAATCACATTCTGCTCGCCTTTTCCGTGAATGTCTTTCATCAGTTTGTTCATGGAGAAAGCGGTTTCTTTCCCCGAAGATGTTTTCATGGAATAGCCGAACTTGCCTATGAACCCAACAAACTGTTGCAGCTTTTCCTGCGAAGGATTATCGTGAACACGGTAAACAAACGTGCGCTCTTTTTGTCCTTTTTCTGTTTTGCCAATGAACTCAGCAACCTTGCGATTGGCGAGCAACATAAAGTCCTCAATCAGTTTGTTAGAGTCTTTCATCTCTTTCACATACACTCCTGTTGGATTTCCTTTTTCGTCCAGCAAAAACTTTACTTCCGCTTTTTCAAAAGCAATGGAACCTTGCTTGAAACGTTCTGCACGAAGTTTTTTGGCGAGGCGGTCTAACAGATTTATTTCGTCAGCAAAATCCCCTTCACCTGTTTCAATCACTTGTTGTGCTTCTTCGTAAGAAAATCTTCTATCGGAATTAATAATGGTGCGCCCGAACCATTGGTTCAAAACTTTTGCATCATCATTCATTTCAAACACTGCCGAAAAAGTGAGTTTATCTTCTTTCGGTCTTAGCGAGCAAACCATGTTGCTCAGCTTTTCGGGAAGCATGGGTATAACGCGGTCAACAAGATAAACCGATGTAGCACGTTTGATAGCTTCATCATCCAAAGCAGTTCCGGGTTTTACATAATGACTTACATCGGCAATGTGAACACCAATCTCGTAATTGCCGTTCTCGAGTTTGCGCAATGAAAGCGCATCATCAAAATCTTTTGCATCAACAGGGTCAATGGTAAAAGTGGTTATAGCACGGAAGTCGCGCCTTTGACTTATTTCATGTTGACTGATGGTATCCGAAATTCTTTCTGCATCGGCCTCCACATTTTTCGGAAACGATAATGGGAAATCATATTCCGCCAGAATTGCGTTCATCTCCGTATCGTTGTTGCCGGGCATACCCAACACATCGGTAATCTCACCAAAAGGATTGGTTGCACCTGCGGGCCAGTCCGTAATTTTTGCAATAGCCTTTTCACCGTCTCTTGCGCCATTCAATGCAGTCAACGGAATGTAAAGGTCAACGGGCATCTTAGGATTATCAGGTAGCAAGAAGGCAAACTTTGCAGAGATCTTTACCGTTCCCACAAAGTTGGATTTTGCGCGTGCTGTTATTTCAACAATCTCACCGCGCAGGCGTTCGCCTCTCTTTACAGCATGAACATATACCTTCACGGTATCGCCATGCAGCGCAGTTTTCAAGTGTTTTGGAGCGATGTAAATATCCTTATCAGTGTCAGATGAAATCACGTATCCTGCACCCGTGGAGGTCATGTCCACTTTGCCCGTAAAATAAGACGAAGCCGCTTTCAGCCTGAACTTGCCGCGGTCAATTTCTTTTACTGTTCCGTTCAGTTTCATTTGGTTCAGCGTGTGCGCAATTTTGCTGCGCCCCGGACCATCGTTTATATCTAAACTTTTAGCAATCTGTTTATAGTTTAATGCCCGTGAAGAAGACTTGCTTAATGCTTCTAATATGGCTTTTGCGAACGAACTGTCGTCCACTGCTTTGTTTGGTTTTTTGTTTTTTGACATTTATATTTTTTGCATTTCTGCTTTCTATTGAATGTTATTTTTTCGGTTTTATTTGTTTCCGTAAAACGCTGATATCCTTATCCGAAATACTTGCCTGCTCCGATTTATCGTAAATAGACATAAGGTAGATTTCTTTTTCTGTTAGAATTACAAAAGTAATTACACGTGCTCCTCCCGATTTTCCTTTTCCTTTAGACGAAATGGCGAGTCGTATTTTGTAGCAATTATGTCCTAATGGAGTTCCGCTTTCGGGGTTTGTTTTCAGTTCTGCAACTAATGCAGAAAGGTCTTTCGGAAGTGACTTGTGTTTCTTACAAAGTCGCTTTAATTGTTTTTCAAACTCAGGAGTATAGAGTATACTATAACTCACGCAATAAGTCTTCTATCTTTTTCTTCGGCAACTTTCCTTTGCGGATAAGTTCAACCTGTTTCATTCCTGTTTCAATGCTTTGGAGAATTTCTGCTTTACTTGGTTCGGGTTGATTTTCAACTTTAACAAAATCAAAATTTCTGATTAAGTCAATAAAGAAGTCAAGTTTATTCTCCGCTACGTTTAATGTTATTTGCTTCATGATGATTGTTCTGCGATTGCAAATTTAGGAAAAAACAGAATGGAATTTATAATTTACTGAAACGAAAGACTTAGTAAGCTCTTACGTTTTTGCCTTCAATAAAATTAATGAAAGCTTTATTCACCACACGGTTTCCTCCGGGTGTAGGATAATCGCCCGAGAAATACCAATCGCCTGTGTGGCCTGGAATTGCGCTGTGCAGGTTCTCCAGCGACTGGAAAATAACCTCCACTTTTGCGTTGGTTCCGGGAGGCGTGATGAGTTGGGCAATTTTATCAGAGATCTGTTCCACCGTAAACTGGCGATACAATTCTTTTACGCAATTGATATTCGATTCTTTCGGAAGCTCCATCTGCGCTTTTGCTTTTTCATACACTTCATCAATCAGGTTTTCCTTGAAGTTTTCTTTTAGCAACGCAATCATTGCGCGGAAGGCAACAAAGTCGCCCAGTTTAGCCATGTCAATTCCGTAACAATCAGGATAACGGATTTGAGGAGCAGAAGAAACAACCACAATCTTTTTCGGTTGCAAACGGTCTAACATTCTGATAATACTTTGACGCAAAGTTGTTCCGCGGACAATGGAATCATCAATCACCACCAGGTTATCAATTCCTGCACGGATAGTTCCGTAAGTGATATCGTAAACATGTGCAACCAATTCATCGCGGGCAGAATCTTCAGTAATAAAGGTGCGGAGCTTTGCATCCTTCAGCGCAATCTTTTCTACTCGCGGCCTACGTGAAATAATATCTTCTAATTTCTCAGCATCAATATTGTTACCCATCTCTTTTATCTTTTTCACTTTTACCTGAGTGAGATAAGCCTCAATGCCTTTTACCATTCCATAGAAAGCGGTTTCGGCAGTGTTTGGGATAAAAGAAAATACAGTGTTTTTGGTATCGTATTCAATGCTTTCTAAAACTCGTTCGCATATATTTCTGCCCAATTGTTTGCGCTCTTTATAAATCTCCGAATCACTTCCGCGACTGAAATAAATGCGTTCAAACGAACAGGATTTGCGTTCTTCGGGTTCACGAATCATATACTCGCCAATCTTGCCGTTCTTTCGAATAATCAAGGCGTGTCCTGGAGTAATTTCTTTTATTGATTCAAACGGAATATTGAAGGCTGTTTGCATTGCTGGGCGTTCAGAAGTTACCACCGCAATTTCATCATCGTGATAATAATATGCCGGACGAATTCCATTCGGATCGCGCAACACAAACGCATCGCCATGTCCTATTAATCCTGCCATTACATAGCCTCCATCCCAACGTTTTGCGGATTCGGTAAGTATACCTTGCAAGTCAAGATTTTGTGCAATGTGTTCCGAAATTTCTTCGTTGGTATATCCTTTCCCTTTGAATTTGCGGAACTGGTTTTCGTTTTCTTCGTCCAGAAAATGCCCGATCTTTTCCATCACCGTAACGGTATCGGTCATTTCTTTCGGGTGTTGTCCCAAATCAACTAATTGCTGAAAAAGTTCATCTACATTGGTAAGGTTGAAGTTTCCTGCAACAACTAAATTGCGTGTCATCCAGTTATTCTGACGCAAAAAAGGATGACAGTTTTCAATGCTGTTTCCTCCGTAGGTGCCATACCGTAAATGTCCGAGAAATAATTCCGAAACAACCGGAATATTCTTTTTCAGCCATGCAACATCGTTCATTTTATCGGGGTTGCTGCGTTGCGCTTCTTCCAGTCTTGCATTTATTTGTGCAAAAACATCCTTGATTGGTTGCGAAGCATTGGAGCGGTAACGGCTGATATAGCGGCTGCCCGGCTTAACGTCTAATTTTATAGTTGCAATACCCGCACCATCCTGGCCGCGGTTATGCTGTTTTTCCATCAATAAATACAGTTTATTGAGCCCGTAAAAGGCAGTCCCGTATTTTTCGCGGTAAAATTCAAGTGGCTTGAGCAGCCTGATGAGTGCAATTCCGCACTCGTGTTTTATTGAGTCGCTCATTAAGAGGTCGCAAAGATAGGACTTTTAAAGCTTACCTTACTACAACAATTTTCTTTGTTCCTAAAATTTCGTCACCAGAACGCAATCTTAACAAGTAATTGCCGGAAGGTAATTCTGTTGTTTCGATTGTAGCCTGTAGTTTTTTAGTTGCCGAAAATTGTTGTGCAAAAACTTTTTGTCCTTTTATGCTGAATACCTCAACAACTATCGGGCGATTTTTGTTTTCAGCTACCTCAGCACTTATGGTAATTTGTGTTGAAGCCGGTTGCGGATAAATCGAAAAGTCAATTAAGTTCATGTATTCATTAATTGATTCCGGAACAAATGCTGTGTCGGTTACAATATAAAGGTCAGCTGCTTCGCAGCCGCCTTCAGAAACCATTACAGCCACATATCCTAAACTTGTATCGGGAGTGAAGGTGATTTCTTCATCAGTGCCAGTAAACTGACAAGGTACGCTGCACCACTGTAAAACAGCGTTGCCGCTATCGCCTGAAATCGAAGAAATAAGTGTTGCGGGAACAATTGCCTGGTCGGTCCATATATGCAACGTGTCTCCTTCAATATCAACCCTCAGCGGACAACAGAATGAACGCCCCATCAATACAGCATGTGCGCGCAGAGCAATTCGGTGAACCACACTTTTAATGTATTCCATACCCATTGTGTCAGAAGGATGGTTTTGTCCAGCCATGGTATATAAATAGCTGCAAACACCTTTTGCTGTTGCCATAGAGTCCACCACAAAACTCCCCTGCAAATCAAAAAAGCCGAATGAAATTCCTCCAAAGCCTCCGTATTTATAAGGCACAATAGCATCGGCATCACCATGAGCGGAAATAACCGGAATATCTCCAGCCTCAACCCAGTCGGCATCAATAAGTGCGCCTGCTACATTAATTACTGCAACTCCGGTCCAGCTATAGTTCGGGTAAAATCCGCTGGTGCTGTAAAAGCCACCCAGATCATCCAGTGCGGCAATATCACCCATCTGTGCCATTTCTGATTCTTTGTCGCAATATTGGGTCATTAAGGCAGTAATTGCACCAGCAGATGCTCCACCGATAAATATTTTAGTTGTATCAATGTTGTAATTGTTTCCAAGCTCAGAATAATCTGCTTTCAAATGTTGTATACAGCCACGCATATCCTGCATAGGACGGAAGAAAATACGCATGTGCTGTAAGGCAAGAATTTCGCCATAGTCAATCCCAGTGCGGTAATCAGGCGAAACACATACATAACCTGCTTTTGCAAACTGTTTACAAACCTCCACTACATACCAGTCTTCGCGACTACCTTGCACAAAGCCACCACCAAAAGCAAAAATCAAAACCGGTCTTGCCGTAAGTGTGTCGCCATAAGGTTGGTAAATATCCATGTAAAGCTGCATCGTGTCATCATCAATGGTTATAGATTCACCGAAATGAACAGTTTCAACTGTGACCGAATCAAAAACGGGGGAGATGTAGCGGCAATCTGCGCAGTTTTGTGCCTTTAACGTAAGAACGTTAGAAAGTGAGAAGGTTAGAAAAAAGAGGAGTAAATATTTTTTCATGTTTTTATATTTTGGTTCAAATGTAGTAGCTTAACTCTAAAAACCAAAAGGTGCGTAAACAAATAAGAAACAAGTGGTTTGGGCTTCAAATCGGAGGAATCCCAAAATTATCAACACTTTCTTGTTGAAATTTGAAAATTAGTTTTACATTTGCAGCCCCTTTTTAGGGGAGTATTGAAAATTTTAACAGCTAAAACATTAATAAACAGTGGATTCAGTAAGTTTCAAAACCGTTTCAGCCAATAAGGCTACGGCAACCAAAAATTGGGTTTTGGTAAATGCCGAAGGACAAACGCTCGGACGTTTGGCATCTCAACTTGCCATTCTTATTCGCGGAAAACATAAAACCAATTTCACTCCTCACATGGATTGTGGCGATAACGTTGTTGTTATCAATGCAGAAAAAGTTGTGTTGAGCGGAGCAAAATTAGATGACAAAGAATACGTACGCCACACAGGTTATCCGGGTGGACAACGTTTCACAACACCACGTGAATTGTTCGCAAAAAACCCTTCGGAAGTAATTACCAAAGCGGTTTACGGTATGTTGCCTAAAAATAAATTGGGTCGTGCCATCAACAAAAACCTTCATGTTTTTGCCGGAAGCGAACACAATCACCAAGCACAACAACCAAAAGAAATCAACATTAATACTATAAGATAAGTATGGAAGTCATCAACGCTCTCGGAAGAAGAAAAACGGCTGTTGCCCGTGTTTACCTGAAAAAAGGAAAAGGAAACATTGTGGTAAACGATAAAGATTACAAACTTTATTTTCCTATCACAACTTTGCAAACTTCGGTTACAAAACCGTTGGCACTTACCAACTCAGCAACTGACTTTGATGTAACTGTTACAGTTGAAGGCGGTGGAATTACAGGGCAGGCAGAAGCTATCAGCCTTGGAATTGCACGTGCACTGGTTGAATACAATGCCGAAAACAAACCAACATTGCGTGCTGCAGGTCTTATGACACGCGACCCACGTATGGTTGAGCGTAAAAAATTCGGACAGAAGAAAGCGAGAAAACGCTTCCAGTTCAGCAAACGTTAATCTTACAATATTTAATAATAATTCTAAATCAGATAAATGTCATTACCAACAACAAAAGAAATGCTGGATGCAGGTGTTCACTTCGGACACCTTAAAAGAAAATGGAATCCTGCTATGGCTCCTTACATTTTCATGGAGAAAAACGGAATCCACATTATTGACCTGAACAAAACAGTTGCAAAACTGGATGAAGCGCTTGCTGCTGTGAAGCAAATTGCAAAATCAGGTAAAAAAGTTCTTTTCGTAGCTACAAAAAAACAAGGAAAAGAAATTGTAGCCCGCGAAGCAAAAAGAGTGAACATGCCATTTGTTACCGAGCGTTGGCCCGGTGGAATGCTGACCAATTTTGCCACTATCCGTAAATCGGTGAAAAAAATGGCAACAATTGATCGCATGACAACTGACGGAACTTTTGATAATATTTCTAAAAAAGAAAAACTGCAAATCTCTCGTCAGCGCGAGAAACTGGAAAAAGATTTAGGCAGTATTGCTGACCTGAGCCGTCTTCCTGCCGCACTTTTCATTGTTGATATTTCTAAAGAACATATCGCAGTTGCAGAAGCAAAACGTCTGAACATCCCAACGTTTGCTATTGTGGATACAAACTCAAACCCTAACCTGGTTGACTTTGCAATCCCTGCAAACGATGATGCTTCAAAATCAATTGAACTGATTGTTTCAACTGTTGTTAACTCCATTATCGAAGGTCTGGAAGAACGTAAAGTTTCTAAAGACAAAGATGATGAAAGCGAAGAAGGTGAAGAAGGAACAGAAACAAACAAATACGCAAAAGCTGAAGCAACAGAAGAAGGCGGAAAACCGGGACTTACCCGTAAACCCGGCAGCAGAAGACCATCTTCAGGAGGAGCAGGAGGAGCACGCAGACCGGCAGCAAAAGCATAATTAAACAGGAATTAGGAGTTAGGGATTAGGCAAATAGCAATCCTTAAATCAGTAAAAAGTAAATAATAAAATGTCAACAACAGCAACAATATCAGCAGCAGATGTGAACAAGCTTCGTCAGATGACCGGAGCGGGCATGATGGACTGCAAAAAAGCATTAACAGAAGCTAACGGAAATTTTGATGAGGCGGTAGATTACCTTCGGAAAAAAGGTCAGAAAGTAGCGGCAAACCGCTCTGACCGTGATGCAAAGGAAGGTGTGGTTATCGGCAAAACTACTGCTGACGGCAAACGCGGAGTATTGGTTGTTCTGAACTGCGAAACAGATTTCGTTGCAAAAAACGATGCGTTCGTAGCCTTCACAACTTCTATTCTTGATTTAGCGATTGAAAAAAATCCTGCTACATTGGAAGAATTAAAAGGTTTGGCACTTGACGGCTTAACGGTTGAAGAACGCGTTACTGAACAGGTTGGAAAAATAGGTGAGAAAATTGAATTATCTTCTTACGAAAAAGTGGAAGCTGAAAAAGTGGTGGTTTACAATCACCCGGGAAATAAAGTTGCTACCGTAGTTGGTTTCAACAAAGGCGGAAGCGATGCAATTGATGTTGCTGCAAAAGATGTAGCGATGCAGGTTGCTGCAATGGCTCCTGTTGCTTTGGATAAAGAAGATGTGGATGCAAAAACATTGGAGCGCGAAATTGAAATCGGAAAAGAACAGGCACGTGCTGAAGGCAAACCCGAAGAAATGTTGGAGAAAATTGCTTTAGGTAAACTGAACAAATTCTACAAAGAAAGCACACTGTTAAATCAGGAGTTCATTAAAGACAACAAAAAATCAATTCGCCAATACCTTGACGAAACAGAGAAAGGTTTGATAGCAACAGGCTTCAAACGCATTTCACTGGCAAAGTGATAAAATCATAAAAATGAAAAAAGAGAGAATTTAGTTCTCTCTTTTTTTTGACCTTTATCGAACGCAACCAAAACGCTTTTGCTAATTTTGCAAAAACAAAAATGAAGACCACCGACTTAAATATCAGTTTAATTGAAAACTACTTCGGCCTGTTAAAAAACCTGAGTGCCGACAATAAATTGGAACTTATTGCCAAGCTTTCCAATTCCATGAAGACCACAAAACGCAGCAAGGATAATTCACTAAAATCGCTTTACGGAGCTTTTGTTTCCAAGCAATCGGCTGATGAACTTATTAAAGAAATTAAGCAAGCCAGAACGTTTAAAAGCAAAAGAGCAGCGTTTTGAAAAAATATCTTCTCGACACTAACATCTGCATTTATTTTCTCAAAGGTTTTTATAATCTGGATAAAAAAATTGAAGCTGTCGGAGCAGAAAACTGCTTTGTTTCAGAAATTACGATTGCTGAATTAAAATACGGTGTTGAAAACAGCAATGCCATTTCAAAAAACACTGAAACACTGAATAAATTTCAGGAAAAGTTTGCCATTCTGCCCATATTTACTGCACTTGATGTATACGCCAAAGAGAAAAGCCGTCTCCGTAAAGAAGGAAAACTTTTAGACGACTTTGATTTGCTGATTGGAGCAACCGCTATTTCAAATAAATTGATTTTGGCTACCAGAAATACAAGTGATTTTGATAGATTGGAAGGAATTAAAATAGAAGACTGGACATCTTAAAAAAGATATATAATTTATGAAATACAAAAGAATACTTCTGAAACTTAGCGGTGAATCACTAATGGGCGACAAACAATTCGGGATTGACAACAACCGTTTGGCGCAATATGCAACAGAGATAAAAGAGATTGCTGATAAAGGAGTAGAGATCGGAATTGTAATCGGAGGAGGAAATATTTTCAGAGGTATTCAAGCGGTTGAAGGCGGAATGGACCGTGTGCAGGGTGACTATATGGGAATGCTGGCAACGGTGATCAACAGCATGGCGTTGCAATCGGCATTGGAGGGCAAAGGAATGCAAACCCGTTTGCTTACCGCTATAAAAATGGAAGAGATAGCAGAGACATTTATCCGCAGAAGAGCAGTGCGCCACTTAGAAAAAGGACGTGTTGTTATTTTTGGTGCAGGCACAGGAAACCCTTATTTCACAACCGATTCAGCAGCTTCATTGCGCGCTATAGAAATTGAAGCGGATGTAGTTTTAAAAGGCACCCGCGTGGACGGCATCTACAATGCCGACCCTGAGAAAGATAAAACTGCAACTAAGTTTGATACCATTTCTTTTGATGATGTGTATGCAAAAGGTTTGAATGTAATGGACCTTACCGCTTTCACACTTTGCAAGGAAAATGAGTTACCTATTATTGTCTTTAACATGGACAAACCCGGAACACTTTTAAAAGTAGTAGCTGGGGAGAAGATGGGGACGCTGGTTTCGTAGGCTCTTGTCATCCTGTCCCAATAGCTATCGGGAGTAGTCGAAGGGCTTTATTTTGGTATTTGAGAATTGTTATACCTTTAACAATCTCAAATCCAACAACCATTTTGAGCTGATGGATATTTCGGGCAGGTTGCTGAAAACCCAAACCTTCTTTCACAGTAATAAAACCCAACTCAATCCCGAGCTAAAACTTGCCAAAGGGATTTATCTGGTTCAGATTTCAAATCAATGGGGTAGGGTTACCCGAAAGGTGGTAGTGAAGTAGTTGCAATCATTCAGACACATGTCACAGGCATTTTTCCATGTGGCGCAATCGCTGAGAGAGGTGTCGCAACCTTTTTTACATGTGTCGCAGACTCCGCGACAGACAGGTTAGTGAAGGGGCTACAGAGGTGTAGCCTTATTTTGTTGGTGGCAGGAAGGAAAGCTACCCCGCTATCGCCCTCTTCTTAATCCCCGTAAGCTGCTTGGCAGCTTCAATCACGTGTTCTTCGTAGAAGCCGCATTCTTTGTAAAGCTCTACCTGTGTGCCGTGTTCAATAAATTCATCGGGGATACCGAGGCGTTTTACATGCGCGTTGTAATTGTTGTCGGCCATAAATTCTACAATGGCGCTTCCTATACCTCCGGGCAGGCAGCCGTCTTCCACCGTAATTACTTTATTGAATTTGGTAAACACTTCATGTAAAAGTTTTTCGTCAAGGGGTTTGGCAAAACGCATATCGTAATGCGCGGCAGAGATGCCTTGGTTTTCTAATTCTTTAATAGCATTGGCTGCGTGGTTGCCGATATGTCCTAATGAAAGCACCGCTACATCATCACCATCTTTCAGTTTGCGGCCTTTGCCCACTTCAATTAAGGTAAATGGTTTTTTCCAGTCCACCATCACCCCGTTTCCGCGCGGGTAACGGATGGAAAAAGGACCCATATTTTCCTGTTGCGCGGTAAACATCAGGTTGCGCAGTTCCTCCTCATTCATGGGTGCCGAAACCACCATGTTGGGAATGCAGCGCATGTAAGCAATATCAAAAGCACCGTGGTGCGTTGGGCCGTCAGCACCCGCAAGTCCGCCACGGTCGAGGCAAAAAACAACATTCAGTTTTTGCAGCGCCACATCGTGTATCACCTGGTCGTAGGCACGCTGCATAAACGTTGAGTAAATATTGCAGAACGGAACCAAGCCCTGCGTAGCCATACCTGCCGAAAACGTAACGGCATGTTGCTCGGCAATACCCACATCAAATGCGCGGGTAGGCATGGCTTTCATCATAATATTCAGTGAGCATCCCGAAGGCATGGCAGGCGTAACGCCTACAATTTTTTCGTTCTTCTCGGCAAGCTCCACTATCGTATGCCCAAACACATCCTGATATTTAGGAGGCTGAGGTTTTTCGGTTTTTACTTTAATAATCTCACCGGTGTCTTTATTAAACAGCCCGGGCGAATGCCAAAGCGTTTGGTCTTCTTCGGCAAGTTTGTAGCCTTTACCTTTTACGGTAACGCAATGCAGGATCTTTGGGCCGGGAATGTTTTTCAAATCATTCATCACCTTAACCAGGTGCGCCACATTATGTCCGTCAATAGGCCCGAAATAACGGAACTGCATCGACTCGAACATATTGCTTTGTTTCAGCAGGGCAGCTTTTATTCCGCCTTCAACCTTTGAAACAATCTCGCGGGCCGTTGGTCCGAACATGCTTATTTTACCAAGCAAATTCCAGATTTCGTCTTTAGCTTTATTATAAGTAGGCGAGGTAGCAATATCGGTCAGGTATTCTTTCAGAGCACCCACGTTGGGGTCAATGCTCATGCAGTTATCATTCAAAACCACCAGAATATTGGAATTCTCAACCCCTGCATGGTTAAGTCCTTCGAATGCCATTCCGCCCGTCATAGCGCCATCGCCTATTACGGCAATATGCTGACGGGATTTCTCGTTTTTCAAGCGCGAAGCCACCGCCATACCCAGTGCGGCAGAAATAGAAGTGGAAGAGTGGCCTACGCCAAAGGTATCGTACTCACTTTCGCTGCGTTTCGGAAAACCGCTCAGTCCTTTATATACACGATTGGTGTGAAACTCAGCCCTGCGGCCGGTGATTAATTTGTGACCGTAAGCCTGATGACCTACATCCCAAATCAATTGGTCGTAAGGCGTATTGTAAACATAATGCAGGGCGGCTGTAAGCTCCACCACGCCCAAGCTGGCACCAAAATGGCCGCCTTTAACAGAAACAATATCTACAATGTATTGACGAAGTTCATCGCAAAACTGAGGTAATTCTTCCGGTTTGAGTTTTCTCAGGTCGGAAGGATAAATTACCTTTTCAAGAAGAGGTCCGGCTTTTATCTCCATCTAAAATTATGAGGGGCAAAGGTAGAAATATTAAGTTATTATTAATTCGCGTTGTGGGGTTGCCACAGATTACTCAGATTTTCACCGATTAGACTATTAAATCTGCGAAAAAATCTGTGCTAATCTGTGGCAAAAACATACTTTTGTAAAAAAAACGAACCCATTCTATATGAAAAAACTGCTTCTCCTTCTTTTAGTAACTCCGTTTGCCTTTTCTGCCTTTGCCCAAAAAAGCGCAGTTGAGTACAACGACCTTATTGTTGACGAGCAAAATAAAATAGGCCAGCGCATAATTGATTTTAACTATGCGGTTGAAGCAGGCGAAGAAATGGATCTGCCGTTGAAATTAATTCTGGAACAAATAGATGTTTCAATTGCAGTAGTGGAAAAAGTTAAGCCATGGGAAGATGGTGCAGCATTAAAAAGCTCTGCCTTGGCGCTTTTAAATTTTATAAAAGTATAGTTGCAGTAGAGTATCGCGAAATGGTTAATATTCTTAAAAAAGAAACCATTGAAGACTCGGATGTTACACGATTAGACGAGATTATTGCAGATATTTCAGCGAGAGAAGCAAAACTGGATGCCGACTTTTCGTATCAGCAAGAAGCCTTTGCAAAGCGCTGGAACATTGAATTAACGCCCAGCGAACTTCAGGACGAGATTGACGGAATTTCGGAATAAGATTTAATGCTTGCTGTCTTTGAGCAGCATCACCAAACTCTTTTTTACTATTTCACCCATGCTTCGGCATTTTAAAAACACATCGTTTTTATAATGCGCTGCAAGTTCCTTTTTCAAATGTGTGGTTTTTTCATCCGTTGAAATAGAATCCTTTATCATCACATCCATCAGGTCTTTTATCTGGTAGCGCGAAAGTCGCACCCTGCGCGAAATGAGGGAGCGTTCCTCATTCCTATATTGCTCAAATGATTCGTGCGTAAGCAATTTGGTACAGAGCTCTACAATTGCATTATTCTCTTTAAAAAACTGCGGCATGTACAATGATTTTTTGCCTTCATAACTCTGCTGATCAAAGTCAATGGCACGGATGCGGTACTGCACATCATCAAAGTCGGGCGTAATATCCATCACATAATTGTAAGAGCGCATATCGCCCAGCAAACGCACAAAGCAACGCTCGTTAAATTTTACAAACTCTTTTGCCAAACGAATTTTGTTTACCCGTTTATCACCCATCCACGAAGCAATAAACTGGTCGCCCGGAATACCGGCAATGTGTTCTTCAATCAGCGTTTCGCGATCTACAAAATAATTGATGCGGTTAGGCGAAAGAATATGCTCCAACTCCAACCCGTAAATCCGCGAAGCATCGGCCTGCTTGATGTAAAAATAATCGTAGTTGTCGTTCAGCCTGTTTACAATACGTATGCGAAAAGGATTGGAATTTCCGAAGGTGCAGTAATCAATGCGCTCAACCGTAAGATGCTTCAGTCGTGCTGATGCGCCTTCCGTTTTCAGCATCATGTAAATGGAAGTGAGTGCTACATCCAGTTCGGCAGCCTTTTCTTTTTCGTAGGTAACGCTTTCCCACAAGGTGTCTTTCCCTTTTTTGTCGGTTACGGGGTGCGCAAATTTGTAGTTCAGCAAATCATGATACTCAATAGGCAATATTTTTTCGCGGTCGTATTGCCGCAAATATTTCCTCAACTGAGCATTGATTTTTATCTGGTCTTTCTTTTTGCTGATGCTGTTCATGTTATGTCACACTGAGCGTAGTCGAAGTGTTGCTTTATAATGATTTCAAAAAATGAAAGCCGCGAATAATATATCCGTCACGGAAATAAAACCGATGCGCATCGCGGTTCTCCGTGAACGCATCTAAAACAATAAACTTACAACCCAGTTGTTTTGCCTTTTCGGCTGCAAAATCATTGATCAGCTTTCCTACACCTTTCGAGCGGTGGCTTTTATCCGTAACCACATTATCCAACTCAATATATTTTCCCGTCCACAGTTTGGTATTAAACCATATTCCTGATAAGCCCACACATTTATCACCATCCAAAACTACCACCTGTGAATAATTGTTGGGAATCATATCGCGCAGCATTTCTTCATACTTCTCTTTGGTCATATCAGGATAAAGTTGCTGCACCAATGGAAGCTGGGCAAGCATTTCTTCAAGGGTGGAGATTTCTTTTACAAGCATCGGAGATTAAGAAACAAGAATTTTCCCCGTCATCTCCTTCGGCTGCTTCACTCCCATCAGTTCAAGAATAGTCGGAGCAATATCAGCCAGCCTTCCGTTCTTTACTTTTTTAACACCTTTTGAAATAAATATACACGGAACAGGATTGGTGGTATGTGCGGTGTTGGGCGTTCCGTCTGCATTGATGGCATAATCAGCATTGCCATGGTCGGCAATAATTATGAAGGAATAATCTTTTTCCAATCCGGCTTCCACTACTTTTTTAGTGCAAGAGTCAACTGTTTCCACTGCTTTTAAAATTGCTTTGTAATCGCCTGTATGCCCAACCATATCAGCATTTGCAAAATTCAGGCAAATGAAATCGGGTGCCGTTTTATTCATTTCATCCACTGCTGCTTTGGCAACTTCATTGGCACTCATCTCAGGCTTCAAATCATAAGTAGCAACTTTTGGCGAAGGAATCATAATGTGCTTTTCGCCTTCAAAAGGTTTTTCTCTTCCACCCGAAAAGAAGAATGTAACGTGAGGATATTTTTCCGTTTCGGCAATGCGCAACTGGGTTTTTCCGGCTTTGGATAAAACTTCACCCAAGGTATTGGTCAGGTTATCTTTTTCAAAAATAACGTGAACATTTTTGAACGTATCATCATACCGCGCCATAGTAACGTAGTGCAAATCCATTTTCTCCATTTCCTGTTCCGGAAAATCTTTTTGCGTAAGCGCCAGTGTGATCTCGCGACAACGGTCGGTGCGGAAATTGAAACAAATAACGGCATCACCATTTCTTATTTGTCCTATTGGTTCAAATTTTTTGTTGATGATAAGAATTGGTTTTATGAATTCATCGGTGTCGCCTTCTTTATAAGAACGTTTTATTCCTTCCACCGCAGAGTCAGCCGGACGGCCTTTTCCATGAACCATTAAATCATAAGCCCATTTCACACGTTCCCAGCGTTTATCGCGATCCATTGCATAATAACGACCAACCACAGTGGCAATTCTTGCTCCTGTTTTTTTACAAACTTTTTCTAAGTTTTCAATAAATCCTAAACCGCTTTTAGGGTCGGTATCACGCCCGTCTGTAAAGACATGAATGAACACATTTTTTAAGCCTTTTTTCTTCGCCAATTCGCAAAGCGCATGCAAATGTTCTTGCGAAGAATGCACACCGCCATCAGAAACCAAGCCCATTAAATGCAGATCTTTCCCATTTTTCTTAGCGTAATCAAATGCCTCGTTCAGCACTTTATTTTTTGCAAGCGTTCCGTCTTCAATGGCTTTATTAATACGCACAAGGTCTTGGTAAACCACACGCCCTGCACCAATGTTCAGATGCCCAACTTCTGAGTTTCCCATTTGGCCGGCAGGTAAACCCACATCTTCAGCTGAAGTTTTCAGTTCACTGTTGGGATATTTTTTCATCAACCCATCAACAAACGGAGTTTTGGCATTCCAAATAGCATCAGCTTTTGAGTGGTCGCCTTTGCCCCAACCATCTAAAATAAGGAGAGCGAGTTTCTTTTTTGTTGTCAAGGTTTTATAATTTTCAAAGAAGATTGTTTGGCAATTTTATCAAAATCAGAATCCTTATGAATCAATCCAACATCGAAGCGAATTGCATAGAATGCGATAAGACAATCATTGCTCTTATTTATGGTTATTCCTTTTTTTCTAAGCTGCCTGTAAAGTTGAGCAGCACCAATTGCTGCTTCAAGAGAAGAAATATTAAGAATTTCAAAACTCAGAAGACTGTCCTTAATGTTTTCAAAATCTTTATCCGTTGAAATTCCTTGTAATATTTCCTGAATTATAACAGGACAAATCAACAGGGGTTGGTCATTCTCAATATATTCATTGAGTAAATTTGCCTGTGAATTTTTCACACCGTTAAGGTAATCAATCCAAACTGATGTGTCAAAAATTACAGGCTGCATTAAAACGCTTTTCTCATTTCATCTAAATTTCCTTCCCAAACTATTTTGCCACGATAGTCAAGCATTTTTTTACGTTTTAGCATTTTGATAAAGTTTTCAAGCGCCAGTTCAACCACCTTTTTTTTGGTGGCTGCTTTACTTAATTTCTGAGCCTCATTTATCAGACTTTGATTGATTTCTATATTTGTTCTCATTCTGTTTGTTTTGAATACACAAAAATACGAATAATTATACACATCAAGCATGGCAGAAAGTCACGAATTCGGAAAAAAGGGCGAAGACGAAGCCGAAAAATTACTGAAAAACAAAGGCTTTGAAATTCTTGGGAGAAATGTTCGCTTTGGCGGGCATGAAATGGATATTGTTGCGAAGAAAAACAAGTTGTTGGTTGTAGCCGAAGTAAAAACCAGAAGCTATTCCACCATGGGCGAACCGGAGGAGTTTGTTTCAAAAAAGCAACAGCAAAACCTTATTAAAGCTGCCAATGCCTATGTGACCTATAAAAACTTAGATGTGGATGTGAGGTTTGATATCATTTCGATTA
Source organism: Bacteroidia bacterium (assembly GCA_020054035.1). Lineage (GTDB taxonomy): Bacteria > Bacteroidota > Bacteroidia > SXHM01 > SXHM01 > SXHM01. The sequence goes on along the minus strand of JAGVLY010000020.1, from coordinate 5,567 downwards.
TTAAAAACCAATATCAAACAACTATCAGGCACATTGAAGACGCGTTTTATCCGGTGATGTAGGTAATATAGCGCAATGCACCGCGTTATTTCCTCATAAAGTATTACCTTTAATTCCTTTTTTGAAAATTGTGTTGATGCGAGGTTTCAGATTTAGTATTATTTGCTGTTTGGTTCTGTTTGCCGGAATTGCTAACGCTCAATTCTATAACGGCTTGCAAATGCCCTTCGGCAAAAATCGTGTACAATACAAAAACATGAAAGACCGTTTCTGGTCTTTTTACCGCTTCGAAAAATTTGACACCTACTTTTATCTGGGCGGAAAAGAATTGAGCAATTACACCGCACGCTATGCCACCAAACAAATCGGTGAGATTGAAAAAGTTTTTGATTACACGCTTGATGACCGCATTCAGTTCATCATTTTCAATAAATTCTCTGATTTAAAAGAAAGTAATATCGGATTAGAAACCGATCAGCAGTATAATGTTGGTGGAGTAACTTTTATTGTAGGAACTAAAGTAGTTCTCTATTTCAATGGTGACCACCGCGACCTTGAGCGTCAAATAAAAGCAGGCATTACCAAAGTAATGCTTGACCAGATGATGTATGGCGGCAACATCAAAGATGTAGTCCGAAATTCCACGCTACTCAACCTCCCTGAATGGTACACGCAAGGTTTGATTTCCTACATGTCAAACGATTGGGATGCAGAAATTGAGAACCATGTGAAAGACGGAATTCTTTCAGGGAAATATGAAAAATTTAACCGCCTTACAGGTGACGATGCACGTTATGCAGGACATTCCATCTGGCGCTATGTTTCCGAGACTTATGGCAAGCAGGTTATCTCAAATATTCTTTACATGACAAAAATAAGCCGCAATATTGACAGCGGTTTTCTTTTTGTATTAGGTGTTTCATTGAAAAATCTCACCTACGAATGGCTGGCGTATTATGACAAATTGTATTACGAGCGAAGCAAAAATCTTTCACTTCCAAAAGAAGAACCTTTGCTTAAGAAGTCTAAACCAAACATGGTTTACTCGCAACTAAAAGCAAGTCCGGATGGACGCTACAACATTTTTGCAGGCAACGAATGGGGGAAATACCGTGTGTGGATGCAGAATACTCAAACGGGAAAAAAGAAAAAAATTATACGCATCGGACATAAGCTGGAACAAAAAACAGATTACTCCATTCCGCTACTGGCATGGCATCCTTCTTCTCAATTATTTTCCATGATTACGGAGCGTAAAGGAAAAATTATGCTCACTCTTTACAATCTTCAGACAAAGAAAAAAACCAAACGACCGCTTTTCAATTTTGAAAAAATTCTGGATTTCTCTTATTCCGATGACGGAAAAGAATTAGCCATGTCAGCCGTGCAGTTCGGGCAAAGTGATATTTTCGTTTACAACCTTGCGGCTAACACCTATCATCAGGTAACAAAGGATATCTGGGATGATCTGAATCCGCGTTTCATCAACAAATCTCGCGAAGTTGTTTTTGCTTCCAACAGAAACAACGACACGATTAAATTGAATGAAAGCAGCATGTTGCCCAAAGATGCTTCAACCGATATTTACGTTTACAACTACAAAACAAAATCACAACTTTTAAAACGCATTACGCATACTGCGAATATCAACGAAACGCAGCCCGCACAATTTGACAGTGCTCACATTGCATACCTGAGCGATGCAAATGGTGTGAATAACCGTTTTCTTGCAAAAATGGATAGCGTAATCAGTTATGTGGATACCATCGCACATTACAGTTATATTGCCACTTCTTTTCCTGTAACAAACTATCCGCGCAACATTATTCAACAGGATGTTCAACCAAAATCAGGTAAAGTTTCGGAAATAATTTTCAACGAAGGGAAATACTACATGTACCAGCGTTCAGTGCTTACTGAAAGTGCAAACAAAAACATTGAGCTGAAAGATTCACAATTTCGAACCGAACAAAAATCTTCCAAACAGGAAGAAGAGAATACTAATGTTGCCAATGGAATTCCGCGCTCACGAAATGCTTTGATTTCTATTCCAAAGCAGGAAGAACAATTAACACCTCCCGGAGAAATTGACATCAATAATTACACTTTTGAGGGTGAAAATCGAGACAGCAAAGAAGAAAAGCAGATAAGACAAACTGAAACAAACGTCACCGCAAATGGCGAAACAAAAGTGCGCCAATTTGAAAACGGCAAAGAAGTTTTACCTGCAAAAGAAAAAGAATTTACACTGCCTAAACTGCGTAACTATGATGTTGCTTTTTATACTGACTATGTTGTAACACAGTTGAACAATAATTTCATTAATTCGTCTTATCAGAAATTTACCGGAGGTGGTGCTGTATTTTTTAACCCGGGAATCAACGGGCTTTTCAAAATTGGAATTAGTGATGTGATGGAAGATTACAAGATTGTTGGCGGTTTCCGTTTTGCAGGGAACCTAAACAGCAACGAATATTTTCTGAGTTACCAGAACTTTAAAAATCGTCTTGATCAGCAGGTTGTTTTTCACCGTCAGAGTTTTTTAAACATTGTTGAATCAGCTGCTATTAAAGTTCATACACATACGCTGACATACTCACTTAAATATCCTTTCAGTGAAGTAGCTTCATTGCGCGGAAGCCTTATCGGGCGAACTGATCAGGAAGTAAACCTCAGCACTGATCTCAGCAATCTGCAAGAAAAAAATCGCAATAATTATCTCGGTGGTTTAAAAATGGAATATGTTTTTGACAACACCGTAAACCGCGGGTTGAATTTATACAATGGATGGCGCTACAAGATTTTTGGCGAATACTATCAGCACGTTGATAAAAAAGCAGCGCGCTTTTTTGTAATCGGATTAGACATTCGCCATTACAAAAAAATACACCGCGATTTGATCTGGGCAAACCGTTTTGCCGCCAGCACTTCTTTCGGAACAGAGAAGCTGATTTACTACCTTGGTGGAGTTGACAATTGGTTTGTTCCGAAATTTGACAACTCAACTTCTATTGATTATACACAGAATTACCAATACCAGACTATAGCTACTAACATGCGCGGTTTTTATCAGAATGTGCGTAATGGAAACAGTTTTGCACTATTCAATAGCGAGTTAAGAGTTCCGCTTTTCAAATACATTATGAATCGCCCGCTGAAATCTGATTTCCTTACTAACTTTCAGGTTATTGCTTTTGGTGATATAGGAACAGCATGGACAGGACCTTCTCCATATTCTGAAGACAATTTTTTAAATACACAAACTATTCAATCGGGTAATATTACCATCAAAATTAAAAACAGCAAAGAGCCCATTGTTGGTGGTTACGGATTTGGAGTGCGCAGCAGAATTCTTGGCTATTTTATTCGCGCAGACTATGCCTGGGGCATTGAAGATGGCAGAGTGTTAAAGCCAATATTATATATATCGCTTAGCCTTGATTTTTAATAATGGAAAAACTGAACGACAAAAATTTATCATTCAAAACTATGGACATAAATACTGTTCTGATATTGCTTTCTATCGGCTTATTTGCCGGTTTACTTAGCGGATTTGTTGGTGTAGGCGGAGGAATAATTATTGTTCCGGGCTTGATTATTTTTCTCGGATTTTCGCAACATACTGCTCAGGGAACAAGTCTAGCATTGCTTATGTTGCCAGTTGGAGTTTTAGCAGTAATGAATTATTACAAAGCCGGACATATTAGTTTCCATGCGGCTTTTGTGATTGGTATCGCATTTATTTTGGGTGCTTTTTTGGGTTCTAAGATTGCAATTGGCATTGACCAGAATATCGTGAAAAGGGTTTTTGCGGTTTTTATGATTTTAGTTGCATTGAAATTTTTGTTCGGAAAATAATCCGGTGAAAGAAAAAATCAAATCCTATTCTGAAAAATATTTTAGTGAAGTAGTCTCGCTTCGCAGACATTTGCATGCCAACCCTGAATTGTCTTTTGAAGAATTTAATACTTCAGCCTTTGTCTGCTCCAAATTAGATGAATGGAAAATTCCCTACAAAAAAGGAATTGTAAAAACAGGAATTGTTGCACTAATTGAAGGGAGAAATCCTGCAAAAAAAACAATTGCACTGCGTGCTGACTTAGATGCATTGCCAATAAAAGAGGGAAATAAAAAAGAATACACTTCAAAAAATATTGGAGTTATGCATGCCTGCGGACACGATGTGCATACCTCATCATTATTGGGAGCAGCAAAAATTTTGAACGAACTGAAGAATGAATTTGACGGAACGGTGAAACTGATTTTTCAACCCGGAGAAGAAAAACTTCCGGGCGGTGCTTCATTAATGATTAACGAAGGTGTGCTGAAGAATCCAAAACCGGAAAGCATTTTTGCGCAACATGTTTTTCCAAGTATGGAAACAGGTAAGGTTGGTTTTCGCTCGGGAATGTATATGGCTTCAACGGATGAAATTTATATTACTGTAAAAGGCAAAGGCGGACACGCTGCGATGCCTGCAAATTATGTTAATCCATTACTGATTGCCTCAAAACTTCTGTTGGCTTTGCAGGCAGAATTTATGGATGAAAAAACGCGAACCATTCCGAATATTCCTACCATTCTTGCTTTCGGAAAAATTACGGGAATGGGGGCCACCAACGTAATTCCAGATGAAGTAAAAATTGAAGGAACCTTCCGCACGATGGATGAAAAATGGCGCGAAGAGGCACACGAAAAAATGAAAGACATTGCTGCAAAAGTTTTTGCGGAGAATGGTGGCAGCGGAGAATTTAACATCATGAAAGGCTACCCTTTTTTAGTGAATGATGACGTGCTGACCAACAATGCAATTGCAAATGCAAAAGAATTTTTGGGAGAAGAAAATGTGGAGATGCTTGATTTAAGAATGACTGCTGAAGATTTTGCTTTTTATTCGCAACACATTCCTGCTTGTTTTTACCGCCTCGGAACAGGAAATAAAAAACTTGGCATTACCAGCGGAGTGCACACATCAACATTTGATATTGATGAAGAAGCGCTGAAAACAGGCATAGGTTTAATGGCGTGGCTGGCTATCTGTGAATTGAAATAATCCTCCTGTGTGAACAGCAACAATCGTTGCTCCTTTTTCGAAATAATTTTTCTTTATCAGGTCAAAAATTCCAAACATCATTTTTCCGGTGTAAACAAAATCAAGCACAATATTGTGGTTTAATTTAAAGTCAGAAATGAAGTTGAGAAGTTCTTCATTCTTCTTTGCATAACCTCCGAAATGATATTCCGTTTGTAATTCAAAATTTGTTTTTGATGGCACTAACTTTTCAATTTCATTTTTCAAAAATTCTCCTCCTTTTAAAACCGGAAAACCAATTGCTTTTTGATTTTCTTTCAGCGATGAAATAATCCCAGCGATTGTTCCGCCTGTGCCAATAGCGCAAGAGATATAATCAAACGGAATATCAATCAGAGAACTAATTTCAGCACACCCTTTTACTGCCAATTCATTTGTTCCGCCTTCTGGAAGCAGATAATATTCATCCTTAATATTGAACTCTTTTTTGCGGTATTCTTCTCTTGAAACAAATATTAATTCCATTCCACAATCC
>JAGVLY010000095.1 GCA_020054035.1 Bacteroidia bacterium | reverse complement strand
CACATTTTTGATAAAATTATTTGTTTTTCATAGGTATCAAAGAGAACGCTTCGCTTAGTTTAAAAAGGCTGAACAGGAGAAGTATTTTCTACAGCAAAAGCCTGAGAGTGTTGCAGGCTTGTTTGAAGATTTATTGGTGGGGAGGCAACATAACTTATATCTGCGTATGAAATAAAAAAGCCCCGCTGTGAACCTAAAACACAGCGGGGCTAACACATCAAACCTAAACCAACTAAGAATTCAATGTTGCTTTTAATGCTTTTTTATAAACCCGTCCGATAGGAACAGTAAACTGAATATTGTTGTCGCTGATGATAAGGCTTGAACCTTTGATCAGATGAATTTTTTCCATATTCACAATGAATGAACGGTGTGTGCGCACAAATTTACTGCTTGGGAGACTGTCGCACATGTCTTTCATAGTGCTTAGTGTTATGTATTTTCCGGTGGTGGTTTTTATGATTACATAATCCGCAAGGGCTTTAATAAAAAGAATGTCGTCAGTTTTTAACTGGATAAGCTGGTAATTAGCTTTGATCATCAGGTTATCCGTTTGCTGTCTGCGCTCAGGCATTTGCTGGGGCATGTAGTTTGTTAGTGCTTGTCTCATCTTCTTATTTATTTAAACTGTTAATACTTATTTTTTGTGTTGAAGGAGCTTTGCGTGTGTTTAAAACCAAATCACTTCAATTGCCTCTTATTACACATCGGGTTGTGTATAAGTTTTAGAAATTAGACTAATCAGGTTAATAACCAGACAAAAAATACCATTCTTTCCGTCCGAGTTTTAGATACCTTCCGATGAAAGCCTCTTTTTTGTATTTTTGCCCATTCCAAGCGGAAAACAAGACGAAAACCCGATATTTTTACGACCAATAATGAATTGCTTTAGCCGAAACTTCTTTTTAGTAGCCATATGGATGGTTTCTGCATTTTCGGGTTTTGCCCAGGAAGCGGGTTCATTGATGGTTGATGGCATTGTAACCAGTGCCGGAAAGCCCGTAGATGGTGCAGAAGTAAAGATTTTTAGAGATAAAGGCAAACTGTTGTACCGCACTACTAATTCAGCAGGTAAATTCAGAGCCAAGTTGGAATTGGGTGCTGAATACGTGATTAGCGCAGGGCTTCCGGGATCTACCACTAAAACGTTTAACTTCATTACCGAAGTTCCGAAGAACAAGCAAAATGAAACGTTCACCAAACAAATAGAAATAGATCTTAATCCACTTACAGCCGATGCTAAAGGCAAGAAAAAATGGGAACAAAGCGCTGGCGGTGTTCTTTATAAAGAAAACGAAGGCGGCTTTGTAACCGTTAACTACGACCTTGATGAATGGAAGAAACAAATGGCTGATGCAGCCGAACGCGAACGTTTAAGGAAAGTTGAAGAAGACAAATTGCGTGCAGCAGCAGAGAAGCGCAGGCTGGAAGCTGAAGAACTGGCGAGACAGGAACAGGCTAAACGTGATGCAGAAAATGCAGTGTTGCTTGCTGCACAGGCAAAAGAACAGGCAAGGTTAGATTCATTGGCGGCTGTGCAAGCACATTTGGCTAAAATGATGGAAAAGCGTAAACAGGAAGAAAATCTTAAGAAAACAGAAGAAGAAAAATTAAATGAATTGGTGAAAGCTGAGCAGGCGCGGAAAAAATCTGAGGCAGAGAAACTAGCCCGTCAGCAGTTTATTACCGACTCAATTGCCAATTCCAAAACAGAAGCCATAAAACTTGCAGCAGCAGAAAAAGCCAGAAGAGAAGCCGAGGCCGAAGCATTAAAGAAAGCCGGGAAAATGCGCGAGAAAGCCGTTGCCGACTCCATCGCCAATGCACGCACACAGGAAAAACTGCAATTGGAGAAACTAAAAGCGCGTGAAAAAATTACAGCCGATTCGCTTGCGAACGCAGAAAAGTTGAGGTTAAAAGAAGAAGAAGCTCAAAAACTCAAAGCACTGGAAGAGAAAAAAGCAAAAGAAAAGGCTGTTGCTGATTCTGTTGCCACAGTTAAGCTTCAACAAAAACAACAGGAGGAAGAAGCAAAAGCCAGATTCAAAGCAGAAGAAGCGGCTAAGATTGAAGCAGACCGCAAACAACGTGAAGCCGAAGAACAAGCTCGTACAAAAGCAGAGCAGGAGAAATTGGCCAAAGAAGAAGCAGACCGTCTTGCAAAAATTGAAGCAGAAAGGAAAGCCAAAGAAGAGGCAGAAAAAGCATCTGCCGAAGAAAAAGCCCGCATACTTGCCGAGAAACAGGAGCGAGAACGCTTAGAAGCTGAACAAGAGGCCGCAGCTATAAAAGCCAAAGAAGAAGAAGTAATCCGCAAAAAGGAAGAAGCAGCCAAAGCATTGTATGAGTTACGAAAAAACAATTCGTATAAAGAAGAAACAGTTAAAGAAACAGGGAAAACCATTATTGTAACAACTGTTAAAGTAGATGGTGTTCAAACCACTTATAAAAAGCTAACTCACGATTGGGGTGGTATTTTTTACTATAAGAATGGGGCGGATATCTCTGATGCACTCTATCTTCAAGAATTAAAAAACGCTAAAGAGCAGGTGAATCCCGAGTAAATTTCATTTACTTTTGCCACCCAACAAAAAACGATGAGAAAAATTCTTGTAACAGGCGGAGCCGGTTTTGTAGGTAGTTCATTAGCCGGAAAGTTGGCTGAAGACCCCGATAACTATGTGGTTATAGTTGATAATCTGATAACAGGTTCTATCAAAAAATTACCCGATTCACCTTATCGGAATGTAAAGTTCATTAAATGCGATGTCAATCATTTTGATGATATCTCCAGTGTATTTTATGCTTACACTTTTGATTATGTGTTTCATTATGCTGCATTAGTTGGTGTAAAGCGTACGCTTTCAAATCCAGTAATGGTATTGGACGATATTACTGGAATAAAAAACATTCTCAACCTTTCTAAAAACACCGGAGTAAAACGGGTTTATTTCTCTTCTTCATCCGAAGTATATGGTGAACCGGTTGAGTTTCCGCAGAATGAAGATACCACACCTCTTAATTCGCGATTACCTTACGCCATTGTAAAAAATGTAGCTGAAGCATATTTGCGTTCCTATCAACGTGAATTTGGATTAGAATTTACCACTTTCAGGTTTTTCAATACCTACGGTCCTAAACAAAGCAAAGATTTTGTGATTTCGAAATTTCTTTATGCTGCTTTACAAAATGCTGAGATCACTATTTACGGTGAAGGAAAACAAACCCGCACATTCTGTTTTATTGAAGATAATATTGAAGCCTGTACCAATGCTTTTTACAACAACATGTACATTAATGATGTGGTAAATATTGGCGGGACAAAGGAGGTTACCATTATGGAACTGGCCAATATCATTATTAAAGTCACAGGTTCTTCTTCTAAGATTGTTCACCTTCCAGAATTAACAGAAGGCGATATGACACGCAGACAACCCGACACTTCAAAAATGCAGCAGCTACTGAAACGTGATCCTATTCCATTTGAAGAAGGTTTAAAAAGAGTAATTGAACAAGGGCAATTCATTTCTCTGATATAGAGCCTTTGTAATGCAAAAGCTTCTTGGAAAAATAAATCAGCGGATAGCTTCTCTTAAAATTCCCGCTAAGCCTGCACAACTTTATAATCCTGTAACCTACACGCTTTCGCTTGGCGGAAAGAGGATGCGCCCCTTGCTTACCCTTTTAGGGTATTCTCTTTTCAAGAAAAATTATGAACGTGCTTTAGATGCTGCTATTGCTCTGGAAGTGTTTCACAACTTTACGTTGTTGCACGATGACATAATGGATAACGCTCCTTTAAGACGGGGAAAACAAACCGTATGGCAGACATGGGGAAGTAGTACAGCTATACTTTCGGGTGACGCAATGCTGATTTTGGCATATGAACTACTGGCCGATTATGAGCCTGTAGTTTTGAAAAAGATATTACCTGTGTTTAACAAAACTGCCTTGCAGGTTTGTGAAGGACAGCAATTAGATATGGATTTCGAATCCCAAAAAAACGTTTCAATTGCTGATTATCTTTATATGATTGAGTTAAAGACTGCCGTTCTGTTGGGAGCAGCTTTAAAGTTTGGAGCTATAATAGCGGGAGCAAAAAAAAAGGATGCTGAACTGCTCTATGAATTCGGGAAAAATACGGGCATTGCATTTCAGTTGCAGGATGATATTCTGGATGTGTTTGGTGAAACAGAAAAAGTAGGCAAGCAAACAGGTGGTGATATTATCTCCAATAAAAAAACATTTCTTTTGTTAAAGGCGTTTGAGTTGGCAAACAAAAAAACTACTGCTAAACTGAAGTTATTGCTGAATGAAAAAGACGAGCAGAAAAAAGTAGCAGGCGTGAAAGAAATCTATCATCAGTTAGATGTAAAAAAACTTGCAGAAAAAGAGATGCAGAAGTTTTATAAAAAGGCTCTTTCGTCATTGGAGAAAGTAAATGCAGATTCAAAAAAGAAAAAAGTGCTGACTGATTTTACCGAACAATTAATGCAACGCCAGAGTTGAAATTCAAGAAACACATATTCATTTGCACCAATGAGCGTGCAGCAGGTGAACGCGTAAGCTGTGGTGAAAAGCACGGATTGGCATTGGTTGCCGCCTTTAAAAAATCATTGCTCGACAAAGGTTTGAAAACCGAAGTGCGTGCACAACGTGCCGGTTGCCTAGATGCCTGCGAAACCGGCCCTACCTTAGTTGTTTACCCTGAAGGAGTTTATTACCGCAATGTGCAACTCAGTGATGTGGAAGAAATAATTCAGAAGCACATTGTTGAGAATACGCCTGTAGAACGTCTGGTTCTTCCTTCATCCTAATTTGTCACCCTGAGCGTAGTCGAAGGGCTTTGCGCTCTTTGCGGTAAAATAAACAAATGCAAACCGATATTTCCCTTTACAAAAACAACGAAGAAATTATCCGCCTCACTGCCGCACAGGTGGAAAAAGATTTTGCTTCCAACGGAATAGACATTTCGTTTTCAGGGAATACTGCCGCTGCTTACGATGAATTATTTGTGCAGGTGAAGCCCGTAGTAAAGAACATGTTGGAGAACAATCGCAACAAATTTTCACAATTGCTTTATACTATAGACCTCAGCGAAAAGAAAGCAAATGAGATTTTTGCAGATAATTCCTTTGCGGATGCAGTTGAAAAAATAACGCAGTTTATACTGGAGCGCGAACTGCTGAAGGTGATCACAAGGAAACACTTCACCCCTCCCAACCCTCCCCAAAGGGAAGGGCTTTGCTAACTTGCCATCAACAGAACGTGCAATGGTAAAGTCTCCCCACAGGGGGAGATTTAGAGAGGTAATATTTTTGTTTACTTTTGTGTCAATGAACTTTTTACGCAAATACTTTTCTGTTGCAATGGCACTGTTGATGCTCGTAATGAGTATCGGCATTACCGCACACAAAATGGTTTGCCTGGTAAGCGGTGCGGTAACGTTTTCGTTTATTGAAAGCGATGACTGCTGTGATACTGAAAGCAAAACTGCCAATGCTGTTGAAGCAAAGTGCTGCGATTATTCAACCGACTATTTCAAGTTGGATATTCAAACGATTGTCAGCAGTTTCAATGTTAAGTTTGATTTTCCTGTTGAATATTTTACCCTTCCTGTTTTTGTTTTTACTGAAGTTGCAACAGCGCAACTTGTGGAGGTAGCTCATGCTCCGCCTCTCATTTCAGGGAAAGACATTCTTATTCTCGTTTCAGCTTTTCGTATCTGATTTTAGCCTCACCCTAACCCTCTCCGAAGGAGAGGGTACAGAGTATTTATGCTATAACAAGAACATGAAAAACAGATTTATAAAACTATTTATCGTCTTCCTATTGTTTCCTCCCCTTTGGGGAGGATTAAGGTGGGGTGCTTTTGCACAAACCCTTGAAGGAATTGTTTACGGAATTGACGAACAGAAAAAAGAAGCTCCGCTTCCCTTTGCAAATGTGCATTGGCTGGGAACAAACGAAGGAGCCGTTACGGATGTTGACGGAAAATTTACACTGAACAGAAATGCGAAAACGCAGACAAAACTGGTAGTAAGCTTTACGGGTTATGTAAGCGACACACTTAGTATTTCCAATGAAACATTTCTAACCGTTAGGTTAAAAAACAGCGTTGAGTTAAGTCAGGTAACTATTCAGGGGAAGCAACAAAGCACCTTCCTTTCGCGGATTGATCCGATACTGACGGAAAAAATAACAGGAGCAGAATTGCAGAAAGCGGCCTGCTGCAATCTGAGTGAAAGCTTTACCACCAACGCTTCGGTAGATGTGGTTTATACCGATGCCGTTTCAGGAGCGAAGAAAATTCAGTTGCTGGGATTAGATGGAATCTACACGCAGATACAGGGTGAAATGATTCCGTTGATACGAGGTTTATCTTCTGCTTACGGTCTGGGCTTTGTGCCGGGAACATGGATAGAATCCATTCAGGTATCAAAAGGAACAGGCTCGGTGGTGAACGGTTATGAGCAAATGGCAGGACAAATTAACCTTGAATTTCTGAAGCCCGATGCAGAGAAAGCCGATAAACTTTTTGTGAATGTTTACGGCAGTTCGGGAGGAAGGGGAGAGGTGAATATTCATACCGGAACAAAATTCAACCAGAAATTAAGTACGATGTTATTTCTGCATGGCAATACTATTTTCAGGCAGAACGACAGCAACCACGATGGTTTTATGGATACGCCCATGCAGCAGCAATACACGTTTTTAAACCGCTGGAAATATCACAGCGGAAAACGGATTGAATCGCAGTTGAATTTGAAAGGCGTGTATGAAAACAAAACCGGGGGACAAACGGATGAGGCTTTTGAAGAACATTCGGGGCATGGTGCGATGGAAAAATACCTGATAAAAGTGCTGACCAAACAATTAGAGGTAAGTAACAAAACGGGATTGATGTTTCCGGGAAACCTTGACCGCAGTCTGGGTTTAATCACTTCTGTGCGTTATCACGATATGAATTCTGCGTTCGGGTTGAAGAAGTATTCGGGGACGGAAAAAACATTGTATGCCAATCTGATTTATCAGGATAAGCTAGTGAATGGTGATAATAAGATACGCACAGGGTTTAGTTTTTTGCTGGATGATTTTGTGGAAACGTACAACGATTCACTTTTTACGCGCAGGGAAATTGTGCCAGGTGCGTTTGCAGAGTACAGTTATAACAATATGTCAACTTTTTCGTTTGTTGCGGGTGTGCGGGGCGATTATCATAACCTGTATGGCTTTATGTTTAACCCGCGGGCGAACATTAAAATAAATCTTGCTGAAGAAACTATTCTGCGTGTGGCAGCGGGCAGGGGCTTTCGTGTAGCCAATCCGTTTGCTGAAAATGCTTCGGTGCTGGCAAGTGCGCGCACGGTGATTGTTAAAGAAAAACTGCTGCCCGAAATTGCATGGAACTATGGTGTTTCGTTAAGTCAGGGTTTTCATTTGTTCGGAAGGGAATCAAGTATCAGCGCTGATTATTTCTACACTAACTTTTTGAATCAAGTGGTAGTTGATCTGGATTACAGTGCACGCGAAGTGAGTTTTTATAATTTGGATGGCAGGTCGTATTCCAATAGTTTTCAGGTAGAGGTTGCGATAGAACCGTTGAAACAATTTTCGGTGAAGGCCGCTTATAAATACTACGATGTGCGCAGCACGTATGCGGGAACACTGATGCGCAAACCGATGACGGCAGCGGGAAGAATGCTGCTGAACTTTGGATACTTCACCAAATTTGAGAAATGGAAGTTTGATTTAACGTTGCAACGTTTCGGTCGAAGCCGGCTTCCGGGAACAACGGAGAACCCTGCGGAATACCAACGTGCAAATTATTCTGCGCCTTACTTTACCATCAATGCACAGGTGACAAAAAAGTTCAAACGCTTTGAGGTTTACCTCGGAGGCGAGAACCTGACCAACTTTATGCAGCGCGGTGCTATTGTAGCGGCTGCAGACCCTTTCGGGCCTTACTTTGATGCCTCTATGGTTTGGGGACCGGGAATGGGAGCGGTGGTGTATGGGGGGTTGAGGTTTGCGATAAAGTAAGAAACCTGAAATAAATGATGCTTAGTGAAGAAGCTCCGAAGCCTTAACAATTCGGATCTTACCATCCCGGTAAATTGTCCCTTCCTGAAATAGCTTGACACAATTTGAGGATAAAAACCTCAAAAAATGGAAGCACAAAAAACAATCAGCAATGCAGAAAAAAGGTGGCTCGT
>JAGVLY010000120.1 GCA_020054035.1 Bacteroidia bacterium | reverse complement strand
TGATAATTGCAGGAAAGGATTTCATTTTCAAAATTTCAAATGAATCTTCCTGAGCAAGTTTTAAAAACACAAAACAAGGAACAATAAACAAGCCGATGGAATACATCGCTTGCAAAAACTTCATTGGATTTAGAATTGCAGGATTACTAAAATCGCTGAGCGCAGTCGGATCTGAAAAAACCGGAATTCCCCAGGCAAACTGAATAATTGCCATTGCCAGTAAAGAAAAAATTCCAGTAAAAAACAGCGCAAGTGCCGATAAAAACAGAATGTTGAACAGTGGCGAACGGTCGCGGAGGAAGTGGATTTGAGCCATAAACGGGCTTTTTGTGTATTTTTACGCGGTTTTTAAAAACGATGGCGAAAATAGGAAATATTGATTTAGGTGAATTCCCGCTGTTACTTGCCCCAATGGAGGACGTAAGTGACCCGCCTTTTCTTGCCGTGTGCAAAGAAGGTGGCGCGGATATGATGTACACCGAATTTATTTCTTCCGAAGGCTTGATTCGTGATGCTGCAAAAAGCCTGAAAAAGTTAGATGTGTTTGAATACGAACGTCCGATTGGAATTCAACTTTTTGGTAGCAACATCGAATCGATGCGCGAATCAACGGAGATTGCAACAGGTGCAAATCCTGACTTGATTGATATTAATTACGGTTGTCCTGTTAAAAATGTAGCCTGCAAAGGTGCCGGTGCCGGCATTTTACAAAATATTCCTAAAATGGTAGCAATGACTGAAGCTGTTGTAAAAGCAACGCATCTGCCAGTTACTGTAAAAACCCGTTTGGGTTGGGATGATAACACCAAAAACATTCTGGAAGTGGCAGAACGTTTGCAGGATGTTGGAATAAAAGCATTGACCATTCATGGTCGGACCCGCGCACAGATGTATAAAGGCCCTGCCGATTGGACACTGATTGCAAAAGTGAAAGAAAATCCGCGCATACAAATTCCTATTTTCGGGAACGGTGATGTGGACAGTCCCGAAAAAGCATTGCAGATGAAAAATACTTACGGTGTTGATGGTATCATGATTGGCAGAGCAAGCATCGGCAATCCCTGGATTTTTCGTGAGATCAAACATTTTTTTGCAACTGGTTTACATTTAGACAAACCAACTATTGAAGAACGTGTAGCAGTTTGCAAACGCCATCTTGATTTTTCTATCCGCTGGAAAGGTGACACATTGGGTGTTCTTGAAATGCGCACCCACTATAGCAATTACTTTAAAGGCTATCCTAACTTCAAAGATTACCGCATGAAACTGGTGACTTCTAATTCTTATGCAGATGTGATGGAAACATTAGAGGAAATCAAAAAAGTTTATTCGGCAGAATTGGTGTAATCACCACAAATCACCCAGCGTATAATTCACGCTCATACAAAACAACAACTGCCCTTCATAACTGATTTTATTGTCAGGCAATGTTGTCTGTGAATCACTAACACTACTTATAGTTGATTTCCTAAATTTAAATTCTGTGGCTACCTGTGCACAGTATTGTGATACAAAACCAAAAGTAAATTTGCGGCTTACATTCAGCAACATACCCATTCCTGCAATTACTCCAAAACTCCAGCGTTTTGCTTCCCAACTTTCTGCATTAAATGTGCGGGAATTTATTTGCGTATAAGTTGAGGTCGGCCCGATTGAGAAATACGGAGTGCATTCTTTTCCGGTATAAATTTCGTGAAGCGGGTAGTATTGTATCGCGCTTCCCATGCGTATATCTCTTCGTTCTGCCGCCCATTTAATAGTAGCCGGAAAATAATCTGCAAACCATTCAGTATTTACTCTGCGCGAAATTTTTATTCGTAGCTGCGCTCCATAACTAATCCATGATGCGGCATTTTTCAAAAATGGATTCAATGTTCCGCGCAATCCAAATTGCAAATTACCACTATAGATATTTTTAGTCTGCGGTTGTTGTGCTATTGCCTGTTGATTGGATGTTGCAATACCAACAAGAGAAACAACCGGGGTCAGGTAAAGGAGTTTATTCTTCATGGCTTCAGAGTTTATGGTTTCTGAAGATAGAACGTAAGAATGTAACTGTTTATTGTGCGATTAATTAAATCGGTGCAATAAAATGAATATACAACCCGTGTTTCCCTAACTTGTTGATGGAATATTCAAAACGAAAAACACGATCGTAATAGGTCACAAAATCCAACCCTATACCGCCTCCATACAACCATGAGTTTGTAAGCGGATTGTTTTCTTTGTATTGGTCGGCATACACATAACCGCCATCAAAAAGCCCTTTTACATAAAGTGCATAAGGCAGCGGATTGAACTTCCCTTTTTTAATAAATTTTATGTTCCAAAATTTGGTTGGAATAATTGCAAATTTCAATTCCGATTTAAAATAGGCGTAATGTCTTCCATCAATAACATAGTATTCATAACTACGCACAAAATCTTCCATATAGCCTAATCCGCGCTGAATATAATATGGCTGAAAGGAGCGGTTGGATATTTTTGCTTTTAGTCCTGAAGCAAAATAAAAGTTTTTGCCCAACTCCCAGAATTTTTTGAAGCTCAACTCTGCTGTAAGCATGTCTGTTTTCTCATTGTTAAGTATTCCTAAACCATATTTCGTAAGAACAACTTCAGCATATTGTCCTTTCAAAGGATAAATTTTCACATCCCGAAAATCATACTCAAAGGTGTATGCAGCTGTGAGATATTGTGTCTTGTTTCCATGTCCGGCAAAATAATCAGGATTGAGTTTTACCAATGTATCCTGGACGTTGGCATGGTAATACATAACATCAAGACGATGGCGGAAATATAATCCATGGCGATAGAGCAAACCTGCGCCACCATCAATTTCCTGACGAACGTGCTGCTTTGTATCTTTATAAAAAAGCTGTTTGTTTTCTTCGGCAGCATACCAGATTTCTTTGTGTTGCGAATACCCCGAAGTAAATGACAAACCGAGTGTTTGCTTTTTATTGATGTAAGGAATTTCGTAGGTCAAACGAAACTGTGTGTTAAAACCGAGACGAATTAATCCAATCAGCTTTTCTTTCCTTCCTCTGAAATTGTAGTGGGTGGTCATTATGCCATAATCAAGGCGGGAAAAATCTTTGTTCTGCCACCACGCATTAAAATTTCGCTCTGCAATTTGTACAAACGGAACAGGCCAGATATACCAGCGTTCCTGCATGTTTATGGTAACATCTACTTTGTTTCCGTTGATTAGTGTATCAACTGTAACAATGGTAAAAAGCAAGGTGTTGAACACATTGAATTGTGTGCGTTCAATAATGTGCGCAAGATTGTTTCCGGCAATCGTATCTCCTACATGAAAAGGAATTTCACGGTAAATGATTTTTTCTTTGGTGCGTTTATTTCCATTCAGTGTAATGCTGTTTACAACAAACAGTGTATCATTTGCAGGCAATAAATCTTCCTGCGCAGAAAGTGAATTTGAAAATAAAAAACAGAGAGATAATAATGCAGGAATAATCTTCCCCTGCATCAGATATTGATGAATTTCATTAACGACTCGAAACGGTTTTTCAAATCTTCGAGGTGTTTGGTTTCGTTGAACGTAGCCACAATATTGTAGTTGTAACGCTCAAATGTCTGGATAATTCCTGAAAGCTCTTCTTTATTGATTTTAAGAGTCAACTCCATATTATCGGTTCCGGGTAAAGTGCGAATATAGGAGCTGAGAATTTTTGCATCGTTGGATTCAACTATTCGTGCCACTTCTGTCAGTGAGTAATCACGCACATTCATTTCCAGCACCAGAATTCCACCCGGATCACTGATAGCAGCCATCTTATTGGTATTCTGTATCAGGTTGTTAATAGTAACCATTCCCAGGTATTTATGACTTTCGTCCACAATGGGAATTACTGTCAGGTTCATACCTGCTGCCATGCGTATGGCATCATACACATGCTGGTTGGCAATATTTTCAGGATTATTGAGCGTTAACGGGTGTTTTGATAAGGGTTGATCTGGTATATTGCTGTCAAGTATGTCAGCCTCCGAAACCATTCCCACGTAATTTGTTCCGTCAATTACCGGAAGATGAGCCACCTTAAATTCTTCCATCCACGATAAGGCTTTCCGCCCGGTGTCAGTGGATTTCAGCGGGGGTATTTCATCGGTAATAAGTTCTCTGACTAACATGATTTCTATTCTTTTTCTCTGTCTTACCTGCAAACTATGTGCCTGAAACGTTTAAAACCCTGAATTGTTGTGTCGCTTGTCTGAAAATGATGGCGGCAAACCTACGTGTTTTAATATAAAACGCAAAAGAACAGTATTTAGTTTGTTCAAAGTCTATTTTTGTGCAGAATATTTTTCTTATGACTAGACTCAGTGTCAATATTAACAAAATTGCAACCCTACGTAACTCACGCGGAGGCAATGTTCCCGACCTGCTGAAAGTTGCAATGGATTGTGAACGTTTTGGCGCACAGGGAATAACCATTCATCCACGACCTGACGAGCGACATATCCGCTACAACGATGCACGCGAATTGAAGAAGCTGGTAAAAACAGAATTCAACATTGAAGGAAATCCGCGCGAACAGAAATTTATTGATCTGGTGCTGGAAGTAAAACCTACACAGGTAACATTGGTGCCTGACGGAACAGGTCAATTAACTTCTGACCATGGTTGGAACACGATTGAGTACAAAGATTTTCTGGTTGAGATAATTTCAGAGTTCAAACGAAACGGAATTCGCACTTCCATTTTTGTAGATGCCGATCAGAAAATGGTGGAAGGTGCAAAAGCAACAGGAACAGACAGAATAGAACTCTACACTGAATCATATGCACATGATTTTAAAACTGACAAACAAAAAGCAATTGCGCCCTTTATTGCTGCGACAAAACGTGCAAATGAATTAGAACTTGGATTAAATGCAGGGCATGATTTAAGTTTAGAGAATCTAAAATACCTCAGACAAAATATTCCCGGGTTGCTGGAAGTTTCTATTGGCCATGCGCTGATTTCAGATGCTTTGTATTTCGGATTAGAGAATACCATACAACTTTATTTGCGACAATTGGTTGATGAGACTTAATTACAAAAAACTGGGCGAAGGCGAACCGTTGGTTATTCTTCACGGGCTTTTCGGAATGTTGGACAATTGGTTTTCGCTCGGTAAAAAGTTTGCCGAGAACTATAGTGTTTATCTTATTGATTTGCGCAATCACGGACAATCACCGCACAATGCTGATTGGAATTACAAAGTAATGAGCGATGATTTGCTTGAGTTTTTTAATGAACAGAACATTGAAAAAGCAAATATAATCGGTCACAGCATGGGCGGAAAAACTGCAATGTATTTTGCCGGTGAAAACTCTGAAAGAGTTAAGAGATTAGTAGTTGTTGACATTGCTCCGCGTTTTTATCCCATTCATCACGATACTATTTTAACTGCTTTGCTTTCGGTTGATTTAGAAAATTTAAAATCAAGAAATGAAGCAGATGCACTACTTTCAAAATACATTTCCGATTTAGGCACAAAACAATTTCTGCTGAAAAATCTGGCTCGCAAAGAAAACGATAACACAACGTTTGAATGGAAATTCAATCTCCCTGTTATCGCAAAAAACATTCACGAAGTGGGTGTTGAGACAACAAGAGGTTCAACTGCTTCCGCTCTCTTCATCCGTGGTGAAAATTCTGATTATATCAACCAGACTGATGAAAAAGAGATAGAGAAACTGTATCCGAATTCAGGGATTGTTTCTGTAAACTCAGGTCATTGGGTACATGCCGAAAAACCTGAAGAGTTTTATAATACTGTTATAAAATTTCTAAAGAATTAATTCTTCGTAAAGTGTAGAAGATGTTTTTTCTTCAAAATCTTTTCCCGTTTGTCAGGCATCAGGAATGGTAACGATAGCATCGTCACTTTGTAATCTGAATAAGTGATTACACTGTCAGGAATTATGTTTTCATTTTCAAAATTCTTTCTTCCCTCATCGTTTGTAAACACCCATACTTCACCCTTTTGAATTTTATCATTAATACCGTTGGGCGATTGAATCCAAGGCACAATTCGCCTGCTGTAAAAATCAAGCGAATGCCCGCCTGAGATGTAACACACAAATTGTTCCTTCGGAATATTTCTGCTGTCAATAAACCTTCCCGCTGCAACAGTACTTTGATACGATAGCAGCGTTAGATAGAAGTATGCACTCAACATAAAGTTCGCACCAATCATTGTTACTAAAGAAAGTGCAATTAGCTTTTGAAGCAGTTCTGATTTTTTAAAGAGCAGATAAACAGTAGCAGCAACAAATACCATTAAACTCAGCCACAACAACACACTTTTTATCGGAAAAGAATAAATGCAAAGAACAAGAACAACTAACCAAACTAGAGCGATTGTAATACGTTGAACAACACTAAAAACTTGTTGCAGCTTTTTGTTTTCTGAATTTTCAAATACTCTCAACAGATAATCAGCTGTGATAATTGCAGCTAATGGAAAAACAATAAAAATATAATGCGGCAATTTATAGTCCGACAAACTCATGGCAATAAACACTAATGTAAATCCGCCTGTTGTAATAGCTTCTTCATTTCCGTTCACCTTAAATTTTGCGAGAACAATCATTTTCAGTTTTTGCCAATAACCGAAAATGAAAAAAATACTCCACGGCAAAAACGCCCACAAAAACGTATGCGCAAAAAAGAATGGATCTGTGGCTTGTGGTTTCTGCTGACTGTTGATAAAAGGATTATCTCCTGTTAACCGCCCGAAACTCTGATCCCACAAATAAAATCGAACACCAGAAACTCCTTTTTCAGGATGCAAATCAAACTGCTGATACAAACCTATCAGCATTGGTGAGAGTAAAATTATAACAACCAACAACCCTAAAATCCATTGCCACCTGAAAATGCTTTTCCATTCTCTTCTTAAAATAAAGTGCGTTCCGAAAGCCATTGCAGGAGCCATTAATCCGATTGGTCCTTTAGCAAGCATGGCCAATGCAATTCCTGTAAATCCTGCCAGTAACGAAATCCATTTTCCGTTTTGATTAAACGCTGCAATATTCCAGATAGAGAAAATAATTGCACCCGTGAGAATGGTGTCCGTTCTTACATCATTGGTGATAAGAAACATTGCCTGGCACGAAGCAAACATAAGCGCAGACAGCATTCCTGTTTTTTCGGAATACAGCAGCTTGCCTAATTTGTAAGTGGAGAATATCCCCAACAATGCAAACAACAATGATGGCAGTTTGTAAGCAAAGTTGTATATACCAAACATCTTAAACGATAATGCAGACAACCAGAACAACAAAGGCGGCTTATCCAAATAATCCTGATAGCGGTTGGTAACATGCAGGTAATCTCCGCGCTCCAGCATTTCGCGTGCTATGGAGGCATACTGCGCAGCATCTACATCCATCACATCAATAAATCCGCTGATGATGTAAACTGCGATAATGGCAGCAAAGAAAATGTAAGATTGTGTTTTGCTCAGCAAAAGAATTTGTTTAGCCTGCGCAAAAATAATCCTTTACTCCACCTTTACTCTTATCCCTTCCGAATGTGCTGCAAACTCAGGCGCATACATACACTGCACACTGGTAATACCGTTTGAGAAATCACCTTTGTGCGAAACGCGCAACGGATATTCAAACACATAACTTCCTTTTGGCAGGTAGGCAAAAAAGAAGTTAGTTGCTGCATCGCGCGTACTTTCATAGTATCCTAAACCTCCCTGATATTTGTATTGCGAAATCACATTCTCCGGCTCAAAACCTGAGGCACGCATATCTTTCAGGTGAACAAATTCCATTGCACGGTCAACGCTTAATTCAACACGTACTTTAATTCTGTCTCCCGGGTGTAAAATGGTTTGTGATGTAACAGGAGTAATCACTGGTCCTGTTGGCGAAGGCTTCTCAAGGAATAATTTCTTTGTCAGTTTCAATGGCGTTTCGGCAGGTGTTATTTTATCTAACTGCTCAAAATACTGCCAGTATAAAGCGCCCCATGCAACTCCTTTTTCCTGCTTTTCACTTTTTACATTCACTTTCACATCACCCATTTCTTTCGTGATTTCTTTTCCGCTCCAAACGGTTTTGAAATAGCCTGTTCCTGCATCAGCTTGATGTCCTACATAAATTTCATTCTCGCGAATTCCTCTGGACGGATTACTGTTATACACTAAGTATTTTCCGACATTAATTTCTACTTCCGGAGTTTCTTCCAGCCAGTCAGTGCCTTTTAGTAACAACGCATAACACGCTTCTGCCGTTGCTTTGGTAGTTTTCCAATCCTGCGTTTGCTTTTGTTTCAGCAACCAGATTTTTAATTCAGCTACTGCATCCCGGTCGTTTGTAACTTCATCAAACGCTTCAATCAGCAATGCCTGTGTTTCTATCGGTGCCTGGTGCCAGTAAAAGCCCCCCGACATATCTTTCCAGTACATTCCCATCTCATCACTATGCAGTGAATTTTCTTTCAGCGATTTCATAATATCAGTTGGAATTGTTTTAGTGCCGTAGCGATGCAAAGCCAACGCTATCATGCCTTGCATATAGCGGCTGTTCTCTAACCAGAATTTTTCTGACTGACCTTTGTAGTAATTGAATGCTTCTTTATTGTTAGAAGAAATCTCGATCTGCGAATTGAAAAAACTACGTGCATACAAGTATTGTATCTGTTCGCTGCTTAGATTATTTTTGCTTAAATCTGCTTTATATTTTTTCAAATTCTCGTAATCTTCACGAATGCGATCATCCAGATAACGCACAGCCAGCTGGGTCATATTCCATGCTTTGCGGTCTTTCTCAAAATCAATTACACCCAACTTTTGCAGATGTCCCATACCGGTTACAATGTGCTGTGTTATGTAGCGACTGTCGGGCATTCCGGGAAACCAGGGCCAGCCACCATTTGATACTTGTGCCTTTTCCAACTTGCGCAAAGCAGTGCCTAATTCATTGCTCATTTTGTTCAGGTCAAAAAGCAAAGCCAGTCTTTTCTTGCGCTCTGTTTCATCTTTTGCCTGCATCACCCAAGGGGTTTCTTCCAGCAATAATAATTTCAATTCCTGGTTCTTTTCAAGGTTAGATAATAACGCTGTACTCCCTTTGTCTGATTCTGCATCGCGCTTCCAGGCATCAAACACTGCTTTTATTTTTGGACTTGAATTAGCAATGTGCGCGGCAATGCTGTTGGCATAAAAACGGCTGAAGGTCTGCTCTGAGCATTCATACGGATACTCCATCATATACGGCAATGCCTGCACTGCATACCATGCAGGATTTGCAGTGAACTCCAATGTGAGATTATGATTTGTTAGCGTTGTTGAAGTATTCGTGAGCAGTTTGTTAAGCTTATACGTTTTCGGCTGATTGTATCTCACCGGCAGCGGTAATGATTCTGTTACCAACATACGATTAGTCAGCACCGGCACTGCCATTTCTTCACCATCAGAAAACTTTCCTGCTTTTGCAACTACCTTATATGTAACAGCAGAGATACCTTCCGGAATTTCAATGTTCCAACTTAGTGCAGCACTTTGTCCTTTTTCTGCGGTGAAGGTTTTGGTAGCAGAAGTATTTTTCAATGCTGCATCTACAGGCTGCATGGTTAAGGCATCAAACAAAAACAATTGCGCATTGCCTGTCATTGCAGCTTCACTCAGGTTAGAGACTTTTGCACTGAACGTAATTTTATCTCCTTCACGGAAAAAGCGCGGAGCATTCGGCATCACCATTAGTTCTTTCTGTGTTACCAATTCATTTTGAGTAACTGAATATCTCAAATCTTTGGTGTGCGCAAAGCCCAACATCTTCCATTTGGTCAGCGCTTCTGGAATAGTAAAGCTGATAATCACATTTCCTTGTTCATCGGTTTGCAGGTGAGGATAGAAGAAAGCTGTTTCACTGAAATTACTGCGTGCCTGAACTCCTCCCAAGCCGGTTTGTTGTGCTGCTTTTTCATCGGGCGGTGGTGGTGAAGAAAATTTACCGGACACATCATTTTTATCTTCCCCTGTTGCAACTGTTGTTGCGTCCATCATTGCCATTCCATTAGCGGACTCTGCATTTTTGCTTTTCTTATTATCTGAACGCGAACCTGCAGTAACAACAATGCTTTGCAGTTCTGCTTCTACTTCAGTAACTGAAGCGCTTCTTGCCATTAATACATCCCCGTCATAACCATAACCTCCTCTGTAATATCCATTACTGAAATAATATCCGAACCAATTCAGCTGATCATAAATATGGCTTTGGCGGTACGGGCCAACCGGATTCCAGTTCTTTTGGTAAAGACTGGAACTTGATATACTGAACATATCCGAACTCCATCCCATGCTGGAATAAAAATAGTTGTAGATATCGAAATACCAGGAGTTGGGAGCAAATGCATCCAGTGATGCATCATACAAAGCAGCCACCATTTCTGCTGCCACCTTCTCGCCTTTCTTTCCTTTTATCTTCAGTTTCCATTCTTCTTTTTCTCCCGGTTGCAGTTTGTTACGGAAGGTCTCAAATTCAATGTCTAATTCTTTATTGGTGTAAGGAACAGAGATTAACTGCGAGTGAATAAACACTTCGTTGTTTTTGAAATAGGTAAGATGCACCGTGAAGTTTCCTCTGTGTTCTTCCTTCACGGGAATACTAATCAGACGCTGTTCAGCATTCAATGTGAGCCACTGTTTTTGTGAGATAAAACTTTTGTTGGCAACAGCATCAAACTGCTCAACTTCATACAACACTTTTACTTCTTTATAGGAAGAACCTATCAGCATCGTCACCTCTTCTCCCGGCTCCCCTGTTGTCTTCAGAGGCGCAAACCAATCAGCACTTACTCTTGGCATCTGTGTTTCTTTCTCCGAAAACAGTGTGAAGTAATTCAGTGTTTTTACTTCTTCACCGTATTTATCTTTGGAGATAGTTTCCACTAAATATAAGCCCTGTGCAAGTGACGAGAGTTTATCTGATTTGAAAATCTTATCTTTCTCTGTATCAAAATTCAACTTCAGAACTTCTTTTTCACGTGCAAAATTTTCTCTGTCGTTTTCATCTTTGTAAACCGCATCGGGGAAATCTGCTTTGAATTGTTCTTTGGTGTAAATGAACAAATCAGGCTCTGCCCATTTGCGTTTGCGCAAAATATCATTCGGTGTTTTCAGCTTGTAAATGGTCAGCGTTCCGTTGGCTGCTTCAAATTCTCCGGCAGGGTTAGTGGTGCTGATGGTGAAATCTTTTTTCGCTTCGCGATTCAGTGTTTCAGGAATATCCAAAGAAAGATTAAGCGCTGTATAGCCTATGGTTACTGATGTTTCGGAGCTGCGTGTTTCGCCAGTGATGTCCACCACATCGGCATAAATGGTGTAGGTGAACGAAGGCTTGTATTCTTTTTTGATGCTGCGATCTGGGATAGCTTCAAATGAAATTTCAAACTCACCGTTGGCATCGGTGGTGGCTGTTCCGTTCAGTATCTCCATGCTTTCGGTTGGTGGAAACCAGCCGCGTTTGCAATACCAGGGATAAGGAAAGTAGGCACTTCGCACCACACGGTACTTCACTTCAGCACCGTCAATGTTAGAGCCTGCGTAGGCTTTTGCACTTCCATTTGCTTTTACTGTTTCGCTTAGTTTAAATGTTCCTGAGAAAGGTTTGAATGTTACTTCAAACTTAGGGCGTTTATATTCTTCTACCTGCACCGGGTGCGAACCTGTTTCGTTTTGTATGGTCATGTTGCCGGTGAGCACGCCAACGGGTGCTGTAAAGGTGCCGCTAAAAGTGCCGTATTCATTGGTGGTTAAATCCAGTGAAGCCACCTTCTCATAGTTAACATCAAAAAGAGTAACGGTTGTTTTAGTATTTGTAACAATGTTCTGATTATTTCCGTCTTTTTCAATCAGGATACCTTTGAAGTAAATGGTTTGTCCGGGGCGGTAGATAGCGCGATCGGTAAAGAAGTGGGTGGACTGCACCTTTTGCCTCTGCGGATCACCGTAGTAATAGGAGTAAAACGAGTTATCGGTAAAGAGTTCGTCACCGTTGTAGTTCAGTTGCACGATGTAATTCTCACGTTCCAGTTTTCCTTTCACAGCAAATTGTCCATTGACATCGCTGGTGTAAACACCGCTCTTGCGCAGGTCGTATTCACGTGAGGTGTAGTTGTAGTATTCTTCCCATAGTTGTGCTTTCACACCTTGTAAAGGAGTTCCCGAACTGCGCGAAACCACTACAAAGCCACGGTTACCTTTTTCTTCCTGGCGGCTGGAGAAGGCAATATCTGAAAACGATGTTATGGTGTAAGCCACGGCATTACCATCAGTAGAGAAATCAGCAGAAGTAGAAGCAAACACAACATACAAACCAGTTTTCATCGGGGGCAGTTTCAACTCGGCTGAGTGCGTGTTAAAGTCTCCTTCATCAGGTAAAGTAAAGTCAGTTTCAGTAACAGTTTTTGAAATGCTAAACAGTTCTTTTATCTGCTCATCACCGTAATATTTTCTGCGGAACTTTTTATATTTCTCGTAGTCAAGTGTAGCGATGCGGAAATAAACCTTTGCTGATTTTTCTTCTGCCTTAGGCAGATTGGTGTAATTGATAAGAGCCAGAAAAGGTTTGTTGGGAAGGTTAACACGCTCGGTGTTGAACGTCAGACTTTTTTGGGTGATGCTGGTCAACAGCGTGCGGCAGTTACTTGCTCCGAAAGATGAAGAAAAGCGGCTGATAGCCTCATTGCATTTATCAAAGGTTGCTTTCTTTTTCCATTTGATCGCTTCATCATCACCTGCTTTGTAATTTGCGCCTTTGGTATAAAGCTCGTTGGCTATCTCGTACGATATTTCAGTGGAAACCGGAAAAGCAATGTGTTGCTTTTCTGACTTTTCAAGTGCGGCAAGATAAAGACTGTCTTTGTCTGCATCTATGGAATGGCTGCGTATAAAACGCAGACGTTTCAGGTCTGCATCTACCAATGCATCTGGGTTTTTATCTTCGGTATGGAATTTTATAACATCGCGCAGTAATAATACCGCACGATATTCCAACGAAGTACTGTCGGGTGTAGAAATATTAAGTGCAGCAAACTCTTTTGCAGCAGAAAAATACTTCGCCCCTTCTATCTCAAACTTAAAAGCAGGTTGTGTTAAACCTGTTTCTTCGTTCATGTAAAAATCAATGGCGCGGTGTGCCAGAAAATCATACACCGTAGGGCGCAACTCACGTGCATTGCGGCTATCCATCAGCACAGCATCAAAAGTGGAGATGGGCAGCTCTTTCAGCTTGTCTGCTTCTTCCAGGCTTTTGCGGTAGTGGAAATCAACCTGACTAACAATCTTCTTTAAATCCCAGGTGCTTAGATCTTCAGGCACAAAGTCAACCGTTTCGGTGCGATCCATAAATATCCATCGGTTCTGCTCGTAGTAACTCCAATATGCTTGTGCAAGAATGGAATGCAGCACAGGCTTTACGGGGAACTGCGCATCTTTCAGTTCAGCTTCGAGTTCAAGTATGCTTTTCTTCAGTGCCTCTTCTTCCAGATAAGAGCTAAATTTCATTTTATGGATTACCGCTTTGATAAACTGAGGGGCATTGTTCGTCTTCTTCGAGTCTTTCAAAATAACATCCACTACTTCCAGCGCAGATTTGGTTAATCCTTTTCGGGTGAGCGAATCTATTTGTGCCCATTGCTTTTCGTAGCCTTCGTTCTTGATGATGTAGTTGTATTTGTTGTTGCGCATAGTATTGTTGATGCTGAAAGCGGTTAGCAGAACCAGGAGTAATGAGGCAGGCAGCAGGGAATATTTAAGTGATTTCATCGGGTAGTATTTTCGGAATTATATGACAAAGATGCGGAAAAGGAGAGGATTCCATAAATACCCCCAACTCCATCCTTAAAACAAGGATGGGGAGCAGCGGAATGTTAGTAATATGGAGATGAACAATAATGCACGTTTACAATATGTGTAGGGTTTTGGGGTGAATCAGGGTGGTGAGAGAGGGAGAAAATGGAGAGGAGGGGATGGGTTATTGTCTGACAGTAGAAGGGTAGCGGATGTAAGCGATGTGCTGGGGCTTGTAAGCGATTGGTTAGATCGTGTAAGCGGTGTGCTGGACAGAGTAAGCGGCCGGGTAGCGGATGTAAGCGATGTGCTGAGGCTTGTAAGCAATCGGTTAGAGTGTGTAAGCGGTGTGCTGGACAGAGTAAAGCTGAACCTTCCTAAAATAACTTGACACTTTTTGAGGTAATTACTAAAAGTGTTTTACAGGATTTGAGGATAATCCTAAACCAAACTTACAACTATTTTTA
>JAGVLY010000080.1 GCA_020054035.1 Bacteroidia bacterium | reverse complement strand
TCAGGGTGACACTCACACCTGAACAATTAACATTCTAATAAATTAACACGTGAACATACAAACACAAACTATAACAATGGCCGATGGCAAAACTATCACCATTGAAACCGGCAAACTTGCCAAACAAGCTGATGGTGCAGTTGTCCTGAAAACAGGAAACACCATGCTGCTTGCTACCGTTGTTTCTAACAAAGAAGCAAAACCCGGAACCGATTTTTTACCACTTTCAGTTGATTATCAGGAAAAATATGCTGCTGTAGGAAGATTTCCGGGTGGCTTTTTCAAACGCGAAGCACGTTTGTCTGAATACGAAATTCTGATTTCACGCATTGTTGACCGTGCCTTGCGCCCGCTTTTCCCGAATGATTACCATGCTGATGTGCAGGTAATGATTTCATTGATTTCATCAGATAACGATATTCTGCCTGATTCATTGGCAGGACTTGCAGCTTCTGCGGCAATTAGCGTTTCGGATATTCCTTTTCAGGGACCAATCTCTGAAGTGCGTGTTGCTAAGATTGACGGGAAATATGTTGTAAATCCACTTCGCTCAGAAATGGAAAAAGCAACGCTTGATATCATTGTTGCAGGGTCTTTGAAAGACATCAACATGGTGGAAGGCGAAATGAAAGAAGTTTCGGAAGAAGAAATGATCGAAGCCATTAAAATTGCTCACGAAGCTATTAAATTGCAATGCCAAGCGCAGGTTGAATTAGCAGCGAAGGTTGAGAAGAGCAAAGTGAAAAGAACTTATAATCACGAAGAGAATGACCTTGACTTGAAAGAACAGATTGCAAAAGCAACCTACGATAAATGCTACGCTGTAGCAAAATCAGGCAACCCGAATAAAACACAACGCAAAGAAGCATTTGATGCTATTAAAGCAGAGTTTGTGGCAACACTTACTCCCGAAGATGCAGCGGCTAAAAAAGCACTTATCGGCAAATACTTTCACGATGTGGAGAAAGATGCGGTTCGCGATTCAGTATTGAATGAAAGAACCCGTTTGGATGGTCGTAAATTAGATGAAATTCGCCCTATCTGGAGTGAGGTAGATTACTTGCCATCTGCGCACGGTTCCGCTATTTTCACACGTGGTGAAACACAATCGTTGACTACCGTTACATTGGGTAGCAAACAAGACGAACAAATTATTGACGGAGCTGTGTTTGAAGGAAAAAACAACTTCCTTTTACACTATAATTTCCCATCTTTCTCAACCGGTGAGGCAAGACCTAACCGTGGTGTTGGAAGACGCGAAGTTGGGCACGGAAACCTTGCTATGCGTTCATTGAAACAGGTGCTACCTAGCTCAGAAGAAAGCCCTTACACGGTGCGTGTGGTTTCAGATATTCTGGAATCAAACGGTTCTTCGTCTATGGCTACTGTTTGTGCCGGAACATTGGCACTGATGGATGCAGGTATTAAAATAAAAAAACCGGTTTCGGGTATTGCAATGGGACTTATTGCTAACAGCGAAGGGAAATATGCGGTGCTTTCTGACATCCTTGGTGATGAAGATCACTTGGGTGATATGGACTTTAAAGTTACCGGAACAAAAGACGGTATCGTTGGCTGCCAAATGGATTTGAAAGTAGATGGTTTGTCTTACGCAGTTCTTGCAGAAGCATTGCAACAAGCAAAACAAGGCCGTTTGCACATTTTGAATGAAATGGGTAAAACGCTTTCTGCTCCACGTGAAGATTACAAACCACATGCTCCACGTGTAGTGAAAATGACAATTGCTAAAGACTTTATTGGTGCGGTAATCGGGCCAGGAGGAAAAGTGATACAGGAAATGCAACGTGAAACAGGTGCTACCATTTCAATTGAAGAAGTAAACGGAATGGGTATCATTGATATTCTTGCCGTTAATAAAGAAGCGATTGATAAAGTGGTTGCCAAAATCAAAGGCATTACTGCAACACCTGAGGTAGGTGATATCTACACCGGAAAAGTAAAATCAATCATGCCGTTTGGTGCGTTTGTAGAGATACTTCCCGGAAAAGACGGATTGCTGCACATCTCAGAAATTGAGCACCGCAGATTAGAAAAAGTAGAAGATGCTTTGAAAGAAGGTCAGGTGATTGAAGTGAAGCTGATTGAGGTTGACAAAAAAACCGGAAAACTGAAACTTTCACGCAAGGTGTTATTACCAAAACCTGAGAAAACAGAGCAGGCGAACTAAGCTTTCTATCATACATTATAAAAAAGGACGAAAATATTTTCGTCCTTTTTTATTTCCGTTCGTCTAAAATTTTACTTTTAGCTGCGCATTGGGGCAACAAAGAGCAGGAGACTTCGTTTTAAAACCACTAAAAACAAGTAGTTCACATGAGGCAGCTAAAAATTACCAAACAGGTTACCAATCGCGAAAACGCTTCGCTTGATAAGTATCTTCAGGAGATAGGTCGCGTTGAGCTGATAACCGCTGACGAAGAAGTAGAACTTGCCAAAAAGATAAAGAAGGGCGATATAGCAGCTCTTGAAAAACTGACCAAAGCCAATTTGCGCTTTGTGGTTTCGGTTTCCAAACAATATCAGAATCAGGGGTTGAGCCTGCCCGATTTGATTAACGAGGGTAACCTCGGCTTGATAAAAGCCGCCCAGCGTTTTGATGAAACGCGCGGGTTTAAATTTATCTCTTACGCGGTGTGGTGGATACGCCAAAGCATTTTGCAGGCACTGGCCGAGCAATCGCGTATTGTGCGTTTGCCGCTGAATAAGATTGGCTCTATCAACAAAATAAACAAAGCCTTTTCTAAACTGGAGCAGGAGCATGAACGCGAGCCATCGGCTGCTGAAATTGCACAACTGCTTGACCTGACGGAACAGGAGGTAAAGGAAAGCATGAAAAATGCAGGGCGCCATGTTTCTATGGATGCACCTTTGCTTAATGGTGAGGAGAGCAACATGTACGATGTGCTCAAAAGTTCCGACAGTCCAAGCCCTGAGAAAGAACTGATTGATGACTCATTGCGCAAGGAAATTGAGCGGGCACTTACCACCCTTAATGAACGCGAGGCTGATATTTTGCGTTGCTACTTCGGGTTGGCAGGACAACATGCGCTTACGCTGGAAGAGATTGGCGAAAAATTTGACCTTACCCGTGAGCGTGTGCGTCAGGTAAAGGAAAAAGCGCTGCGCAGACTGAAACATGTTTCAAGAAGTAAGATTTTGAAAACATATTTAGGGTAAATTTGTGCCGCAATTAGCCCTTCGACAAGCTCAGGGTGACATCGAAATCTACAACATCTAACTTCTAATCCGTGGCACTAATAGCTCCTTCAATACTTTCGGCAGATTTCTCTAAACTTCGTGAAGAAGTGGAAATGATTAACAGCAGCAATGCCGACTGGTTTCATGTGGATGTAATGGACGGGGTGTTTGTACCCAATATTTCGTTCGGTTTTCCGGTTATAAAGCAGGTGAAGAAGTATGCCACCAAGCCATTGGATGTGCATCTGATGATTGTGCAGCCCGAGCGCTATGTGCAGGAGTTTAAAGATGCCGGTGCTGATATTCTTACCGTACATATTGAAGCGAGCACGCACCTGCACCGCACACTGCAAATGATAAAAGCTGCGGGTATGCAGGCGGGTGTGGCGGTTAATCCGCATACGGCTATTAACCAACTGGAGGATATTATTACGGATGTTGATCTGGTATGCCTGATGAGTGTGAACCCCGGCTTTGGAGGACAAAAATTTATTCCCGGCACGTTTCAGAAACTAGAGAAACTGCGCAAGCTGATTGACTCTACAGGCTCAAAAGCCCGCATTGAAATTGATGGTGGCGTGGGCAGTTCTAATGCTGCCGAGCTGATTAAAGCAGGTGCTGATGTATTGGTGGCGGGTAATTTTGTGTTTTCTTCGGGCGACCCGTTGGGGACTATTGAGGGGTTGAAGAATCTTTAACTGTCCGATACAATGCTCTTACAAATGTGTATCAGTATTTGTTGAAAGTCAGAGTTATTGACCCTACTAAAGTTGCACGTGTAGCTTTAGAGGATGCTATTGGAATTCCTTTTTATCCACGTTTGAAAATATTCTCCGGCCTGAACGGTGAATTATCACTGTGCATCTTAATTGCTTTGCGCGAAAGAATAATTACCACAATCAAGGTAATCAGTGCACCAACTGCAATAACAGGCACCTCGTTTACAAACAAACAAAAGTCATAAGCGCCATGAAAAAAGGTAGCAGCAAGTATTCCGGTGATGAGCAAAGTCTTCTCGCGTTGAGGATTAAATTTTGCTAGCCCTGCAAAATAGCCGAGCATAACTGCGTTGGCTGCATGAGCAGGAACAGCGGTAAACATGCGTAGTAAGCCAACGCCAATTCCGCCATCCATTACATACATCACATTTTCAAGAGCGGCAAAACCGAGTGAAACCATTACGCTGTAAATAATTCCGTCAAAAGGTTCATTAAACTCAGCACGATTGTATGCAAAACGCTTAAAGAAAATGTATTTAGAAAATTCTTCGCTGAAGCCTACTACTATAAAAGCATGAACAAAATTATGTAACCAGTATTCATCAAGCGCAAGTTTTGGTCCACCGTAAACTTCAAGGATAACAGCAGGTACAATACTTACTCCTCCAAGAAAAAAGCATTTTAGTAAAAGTCCAAGAGGTTCTTTTTCGTGCTTGTCTTTAAAGTAAAAGAAAACAGCTATAGCAAGAGCGGGCGCAAGTGCAATGGCTATAAGATAAAACAAATCTTAGGTTTAAAGATTTGATTTAAACTCTGCAGAAAATGCTTCCCAAGTCATGCTTCGGTATTTATCCGAACCGAAAAAATTGATGATGGGTTCTATCGCTTCGGGTGTTTGAAAACCGGCAATAGGTTGAATAAGATTTAACTCTTTATCTAAGTAAACTATTGTAGGGTATGAGAGTTTTCCCTGCATCAGTTCCGCTGCAAGTTCGTGATAACCTCGTTGTCCGTTTGGGATAAATTTGAACTCTCGCTCACGGAAGTTGATTGGTTCTTTTTGCTCAGCATTAAATTTTACGGCATAAAAATACTGGTTCACATAAGCAGCAATTTTAGGATTAGCAAATGTGGTAGCATCCATTTTTTTGCACCATCCGCACCAGTCGGTGTAAACATCCATTATAATCGGGCGCGGTTCTTTTTGCGCCAGTTCAACTGCTTTTTCAAAGGTTACCCAATTGATGGTTTCCTGTGCTGAAACTGAAACAACTGAAAACGTAAGTAGTAATGATAAAACAAATCCCGACTTCATGTGTAATGTATTAGTATATTTAGGTAACGAATACAAAATTACAAAATAATTGAACTTTCTTGCTCATCTCTATTTGTCACAAACATCGGATGAAATGATGTTTGGCAATTACATTGCCGATGGCGTGCGCGGAAAATTAGAAGGTCGCTTTCCCGAAAAAGTGATCGAGGGAATTCGTATGCACCGAGCCATCGATGATTTTACCGATACTCATCCTGTTTTCAAACAAAGTTGTATGCGTTTGTATGATAAGTATGACAAGTATGCTTGGGTAATTGTTGATATTTTTTACGACCATTTTCTGGCTGCCAACTGGAATGAATATCATCCACAGCCTTTGCAGGTATTTTCTGCTGAAACATATTTAATGCTACAGAAAAACATTGAACTCATGCCCGAAAAATCAAAACGCTTTTTTCACTACATGACCGAATACGATATACTTTTCAATTATTCAAAAACCGAAGGTATTGAGCGTGTATTGGTAGGAATGGCGCGCAGAGCAAGATTTGAATCTAACATGGAAAAAGCAACTGCCGATCTGATTAAAGATTACAGCGATTACGAAAAAGATTTTCGTTCATTTTTTCCTGAACTACAGAAATTCTCAAAAGAATTTTAAGCCAAACTAAATCAGACTACTCTGTTTTTCATGCAAGGAAAAGGCTCATCTTTTAGTTTGTCTTTATAATAAACACTTGGATTTGCATTTCCGGTCAAGCATTTTTCGGCATAAAGGTCGCTCGCAACAATATAGAAAGTGTGTTTTACTACTGGTCTGTCGCGCGGAGCGTAGGTAAGGTCAAGTGCAATAATATAGTTATCGCCAACATTGAAGTAGGGTTGCTGCAAAGCAAATTCTTCTTTATCGGCAAGACGGAATAAAATGTCTCCTCTCACATTATCATCAGCCCACTCAGCAGGTATATTAAAGAATATAACTTCTTTAAATTCAATATCAAAATTGCGGTATGAAGTACGATCAAAACTGCATGAAACAGTAAGTCTGCCTCGTTCAAAATCAAATATCCAAAAACCATCCAACATACTGTGGACGGGAATAGTTTGATTTACACTATTTAAGCGTGCTTGTATGTTTTCTAATGTCAGCATATATTTATCGTTCTAGCACAAAAGTTTGTTTGTAAACAAAATCAGTTGCTAAACCTTGCTGTTCCAAATCGTAGGTGCTCCACACTTGACGATTTTTTTTATTCTCTTCAATTGTGTAGCCTATGTCGCAGCCTATACATTCTCCGCCAATTATTATAAAACGTTGCGCATGGTCGTCAATCATATAATACAAACCTGAGCCTGAATTAGTGCTGCCATTTGCAGTATATTCAAAATCAAAAATGCTTAAATCAAGATTGTCGCGATAAAAACTAAAGTATCCGGCATTGTCTGCTTCTGCAACTACTTCAACAGTTCCGTCATTGAAAATTTTCACATTCTCATAATGAGTAATGTTCCAAAGACCGTCTAATCTGTCTTCTAATTTTTCATCTGCCTGTTTACAGCCTGAAAAAGCAATAATTACAGCGAGTGATAAAAGCGTAAATAGTTTTTTACTCATTCTTGCAATCTTTTGGTTTCTGTATTCGTGAGAGTAGTTCATGATGCTTAGTTTTTGATTTTTCCGATTAAAAATTTCACTGAAACATTAATTACAGATTTGTGAAGAGGAACTTCATCAACCATATTTTCTTCGTCATAAACAAGACCTTGGCTTAAGTCTGAAAACTTGCGGAAGTCAACAGGGAACTCACTTTGTCGCCAACGGTTCACATCAAAGTCCATCAGTTGGGTTTCGCTTCCGGTTTGGGTTTCATTTTTCCACGGAATAGGAAAAGTCCAGCGTGCCGAGAGCATAAAACGCCAAATACGTGCTGAAATTCCAACACCGTGATGCAACTTGGTTGAGCCTGCTTCATAATATCCCAGAATATCCATCTCATAACCCATGCTGCGCGAGCCATCGGGATAAGTAACCGTTGAGCGCAGCGAAATGTCGCGGAAGTTTCCGCCAAACAAATAGTCAACAAAAACAATCCCTTTAAACTGCGGCCCCAACCCAATAAAAACTGGAACATCATTATAGCGAAAATCAAGTTCATGCACATAGTTATTCCACAAAATACTTTTGTTCACATGCTTAGTCCAGTAAGCTCCAATCGAAAACGAAATATGCGCTGAAAATTTGGAAGGGTTATACATATCACATGCCATTTCAAAACCGGGAGCAGCCAATGAACTTTTCCATAACGAGAAACCTTGTTGCAGATTAACCTTATAGTAATCGTTCCACGAAACCGAAAACGTATCTAGCTGTGTAGGGTCTAATTTGTTAAAACTAACACCCGGTCCAAAACTGAAATTAAAAACATACTGCGCAAACAAATGGTGGCTTGCAACAGTGAGAAAGAAGAGAAGTGATAAGTAGAGTTTTTTCATGTAATACGAATTTGTTTCTGCAAAAATAAATTTATTCCGGTTAATATCTAACAACGCGTTGCCTATAAAAACCGGTTTCTGTTTCGGCAACAATAAAATACAACCCGCTGCTGAATGTTGAAATGTCAATAGCATTAGTATTTTTATATACAGCCAATAAAGCACCTCTTGAATCGAACAGCTTTCCTTCTTTTATCTTTCCTGTATTTTCAGGTAACACCAGATTAATTTTTCCAGTTGTTGGGTTTGGGAATAGTTTAAGTTCATTTTCTAAACCTGTTTCACCAATGCTCTCCCCAACATCTAAGAGAATATTATCTATAAATAAATTATTTCCGCCATGAGAATTAAATACAAATCTGAATCGAAAATCTTCTGTATAATAGGATGAAGGAATACTTACATAAACGCTTTCCCATTCTTGTTCTGCAGGAATAAAGTTGCTTGTTTGTGGATTCGCTGTTTCTAATTCTGTTCCTGTTAAGGTTAGTTTTGTTAGCCAGAAATTACTGCATCCTTTATTTATTTGCAGTTGCAGTTCATCATTAATTTCAGAAGACTTGCCTGCAAAAGCATAAAAGAAGCTAAGCCAAATATTATTTGCTTGATAAATATCAATCAATGGACTATACAATTCGTCTTTCGTGTCCATCGTGTTATCAAAGTTAGTAAGTGCTGCTGATCTCATTCCATCCAATGCTGGAAAATCCATCAGTGTCCAGGAGTTTTCCTCGTCAAAGCTTTTTTCGACCCAGTAGGCTTCACTCAGTATGGTCACACTTTCAAAACCTTCCATAAAGAGAGATTGTGTAGCACCTGTCTCCGGCAATACAGAAATAAAATTGCTTTTTGTTTCACTAACAGAACTGCCATTTGCATAAACCGTTAAACTCACATCATAAACTCCTTCCGAATCATAATCAATCTCCGGTTCTTCTGCTGTTGAACTTGCAGGAGTTCCACCTTCAAATGTCCACAATATAGAATCAAATGGCACTTGATAACTTTCATTATTAAACGTAATTGTTCCACCCGGACAAACAACTTTTTTGTTGCTGCTGAAATCAACCCCGCACAAAACGGGTGCATCATAAACTCCCGTTGCAATCAGGTTTGCAGGCTGCCATAAATTATTTCTGCTTCCGATTGGTGAATTCAATGCAGCCTGCATTCTGTCTTTTTGTCCTGTCGTAAACATAATGTTGCAGTACGAATAATCCATCACATTCTGAACATTATCAAGTGGGCTGCTGCACGATGCTCCGCTCAGGTTGCAGCTTTGCCAGCCTATCGTGCGGGGCGTATCATCAACTCCATCATCAATGTTGCAATCGTGATTAGGGTCGGCACATGGCAAAAAATAATATCCCGGAACATTATTGCCGCCCCAGATATGCTGCAAATTCAAATAGTGTCCGCACTCATGCGCAAAGGCTACCGATTGCGTCAGATTAGATGTGCCGATAGTTCCCACATAATTATGCGATAAAACTATTCCATCCCATTCAGGAATCGTATCTGCATCCGAAGGAAAAATAGCATGACCTGCCAACCCCGCAGCATTTTTAACCACATACACATTCAGGTAGTTTGCAGGATTCCAATGCACAAGATTTTTCACCGCATGGTCGCCCGTTTCAGATAAGGAAGAAGCAATGCGATTAATTCCGCTGTGACAATTTCCGTTCGGGTCGCGTTTTGCCAAGCGAAACTCAATCCGCGTATCAGCATGTAAAGGTTTAAAAACCTCCACAATACTTGCCGTATCATCCCGTTGTTTACGGAACGTTTTGTTTAGCATATCAATAGCGCTGTAAACCTGCTCGTTCGCAATATTCTCGTTACCATAGTTGTGAATAATATGAAACACCACCGGAATAACATACAGCGCAGTATCAGCAGTTATATCCTTTTCTGCTTTTGCAGTAATAAATTCACGCGTAAAAGTTTCCAATTCTTTTTCCCTTTCAATCACCGCTTTTGCAAGTTCAGGATTATGCTTCAGATTAGAAATACGAAGTTC
>JAGVLY010000108.1 GCA_020054035.1 Bacteroidia bacterium | reverse complement strand
TTGGTGGAAGGCTATTGAATTCACACCTGCAAATTTAAAGCTATATCCCATTTTGCAAAGCTATAAAACTTTGCGACCTAAGTGCCTATACCAATAATCCAAATATTATTTCAAAATTAAAATTATAATCATAATTAAACATCAATAAATATATGCGACAATCAACTGTATAATACAATTTGACCACCAAAATTATGATATTTAACTGTATATACAACCAAAAAGTTTACAATATTTTAACAATACTTAATCTTCCAGCATTAAAATTATCCATATTAAATTATGACTTAAATCATACACATTCACTCTGAAAATATTAATAAAACAGGTATTTTAAATCAACTACCTGACAAAACCGACATTTAAACATTCATATATAAAAATTAATTTTCAGATACAATTAAATCTCTCACTAATTTATCATTAAATATATATTAATCATACTTTCAGTTCAATTTAAGCATTCAATAATTTACCTTTGCTTTCCTGTGGAAACCACCCCCCTCCTCTTCAAACACTTTCAGCATACTCCCACGGGCGACCAAGCCGCGCTGATTGAAAAACTGGCTGCATTCATCAATCCCGAAAACGAACGCAAAATTTTTGTCATAAAAGGCTACGCAGGAACGGGAAAAACCAGCATGGTCAGCGCCATAGCCAAAACACTTTCGCGCTTAGATAAAACTACGGTGTTATTAGCGCCAACAGGCCGTGCAGCAAAGGTGCTGAGCAACTATACCGAGCGCAAAGCCTTTACCGTTCACAAAATAATTTACCGCATGAAAGTGGCACCTCATGGTGGCGCTTATTTTCAACTGAAAGAAAATGTGCTGAGCAATGCAGTGTTTATTGTGGACGAAGCCTCCATGATTTCGGGCAGCGAAAGCAACAGCAACTTTGCGCAATCTGGCAATCTGCTTGACGACCTGATGCAGTTTGTACAAAACGGAGTAAACTGCAAAATTATTTTCATCGGTGATGTGGCTCAGTTGCCGCCTGTAGGTCTTTTGGTAAGTCCCGCATTAGATGTAAAATACATGGAAAGTCATTTTTTCGGACAAAAGATAGACACCATTACCCTGCGCGAAGTGGTGCGCCAGCAAAAGGATTCGGGAATACTTGCCAACGCCACCACCCTGCGCAGCAACCTTGAAAACAAAATCAAACAAATCAGCATTCAGGTTTATCCCGATGTAAAAAAAATCATCGGTAACGAACTGGAAGATGCGCTGAATGAGGCATACCATGAATATGGAAGGGACGGCTGCATTTTCATCACGCGTTCCAATAAACGCGCCTATCAATACAATCAGGAAGTACGTAATCGTTTACTTGGAAGAGAAGAAGAAATCTCGCCCGGTGATTACCTGATGGTGGTAAAAAATAATTACCACTGGCTTCCGCCTGAATCAGAGGCGGGATTTATTGCCAACGGTGATATGATTGAACTTTTGAAAATAAAAAACATACACGAGATGCACGGCTTTCGCTTTGGCGATGCCACTTTCCGCATGATGGATTATCCCGATCAACCTGCTATTGAAGGAAGAGTAATTCTTGACACCGTTGCATCCGAAACACCTTCGCTTACCTTTGAGCAAAGCAATGAATTGTATCAGGCTGTTGCACAGCAATACAAGGATATTCCCTTAAAAATTGAGCGCAACAAAAAGATAAAAGAGGACCCCTATTACAATGCCTTGCAAATAAAATTCGGGTATGCTGTTACCTGCCACAAAGCCCAAGGCGGACAATGGCCCGCTGTGTTTGTTGACCAAGGCTACCTAACCGATGAAATGGTAAATACCGAGTACCTGCGTTGGCTCTACACCGCATTTACCCGCGCATCACAAAAGCTTTACTTAGTGAATTTCAGCGAACAATTCTTCATCAGCTAATTACCCAATTAGCTAATCAGCTAATCGGATTAAACCCTCGCCTTAATCTGACGTTTGTGCTTCACTTCATCAATCTCAATCTTGCTGATGATTTCATACATGATTTCAGTAGTTCCTGCACCAACAGTCATTAAGCGAATATCGCGGAACGAGCGGGCAATACCATAATCTTCCATGTATCCCCAACCGCCATGTATCTGAAGCGCTTCATTGATAATAGTAAATGCTTCTTCGCAAACAAAAGCTTTTGCAATGGAAATAATTTTGTAGGCCTCAGGACCTTTTTCAATAAACTCGGCAACTGCGCGGTAAGAAAGCGAACGACAGGCCTCCACACCTATTGACATTTTAGCCAGTTTATGACGCAGCACCTGAAATTTACCAATAGGGCGACCAAATGCCTGACGCTCTTTCATGTATTTTTTTGCTTTCTCCATTGCCGATTCTGCAGCAGCAGTTCCGGTAATAGCAGCTATCAAACGCTCTTCCTGAAAATTGCTCATGATGTAGTAGAACCCAAAATTCTGTTCGCCTAGCAAAGCAGATTTTGGAACAATGCAATTCTCGAAAAACAACTCGCCTGTGTCAGACGAGTGCATACCTAATTTATTGTGTATAGAATTGGCAGAAAAGCCGAGAGTTTTTGTATCAAACAATAAAAGAGAGAGGTTATGTCCTTCTCCCGTACGCACCACCAATACTATAAAATCAGCCATTGTTCCGTTGGTGATGAAGGTTTTAGAACCATTCACCACAAAGTGGTCGCCTTTATCTTCTGCAGTAGTTTTTATTCCGCCTACATCAGAACCTGCACCCGGCTCGGTAATTCCAAGCGCAGCAATTTTTTCGCCACGCAAAGCCGGAGCAAGATAATTCTGTTTTTGCTCCTCAGTTCCCAGCGCATTAATAACCGGCAATGGCAAATAGGTATGTGCATACAACGACATAGAAAGTCCGCCAATATTGGCTTGCGATAATTCTTCGGCAATAACCACTGCCGACCACATATCCATTCCGCTGCCGCCATATGCTACCGGAAAACTCACACCAAAAAATCCCTGCTCGCCCATTTTGCGAAACACTTCGCGGTCGCAGATTTTTTCTTTTTCCCACTTTTCAATATTGGGGCGGATTTCTTTGTCAACAAATTGTGAAAAGCTCTCGCGGAGCATGTTGTGTTCTTCGGTAAAAGGATTAGTAGAGATCATTGTTATTAAATTTTAGTTTTTATAAATTATTTAAAAATGTATAGTCTTTATTTTTTTAATGGAATATTCAGCATAGCCCGGGTTTCTTCAATGCTTGCTACTTCCCTGCCCAACATACGAACAAGCTTTGCAGCGGCATCAATCAATTCTCCGTTACTCTTTGCCATTTCTCCTTCGGGCAGGTAAAAATTATCTTCCAGTCCTGCACGGATGTGGCCGTCAACCGTAATAGCTGCTGCAATGGCTTGCCACTGTTTGCGCCCTATACCAATCACCTGCCAGTGCGAACCCGCAGGAACACATGATGCCTGGTGAAGAATATTTTTAGTTGAAATAGGAATACCGCCCAACACACCCATTACAAAACTAAACACATACGGTTTTTGTAAAAGTCCCATATCAATCAAAGGTTCCGCGTTATTGATGTGTCCGTTATCAAACACTTCCATCTCCGGAATTGTTCCGGCTTCTTTCATTTTCTCCAAATAAAACTGAATATCAGTAAAGGAGTTTTGAAACACAAAATCATGGTAGAATCTTTTCTGTTTGGCTGAATAGATGCCATAGTTCATAGAACCCATATTCAATGCAGCCATGTCAGGTTTTAAAGCAACAATATGATGAATACGCTCTTCTCTTGAAAGACCTACGGCACCTGTGCTGTAATTGATAATTGCAGTGGGACAAAGTTTACGAACCTCCTCTCCTATCTGTCTATACGTTTCAATATCATAAGCCGGTGAACCATCATCCTGCCTTGCATGAATGTGTAAAACACTTGCGCCTGCATCAACTGCGCGTTTGCCTTCTTCAGCAATTTCTTTTGGTGTGTAAGGAATATAAGGACACTGTTCGCGTCTTGCCAATACTCCTGTTAATGATGCGGTGATTACTATTTTTTTTGCCATATTTTTTTACCACTTAGGACACAAGTTCACTAAGTATTTTAAGTGTTTATTTATTGTTTTTCTTTTTATTTTCTCAGTGCTCTAAGTGTTCTTAGTGGTGAATCATTTCCCTTTCCACTCAGGTTTTCTTTTCTGCATAAACGCCATCATTCCCTCTGCTGCATCTTCAGTCTGTATGGCTTGTCCAAGCATTTCTTTTAAATATTTATGTGCATCGGCAGCAGGTATATTTTTAAGATTATCAAATGCCTGCAAACCTAAACGAATTGCAGAAGGCGAGAACTGAAAAATCTCATCCACCAAAGCCTGAACTTCAGAATCAAGATTTGCACTTTCAACTACATTACTTACCAATCCCAGTTTCTCAGCTTCATCAGCAGTTGCCGATTT
The DNA here is from genome assembly GCA_020054035.1 of Bacteroidia bacterium. Classification (GTDB taxonomy): domain Bacteria; phylum Bacteroidota; class Bacteroidia; order SXHM01; family SXHM01; genus SXHM01. The sequence continues at coordinate 41,078 of JAGVLY010000108.1, read as the reverse complement.
TGCACGAATGCAAAAATCCAGCACTGCACGTGGCGACATGATTTGCAACATACTTTGCATTACCTGAAAAGGAAACAATCCTCTCTTTACTTCAGGCAAACTGAATGTTGCGTTGGATGTTGCGATCACATGTGTACAACCGCAAATAATCAGAAAACCACCTGCAAAAACAGGTGCGTGAACTTTGGCAATGCAAGGCTTATGTAAACTGTCAAACACATCACCCATAACCACTTCACCACTCGGTTCAGGAACAGTTGAAGTAGTTTCTTCTGTTTGTCCTGAAAAGGCTTTCAAATCTGCTCCGGCACAAAACACGTCTCCATTTGCTGCAATCACCACTGCCCATATTTCATGATTATAGTGTGCATAATTCAGCGCAAAAGCAATCTCTTTAAACAACACAGGATTTAGTGCATTCTTTTTCTCCGGACGATTTAAAGTAATCGTAAACAGGTGATTATTTTCTTCCACCAATAAATGGGCGAACGTATATTCTTTCAGTTTCAGAGCTTGTTCAGCAGTGTAAATCATCGTTTCTTCCAGTAATGAGGTTTCTGTTTACTATGAGCAAACGCCACTATTATTATTTCATTTTCCTTCAATCTGTAAACAACTTTGTAAGGAAACCTTTTAAGATTTGATTTCCTGAAATTATTTTTAATTACTTGATTATTAAATGGACTTTTTGAAATGTATGAAATGGCTTCAAAAAACTTTTCTAATAAATCGTTTGCTAATTTTTCGTCTATTTCTTTATAAAAATGGGCTGTCTTGATTACTTCTGCTGCAGCTTCTTCAAGTAGGCTTACTTTATAAGCCATACTTATTTTTTAATTCATTTTTAAAGTCTTTCAGTGAAATAGCCGAAGATTGATTCTTCTCATATTTTTCCCAGCGTTCAGAGAATACTTGTAACTCTTCATCACTAAAACTATCTTCATCTTCAACAGTTTCAATAGAATCTTTAAATTTAGTTGTGCGAAGAAAATTCCTCACTAATTCCAAATCCTTTTCGTTTTCTATTTTTAATGTTATTGTTTTCATTCTGTTGATTGTTAAAAATACGTTTTAAAGACCTGTTCAAATTTACAAAAAACAGAATCATTCTTTCATTTTTAATAAAACAGTTCCGGCTTCCACAAAGTTTTTATCGCTTACAAAAACTTCTTCCACTTCACCATCAGCATGCGCCTCAATAGTAGTTTCCATTTTCATAGAACTCATTACCAATAAGCCTTTCCCGCTTTGAACCTTATCTCCTGCTTTTACCAATACTTTAATAATTTCACCGGGCATAGGTGCAACATATCCGCTTTTAGAATCACCTGCTCCTGGTTCAGGAAAGCGAGGAATTTCTTTGAATTTAAATGTGCCTTCTGTTGGATGCTGCACAAAAATTTCTTCCTTATTTCTGGCAATGAAAAAATGTTTGCGGTGACCATCAATACTACACGCAAGAAGATTTTTATGATTTTCACCTGTTTCAACAGAGAATTTATTTTCACCGATTTTGAAATCAAATTTACCTTTCTGTAAATACGCGTATTCAACCTTAAGCTCCCTACCGTTGTAGTCCAACTGAAAGAATTGATGCTGATAGAAAATGTTTCTCCAGCCAAGTAATCCGGGTGGGTAACTGTGTCCCATATTCCGATCTAAAAAATCATGAATAGTCGCCACGATGGCCATTTCCATTAACACACTTTCAGAAACTTCTCTTTTATAGGAGCTGTATTCACGCTCTATTAATTTGGTATCAAAACTGCCGTCAATAAACGATGGATTGTTAATTAATTCAATCAGAAAGTCTTTGTTGGTGGTAATACCAAGGATGCTCATTTTCTTGAGCGCATGAACCATGTGTGTAATGGCGCTTTCCCGTTTTTCAGAAAACGAAATAACTTTTGAAATCATAGAATCATAGAACACACTTACTTCCGAGCCGGTCATCACACCACTGTCGTAGCGCATGTTTGGCAAATGCGGTTCCTGATAATACAACAACTCACCCGTTGCAGGGAAGAAATTATTTTCAGGGTCTTCTGCACAAATTCTACATTCAATAGCGTGACCAACCTGCTGCACATTTTCGTTGGTAAATTGTAAAGGCATTCCCTGTGCTACTTCAATCTGCAAACGCACCAGATCAAGCCATGTTACCGCTTCGGTAACGGGATGCTCCACCTGTAGTCGCGCATTTACTTCCAGAAAATAAAATGCTGCTTCCTGATTTTCAGAAGCAGGAATAAAAAGAAATTCAACCGTGCCTGCGCTGGTGTATTTAACAGCACGAGCAAGTTCAACAGATGCACTCCCCATTTGCTCGCGCAATTCGGGAGTAAGCGAAGGTGAAGGACTTTCTTCAATCACCTTCTGGTAGCGCCTTTGCATGGAACATTCACGATCAAAAAAGTGTGTGTAAGTACCATGCGTATCACCAAAAATCTGGAACTCTATATGCTTTGCTGACGGAAAATATTTTTCCATTAACAACGTGCCGTCACCAAAACTCTTTTCAGCTTCGCGCTTTGCTGCTTCAAAGGCTTCTTTCAGTTCCGATGCTTTATTGACGATGCGCATTCCTTTCCCGCCTCCACCTGCACTTGCTTTCAATAAAATCGGAAAACCAATTTCACCGGCCTCATATTTAAAACGATCAAAATTCTGGTCTTCGCCACTATAACCAGGAACAACAGGAACGCCTGCTTTCACCGCTATTTCCTTTGCTCCCATTTTAGAACCAAGCTTTTCAATTGCTTTGTGTGATGGGCCAATAAAAATAATTCCTTCATCCTTACAACGTTTAGCAAACGAAGCATTCTCAGACAGAAAACCATATCCCGGGTGAATAGCATCAGCACCTGAACGTTTTGCAGCATCAATAATTTTATCCTGAACCAGGTAACTTTCAGACGCATGTGTTCCGCCAATGCAAATTGCCTCGTCCATTGATTTCACAAACAAGGCATTTTTATCTGCATCGGAATAAACTGCAACGCTTATAATGCCCATGTCCTGTGCTGTGCGTGCAATTCGGATGGCTATTTCACCACGGTTGGCAATCAGTATTTTTTTAATTTTTGTCATTCTTCGCCTGTTCTTTTAAAACCAATTTTCTTTCTTGGTTCAGGTTTCATTTCTTGTGATTTTTCAATCAATTCAAATAATCCGGTGATTTGTCCATCATGTAAATCTACCCGTTTTTCAATATTCACAATCTTATCATATAGGTGCTTTTGTGATAAAATCAGTTTACGCATTTTTGTGAACAAACGAATGATTTGAATATTGGTTTTAATAGCTCTTTCGCTGTTAAGAACACTTGAAAGCATTGATACACCCAACTCAGTGAAAGCAAATGGAGCATAACGCAACCCCATTTTATCTCCTGAATTGGAGGTCACAAATTGTGACCTCCAATCTTCAAATTCTTCTTTTGTAAGTTGAAACATAAAGTCTTCTGGAAAACGAGCCAAATTCCTTTTGACTTGTTGTTTAAATACTTTTGTCTCTATACCATATAACTCAGCGAGGTCGCGGTCAAGCATTACTTTTTCCCCACGAATAACATATATTCTAGAAAGAATATTTTCATCCGGAATAGAAACTGCAACTTTAGTTTTTGCCATTTTTTATCTTGATATCACAATTTGTGATATCAAATTTTAATTTTCAATCTTATTGGAGGTCACAAATTGTGACCTCCAATTTTATTTAAGAACTTGAGATACCAAATTGGCACCTCAAGTTCTACATTCTAAACACCCCAAACCCTTCAGCACCTTTGAACTCTGTGTTATGAATTACATCCATACACATCTTTAAATAATTTCTTGTTTCGCGCGGGTCAATCACTCCGTCATCCCACAACTGACCGCTTGCATACCATGCGTTGCTTTGTTTTTCTGCTTCTTTCACCATGTATTGCGCCATCTGTTTACCTTGTTCTTCATCATAAGAAATCCCTGATTTTTCAGCAGCAGCACGACCAATAATCTGCATCACTCCTGCAAGCTGGTCGGGACCCATAACAGCAATTTTAGAATGAGGGTAGCTGAACAAAAACCGTGGTTTGTAAGCTCTTCCGCACATGGCATAATTTCCTGCACCATAACTGGCTCCTGTAATAATGGTGATTGCAGGAACAGTTGAGTTACTGACTGCATTAATCAGTTTCGCCCCGTTCTTAATAATTCCCTCTTCCTCATATTTCTTCCCCACCATAAAGCCCGTAATGTTTTGCAGAAAAAGCAAGGGTGTATTATTCTGATTGCAAAGCTGAATAAACTGTGCGCCTTTATTTGCAGCCTCAGAAAACAATACTCCATTGTTGGCTATAATTCCAATTCTGAAACCATTAACACTTGCATAACCTGTAACTAATGTACTTCCGTAAAGCGGTTTAAATTCCGAAAATTCCGAACCGTCAACAATCCGCGCAATCAACTCACGCTGGTCAAACGGAATGCGCACATCTGCTGAAACAACTCCAAGAATTTCTTCTTTATCGTAAAGCGGTTCTTTTATGTCAAGACTTTCTTTCTCCTGAGGTGATTTAAGATTGGAGAGAATTTCTCTCGCTAACCGCAAGGCATCCAACTCATCTTCTGCCATGTAATCCGAAACGCCTGAAACGGTGCTGTGCATTTTTGCTCCACCCAGACTTTCCTCATCCGTTACTTCATTCGTAGCCATTTTTACAAGCGGTGGTCCTGCAAGAAAAACTTTGGCTTCGTTCTTCACCATAATCACATAATCACTCATTCCGGGAATGTAAGCACCACCTGCGGTGCTATTTCCGAAAACAATAGAAATGGTTGGAATACCTTCTTTTGAGCGCCTTGTTATTTCGCGGAAATTAGCTCCGCCATAATTGAAAATCTTTGCCTGATCGGGAAGATTAGCACCTGCCGATTCAACCATATTAATTCCGGGCAAACCGTTTTCCAACGCAATTTCACCAATGCGCAAACCTTTCTGTAACGTAGCATAATCAATGGCTCCGCCTTTTATGGTTCCTACATTGGAGTTAATCATGCACATTCTTCCGCTTACAAAACCAATTCCGCAAACGATAGTGCCGCCCGGACCAAATCCATCCATTCCCCAACCTGCTAACGGACATAATTCCATAAATGGCGAATCGCGGTCAAGCAATAATTCAATGCGCTCACGCGCTAATAATCTTCCTGCCTTTTTGGTACGTGCAAGATATTTTTCTTCGCCCTGAAAAAGCGCTTCCTGCATTTTTCCATCCAGCTCTTTTATCTTCTCCTGCATCAATGCAAGATTGTTTTTATAGCTGTCGGAATTGCGGTTTATTTTTGTTTTAAAGACTGACATATTTCTGAAATCAGGGCTGTGAAATTATGTTTTTTTTTAACAGGCACAGTTTTTACCACTAAGGGCACTAAGCGCACGTAGTTTTATTAAATAAAAAGCCCCACGCCAAAGGCGGGACTGAGTGCGCTTATATCTAAACTAAACTTGGTGGCAGCGTGATTAAAAATCCTTATGAAATCAAGTTCACAATTTGGCTTACCACTTCACGGAATTTTTTGTCAGAAATTTTTCCTGCAACAGAAATTATTGATTTTTTATCGGCAGTAAATAGTTTGTTTGGTCTTATATTGCTTTGCACCGGAAGCATTCCTGAACTAAAGTCTGTGTCAGATAAATTTATTTCATATCCGTCTGATTTTGTTTTGCTCGTAATCTGGCACAGCATTACATCTTCACTGCCCCAATCGGCAATTACAAGAGCTGGTCTGCGCTTGCTTCCCGAAAGGTCTGAAAATGGAAAAGGAATAATTACAACCTGAGTTTTCATAAATTTTTCCAGGCTTCATCCTCTTCTTTACTTAACCAATCTTTAGCAAGACTTTTTTCACTTGCAAACATTAATGCCTGTGTATCGCTTACTAACTCGGTAAGTAATGTTTTTTTCTCATTTGCTGTGCATTGACGAACCCATGCAAGCACCTGCTCAATAGTTACAGGAAGATTATGTTCAATACCTTTCATTATGTATAATTTATTATTTGTGTTTCAATTTTATCTGCAAATATAACCCTTTTATAAAAAACAAAGCCCCGCGCCAAAGGCGCGGGGCTTTGTTTTTACTGCCTACTGCTACTGCCTACTTTCTTCTTACTCTTTTACAACCTTCCTGTTTACCTGCTGCTTGCCATCACAATTAGACTTAGTAAATAAATGCCTTTGCTTAGTGTGCTTACATCTAAATCAGGATGCCTTTCTGTAAACTGTTGTTTCCAGTTTTATTATTCGTTCTATTATATTAGGAATCATCTCAATCTTATCTGCAAGTTTAATAATCGCACGTGAATTTTCGGCAAGCTGAACATTCATTTTTACCATTTCCTGTTCAACCTTATCAACACGGTTGTTTAAACCATCAACTCTGGAATTTAAACCATCTATTTTATTGTTGAGTGTGCCTAATTGCTCCTTAGTATCAGTGCGCATTTCATGTACTTCGGCAAGAAGTTCTGCCATTACTTCAATTAGCCTTTCTTCGTTGTTCATTGGTGTAAATTTTTACCAAAGATAATTCATTGTCTTTATAAAAACAAAAGCCCCTTATTGCTATGGGGCTCTGTTTTACTGCCTACTGCTTTACTACCTTCCTATTTTGCTGATGCACGCCATCAATTAGGCTTAGTAAATATATGCCTTTGCTTAGTTATCTATCTCGGCATATACCTATCATAGCTCTCTACTTCAATTATTTTTTTCGACTCTTTTGTTTCAGTACGTGTTTCTTGTTTCAAAGTAGGTGTCATTGCAATAAATTCTTGTTGCTGAAATACCGCAACCCGTTTTGTTAGTTTAGGATGCGTTGATATTTTTTCTGCAAACCATGCCCAAAAGCCACCTTCTGTTATGTTTTGCTGCGTAAATGTTTTAACATTCACTTTATTGTAAAGCTTTTTACCCGAGGCAAGCAGCAGCAATCCGGTTGTTGCACCTTTCGGACTAAGTGCTGCACCAATACTATCGCAGGTATATTCGCAGCCCCTTGAGTATGCCCAACTTAAAAACGGAACAAATGCAGAGGGCAGAAGCAGCAATTCTTTATTTATGTGATTACGTTTAATGTGTCCGAGTTCGTGTCCAATAATAAATTCAAGACTTTCAAGATTGTTTTCATAGGCTTCTTCAAAAATATCAGAATATAAAATAACATAGTTACGACCTAAAAACCGGGTAGCGAACGCATTGAGTAAACCACCCGCTTCAAGCAAATAAATTTCAGGAACTTTTGTCAAACCTAATGCACTTGACTGGCTTTCTGCTATTCTGTAAATATCAGGAAATTGTTCCTTAGTTATTTTTATTGCATTACCCCTAAGGTAACCCACTAAAAGTCCCATTCTGAAAAGTAGTATCAGTGCAATAAGCGCAATGTAAAAACCAATAAAAAATAAAATTTTAAAATCTAACCATGCAACACCAATATAAAGCCCATATCCAAGAACTGCATAAAACAGAACAGTGAAAAACAGCTTTATTCTGAAATATCGTTCTTCTTTATAATGTACCTGATAGGAGTTTAGTGTTTGCATGTATTTTCTTGTGTTAAATTTTAATAAATAATCAAAACATCAGGGCGATTTCCACTTACATTCTTGTGAATTTTTTTCGCCAGAGATTTGGCATTCTCTTCATTAACCTTTCCTGATTCATCAACCACTTTATCCTTATAAAGTGCTTCAAATATATTTTTCTGGCTTAATTCTGTTTCAAAGGTTATGTTAAAATCTAAGAAACTGGCTACCGCATACCAGTTCTTTATAGTAGCGGGATAATTATAACGTGCAGGGTCATTTGCATTATTTCTTGCCGGATTAGGTACATCAAATGAATTCCATTCCAGTTTAATAATGTCTTTACCATCAAGTGTGGAAATAATTTCGTTCCCGTAGTCTTTATTGGTTTTTAAATATTCTTTATCGTCAACTGAAACAATGCCTTTCTTGATTTTTACTTTTTGAGCATTAGAATTATAGGAAGTGGCAAATAGGACGCTGATAAGGATTAGTAGTTTTGTTTTCATCTGTTTTGTTTTTAATTGGTAAGCAATATTAAGAAAAAATCCCTCTCGCCTCGCCTGAGGCGAGAGGGATTTAAAAAATTCACTTAATCATTCACCGTAAAATTCTCCGTCTTATCCCCGCTTTCGTTCAGGGTAATTTCAAATTCCCAGGTTTTTATTACATCATCGTTTTCGTCAAGTTTTTCTACCACTATTTTTTGTGCGTCCATAAGATTGGTGCTTAGTGCGTAGCCTCCGGCTGCTGTAACAATGCTGATGTTGCGTCCGCGTTTAAAGCGCACCTGCAAACCTGCACCCGGTGCGCCATTATAGGTTACTGTACCGCTTAATGTTTTTTGGTCGCCTACAGTAATATACACTACTCCCCACTCACGGCAGTTATCTCTGCGGCTTTCTTCGGTTTCTTCGTTGTAATGGGTTTCTATTTCGTCCCATATTTTTCTAACCACCTTGTCGGTTTCTGGTTCAAGGGCTTCTAATGCTTCTTGAGCGTTATCAAGGGCATCTTTAAACGTGCTTTGGTTGGTAAACAAGGTATGAAACAGGTTTTTTGCCGTATCCATTTCAAGGGCATCGGGGTTGCTCATAGGTAAACCACCGGCTGCTACGCGCAGGGCATCGCCTTCAACAATATAAGCCCCCCATTTAAGGGCATCTTTATCTTTTGTAAAATCGGGCAGCGGGCTGTCTTCCAACGGAAGGGTATAAAAATCGCGGTGTGCTTTGGGATATTTTCCGCGTGCTACTCCAAAGTTAAACACTTGTATAAAATGACTGTTAAGCAGGCGCAAGGCTGTGCCTGCTGTGTTTTTTGCCACCGTGTTGCCGTTATAGGTGGCTTTGGCGTTTACAAGCGCAATGCGTTTGTTGGTGATTTCAGTCCATATAGCATCAAGCCGGGTATTGGTGGCTGCTGTTAACGGATTGGCGGCAAGGCTGTCGCGTTTATTACGTGCAAGTGCGAGGGCCTCATAACGATCCTCGAAGGTTTTGGGTAGGTCACGTGAAATTGAGCTCATTTTGTTTGTTTTTAAAGGTTAGTGATTGGTTTTAGTGATGGTTTATATATAAAGGTATTTGCCGGATTGGGTTTGCTAATATTAGCAGAGGCAATCCGGTATAGCAGATTGGGTTTACTAATCTTAGAAGAGTGAATAAGGTATAGCGGATTGGATTTTCTAACCTTAGAAGATGCAATCCGGTATAGCGGATTGGGTTTGCTAAGGTTAGAAGAGTAAATAAGTTATAGCAAATTTGCTTTGCTAAGTTTAGAGGATGTAATCCCGAATAGCAGATTTGACTTGCTAATCTTAGAACAGTAAATAAGGTATAGCGGATTGGGTTTGCCGTATCTGGCAAACCTAATCCGGTAAAGGATAATGAGGTTACGGGGTTGCCGTAAAAGGAAAAAACAGAAGCTTTTTTATGATTTTTGGCCCTTGATAAATTTAAGGCGCAACTATAGCTGAAACTCGGAAACTCGGAAACTCGGAAACTCGTTTCATGATTCGAAATTTAATGAGGGGCAAATATAAAACTTTGTCGTTACAAAAAACAAATTGATCGAAATTATTTTAGTGCTTTCTTTATGCGTTCGTGATATTTTTTAAATGCCACAGGATTCAGTATTTTGATACGATGTTCGCTGTTCAATTCTTTTAAAGGATCAAACTTTCGTTTTGTTTCAACAACATAAAGCAATTTGCCAATATGATAAGTAAACCTGACCTGAAAAAGAAACAAAGACAAAGTTCCCACCAAAGCAAGGCTTGTAAGTATCATCAGTGGAATATCAGTCAGTTTGGGACTTCCCGGCAAATCAAGCAGTACGGGAACCAAAAAAATTTCAATTGCACCGAGCACTGCAATACTGAAACGGGTAATTCGAAACATTTTAGTTGTTAATTCAATCTCCAGTCCGCTGTCTGTTTTTAGTTTTGTAAGTAATTCGGCATGTACTATTTCAAGCCAGAGATTTTTAATCAGTAAATAGACATACGGAAAAAAGAAAAGTGCTACCCAAATGGCTTGTCTGTCACCTTTTACAGCAAAATAGGCATAAATAAGAGCAACCAAAAAAGGAGCTTTCATAATCAGCCATGCAGTTATTGCATCGCCTTCTATCATGTATTTTTTTATTAGGTTACGCATAATTTAAAAGTCATACCAATCGCGTTTGCGCGAAAGTTTTAAATCCTGAAGAATAGAAGATTTTACGTTAATATCTATACTATAACTCTGAATAGTTCCGAAAGGCACCCAGTTAAATGTGGCTTGCCAGCAATGTAAATCACGATAAATATTCAATGAAGTTTGAGTTAGCTTTTTTGCAACAAAATCATAACCAGACCTAAAGCCTAATTTCCATTTAGGAGTTAAATTAATGTTACCATCAAAACTCAATGCTTGTGTTATATTATCCTTCTTTTTCAAAGCATCGTAGTTAATATTATAGTTTGTTGAAAACTGCCAGGGAATATTAAAATCTATAAACTGATTAGGATATAAGTTCACCATGTTTTGTTCCGCTTCTGTGCCTTTGGTACTTTGTTTCTGCAGATTCCCTTGTCTGTTTAAACTAAACCCAACAGCTAACGAGGCTTTTGTCAGTTTAAGCCAGCCTTGCTTTGCTTCCCATCGATAAGTATCAATTCTTCTATAGAGTGAATCTAAAACATAAGGCGTAAGATTTGACGAAAACACAACATTGATAACTTTAAAAAGCGTTGTTCTTGCACTTAACGAGAAGTCGGAAAGTTTTAATGAATCTGCAAAGAAATTATAAGAACCACCAATAGCAAGTGCTTCAAAAATTGGAATTTTTTTAGTTGAACTCACCGTGTCATTTGGTGTTTTCACTTTCATTTCCAGGTTATTCCCTAAACCAAAACCCACTGAACCGGTTCTTCCTGCCGGAGGTGCTCCATAACCAAGATTATAAATGGAATACGAAGTCATTGAACCATTATCTCCATAATATCCATATTGCTGTGTACTGAAATCAGGTGTGTAGTTCAGGTTTATGGTTGGAGACATTACATGGCGTATAGCCTGAACTTTCCCTTTTTTAAATTTAAACATTCCAAATATTTGTGTACTAAAACTTGTATTAAAACTATAAGAACCGCGCACTCTTATATCTTGCACCGTATCGGTTATTGCTTCCTGTAGTTCATTATCCCAGTATTTTCGCAGAGTTTGAAAATATAATTTTGCATTACTGTTAAATGTAGGCGAAACATTCACAAACTTAAATAGCTTTAACTGTGTGCCAATAGGAACGGAAAGCTGTGCGCCATTCACCATATTATTAAACGATTCTGTTCTTAAAAAAAGAGAATCGGCAGTTCTGATCTCATTTTTTAAATCTAAGGTTGCCCCTACACTAATTTTCTCATACCACCTTGTAGCACCAACAGCAATTTTTCGCTTAAAAGGATTTATTCTATTAACCAAGAGAGCCACTTGCGGCAAGGTTAAGTCAACCGTTTTATTCAGCGTATTCTGGCTATGCGCCATGCTTGCCGAAAGGTTAAACGGTGTTCCTGCCCATGATTTGCTCCACGAAATATTACTCTGAAACGTATTGGTCAAAAAATTCTGAGCATTACTGGTTGTTCCGTTCTTAAAGTTGTTTCTGCTACCTGCATTCACATCCGCAGAAAATGTGCTGTTGGGACGCGCTTTAGGGTCTTGAATGTGTTTCCATCGAACGAAAAAATTATTGTTTACCGAATAATTCGGGAACTCCTTATAACCTTCTTTTACGCTCGCATAACTCAATTGAAGATTACCTGAATACTTATAGCGTTGTTTATAATTCGAAATCACTTTCGCACCATAACTGCCTTTCGAATAAATATCACCCAATAAAAGCAAATCTGCTTTTTGTCCCAGCGTAAAATAATAGCCTCCTTCTTTAAGAAAAAAACCAAGTGAAGGCGATTCTCCGTAAGCAGGCAGTTTCATTCCCGTTGTCCGGTCTTTCTTATTCGGAAAAAATCCGAATGGTAACACAAGTGGCATCGGCACATCTTCTATCATCAGATAAGCCGGACCTGTTACCACTTTGTCGTTGGGAATTACTTTCAGTTTGTTGGCTGCAATCAAAAAGTGCGGATCATCTAAATCGCAGGTAGTATAGCCGCCCTTACGGATAAAGTAATTATCATCTTCCATCTTCTTCACTATTTCTCCGTGAATATGCCCCTCTCCTTCGGTGGTAATTACCTCTTTAATTTTCCCCTTCTTGGTTTCAAAGTTGTATGTAATTTCTTTTGTTCTGAAACTCTGCGCTCCTTCAGTAAAAACAGGTTCACCCTGCATTTTCCCTGTGCTGTCGGGCGCACCTGTTGCATAAACAGTATTTGTAGTCCAGTCAATAATTACACGGGCTGCTTTCAGATTAATCTCTTCATAGGTAATATCCGCATTACCATACAGGTAAACCTTCTTATCCTTCACATCAAAACGAATTGAATCGTCTGCTGTGTAATGCACTTTTGATTTCAGAAATCCATCACCCGCAGGTTTCATAATTATAACGGTATCCTTTTTCGCAGGAATTGTATCGGGGATTGAAAAAACAACAGGTCGCAAGCTATCTGCTTTTGCACTGTCGCTTTCAACAATATCTTTTCGTTTGTTTATCTGTGCCTGAACCGCATCACTGAATAAACCAAGCACTGTTGATAAAACTACAAATAAGAGGGGTTTAGCCAAGCGCAATTTATACTATTTTTGCAGGAATAACGTTGTTTTCAGAAGAGGGCAAAACTACATATTTTTATGAACGGTAACAGGGTTTTCAGCCTGCACACTTATCTCAATTAATTATCTCTGTGAATAAACGACTTATCAGTCTTTTTATTGTTTTTACTGCTTACTTCTCCTGCGCATGGACATTCCTTCCGGGTGGTGGCTACAAGATAAAGACCATTGTTATTGATGCCGGGCATGGCGGCAAAGATCCCGGAAACACAGGTACAGGCAGATACAAAGTCACCGAGAAAAACGTGGCGCTTGATGTTGCTTTAAAAGTGGGCGAACTGATAAAAGCTGAGTTTCCTGAAATAAAAGTTATTTACACCCGCGACAAGGATGTATTTATCGGGTTGGACGAGCGCGCCAGAATTGCAAACGATGCCAATGCCGATTTATTCATCTCCATCCACTGCAATGCTGCAAAAAATCTGGGAGCTAACGGTACCGAGACCTTTGTACTTGGTTTACACAAAACGGAGGAAAACCTCTTGATTGCACAGCAGGAGAACTCGGTAATTTTCATGGAAGATGATTACGAAACCAAATACGAAGGCTTTGACCCTAACTCAGCCGAAAGCATGATTGCACTCACCATGATGCAAAGCGCCTTTCTTAATCAAAGCATTGAACTTTCATCCTATGTTCAGGATGATTTTGTCAAAAGCATTCACCGCGAAGACCGTGGTGTAAAGCAAGCAGGATTTCTGGTGCTGCGAAAAACAACCATGCCTGCTATTCTTATTGAATTAGGTTTCCTTACTAATAAAACAGACGAAGATTTCCTTGTGTCGGCAAACGGTAAATTAAAAATGGCAACATCCATTTTTGCAGCACTGAAAAAGTATAAATCAAAACACGAAACTGCCGATGCTGGTGTATCAAACTCTGAAGTTGAAAACAATAAAACTCCTGAACAACTAAAAACCGAAGCTGCTGCAAAAGCTAAAGCGGAAGCGGATAAAAAATTAAAAGAAGAAGCCGAACTCAAAGCAAAACTGGAGGCTGAGCAAAAACGATTAATGGAAGAAAACGCTGCTTTAAAAGCTAAGCATGCTGAAATGAAAGCAAAGGAAGATGCCGAACTGAAAAGCAAACAGGAAGCAGAAGCTAAGGCAAAAGCGGATGCTGATGCGAAAGCACTTGCCGAGAAAAAGATAAAAGAGGATGCTGCGCTAAAAGCTAAACAGGAAGCAGAGGCTAAAGCAAAAGCGGAGGCGGATTTAAAAGCTAAGCAGGACGCTGAAAACAAAATACTGACTGAGAAAAAAGCAAAGGAACAGGCAGAACTAAAAGCCAAAGAAGCTGCTGATGCTAAAGCAAAGGCCTTTGAAGAGTTAACGGCAAAATTGCAGGCCGATAAAAAGGCAAAAGAACAGGCAGACCTGAAAGCAAAGCAAGAGAGTGAAGCAAAGGCTAAAGCCGATGCCGATGCAAAAGCTAAAGAGGCTGAAGAACTGAAAGCTAAGGAAGATGCTGAACGTGTAGCTAAATTAAAAGCCATTAAAGAGCAGGATATAAAAGAACAGGCTGCTAAAACTGAAGCAGAACGAAATGCAAAACAAAAGGCGGAAGCACAAGCGCTATTAGAAGAAGAAAAAAAGAATCAGGAAAAAGAACAATTGATGGCTGAGTTTAATCAGCGCATGAAAGAGAAAGAAGAACTGGAAGCAATAAAAAAGCAACAGGACGAAGCACTGAACAGAATAAAAAACATAGCGGATGAAAATGCGAAAATTGGTCAAAAAGTAGAAGAGAAAATAGATGCCGAACTCTTTGGCAAAACCGAAATAAATGATGCAGCAGAAAAGAATGCTGCTGCCTTGGCAGAAGAGAAAGCTAAAGAAGAAGCAGCTTTAAAAACAAAGCAAGAAGCTGAAGTCAAAAAATTAGCCGAAGAAGCTAAGAAAAAGGCTGAAGCCAAAGCTAAACTGGAGGCCGAGCAAAAAGCTAAAGAAGAAGCAGCACAAAAACTGAAGCAGGAAGCAGAAGCTAAAGCCGAAAACAATAACAAAGAAGAAATCGACTTAGAAGAAAAAGCAAAGAAGGAAGCCATTGCCCGCATAAAAGCCGAAGAAGTTGCTGAACTGGAGCGCGAGGTAATGCAAGCTAAGAAAGAAGAACTTTTACGAAAAATAAGAGAAACATTAGAGAACAATACAGACACTCAGGTTACAGTTGAACCAAAGAAAACAGAAG
The DNA here is from genome assembly GCA_020054035.1 of Bacteroidia bacterium. Classification (GTDB taxonomy): domain Bacteria; phylum Bacteroidota; class Bacteroidia; order SXHM01; family SXHM01; genus SXHM01. The sequence goes on along the minus strand of JAGVLY010000108.1, from coordinate 26,038 downwards.
TAAAAGAGCAGGTAAAAAACCAAACTCCTGTTGACAACAAACCCAAAGAAACCCCTGCATCAGGAAAATTAGTTTTCAGGGTGCAATTTTTTGGCTCACCAACTGCGTTTCCATTATCTTCGCCAAAATTTTCGGGTATTGATAATATCTATGAATATCAGGCAGGCGGATTACATAAATACGCTTCAGGAAATTTTGATAGTATTGAAGCCGCAACTGCACATCAGGCTAAAGTGCGCAAGCAGGGTTATCCCGATGCATTTGTGGTGGCTTTCCTTAACGGTGAGCGCATTGATATGGCAAAGGCAAAAGAAATTTTGAACAAGTAAGTAACGATGAAATATTCAAAAGAAATAAAAATAGGTGCGGTTATCGTGTTAACCATTGCCTTCTCTTTCTGGGGTTTTAACTTCCTCAAAGGCTTTAATATTTTCGGCACACAGCGCCATTTTTATGCAATTTACCCAAAGGTGGAAGGCTTAACCATTTCAAGTCCGGTATTGATTAACGGTTACAAAATCGGGTTTGTACAAACCATGTATTTCCATCCCGATAATTCAGGGAAGGTAATTGTGAAAATGCAGCTTACCAACACCAGCTTTAATGTTCCTGTTCAATCTACTGCCCGCATTATCAGTGCAGACTTATTGGGTTCAAAAGCAATTGAACTGGTAATGAAAGACACCCTCGTTTATGCCCAAAGCGGTGATACTTTATTGCCTGATATTAAAGCCACACTTACAGACGAACTTAATAAAACCGTTGAGCCTTTAAAAGCAAGGGCACTCTCCATTTTCGCGCAGTTAGATTCAGTAATGGGTGATGTTCGCCACATTGTAAACAAAGAGAACCGCGATAACCTTTCTAAAAGCGTGGCGAGTTTAAAATCAACGCTTGCTAATCTGGAAAGCGCAACAGGCGGACTGGATACACTCGTAACCGAAGAAAAAGGAAAGCTAGCTAAGATCTTCGACAACCTTGAATCCATTACCGGAAACATTAAAAACAATAACGATAAAATTCAGAATATCCTTACTAACTTTTCTGCTCTGAGCGATACACTGGCAAAATCAAACTTTAAATCAGCAATTGAAAGTGCTGATAAAGCCCTGACCGAAGCAGCGGATGTATTCAACAAAATCAATAACGGTGAAGGTTCAATCGGTATGCTCGTGAATAACGACAGCCTTTACAACAACCTTAACAACGCTTCTAAAAATCTCGATAACCTGTTCATTGACATCAAAGAACATCCGGGCAGATATGTATCTATTTCTGTTTTCGGGAAAAAGGAAAAAGAGGCTAAACAATAATTTAACGTTAAACCCGATCACTGAATCTACAATGGGTATCTCCAACATAATCTTCTTACTGCTGTTCGTTGGCGCATTCACTTTATTCGCGCTTAAAATCAAAACCATCGTGCGCAACATCAGGTTGGGCAGAGATCAAAATCTGAACGACAACTTTGCCGAACGACTGAAAGTAATGTCGCTGGTTGCCATCGGACAATCAAAAATGGTGGTGCGCCCCGTTGCCGGAATCATGCACATTTTGATTTACATCGGCTTTGTGATTATGAATATCGAATTACTCGAAATCATTATTGACGGAGTGGCAGGCACGCACCGCGTATTCGCATTTCTCGGTGGTTTTTATGATTTTGTAATCGCCTCCTTTGAATTCCTCGGGCTAGGTGTGTTAATAGCCTGTATCGTATTTCTTATCCGCAGAAATATTATAAAACTAAAACGTTTCTGGTCGACCGAAATGACCTCATGGCCACGCAGCGATGCCAACTTGATTCTTACCATCGAGATTTTATTGATGACCGCCTTCTTCACCATGAATGCAACCGATCAGGTATTGCAAAGCCGTGGTGTTGAACATTATGTTCAGGCAGGGGCGTATCCTATTTCACAATACTATTCAGCCCTGTTCACAGGCCTCAGCAGCGAAACACTTATTATGATTGAGCGCTCGGTTTGGTGGTTCCACATCTGCGGTATTCTCTTCTTCCTCAATTATGTTCCTTACTCCAAACACTTCCACATTCTGTTGGCTTTTCCGAACGTGTTTTATTCCAACCTTAATCCAAAAGGTAAATTCAGCAACATGGAATCGGTTACCAATGAGGTAAAGCTGATGTTTGATCCCTCTGCCACTCCCCCACCTGCCGATGCTGCTCCCGTTAAGTTCGGAGCAAAGGATGTAAACGATTTATCATGGGTGCAATTGATGAATGCATACTCCTGCACCGAGTGCGGACGCTGCACATCTAATTGCCCGGCCAACATTACGGGCAAAAAACTTTCGCCACGCAAAATCATGATGGATACCCGCGACCGCCTAGAAGAGTATGGTAAAAATCTTGACAAAAAAACACCCGACACCAAATCATTGTTACACGATTACATAACTCCAGAAGAGTTATGGGCCTGCACTTCGTGCAATGCCTGTGTGGAGGCTTGTCCTATAAACATTGACCCGTTGAGCATCATTATTGACCTGCGCAGAAACTTAGTAATGGAAGAATCAAACGCCCCTGCTGCTTTAGCCGGAATGTTTACCAATGTAGAAAACAACGGTGCGCCTTGGCAATTCGGCCAGGCCGACAGACTGAACTGGGCAAACGAAGCATAATATTAATTATCTAAATAATTAGAATATGGAAATGAAAGTTCCAACAATGGCTGAATGTATTGCCAATGGTGAAGTTCCCGAAATACTTTTCTGGGTGGGTTGTGCCGGGAGTTTTGACGACCGCGCTAAGAAAATAACCAAAGCCATCGTTAAGATTTTAAATAAAGCCGAAGTAAAATTTGCGGTGCTTGGCACTGAAGAATCATGCACAGGCGACCCAGCAAAACGTGCCGGAAACGAATTCCTTTTCCAGATGCAGGCATTCACCAACATTCAGGTGCTGAACGGCTATGAAGTAAAGAAAATTGTAACAGGCTGCCCACATTGCTTCAATACCTTAAAAAACGAATATCCCGATTTAGGCGGTAACTACGAAGTAATCCACCACACCCAACTCATTCAGCAACTTATTGATTCAGGCAAACTGAAAGTAGAAGGCGGTTCGTTCAAAGGCAAAAAAATAACCTTTCACGACCCCTGCTACCTTGGCCGCGCCAACAGCGAATATGAAGCTCCACGCAGTGTTATCGAAAAACTCGACAGCGAATTAACCGAAATGAAACGCAGTCGCGCCAACGGACTTTGCTGCGGTGCAGGCGGTGCGCAAATGTTTAAAGAAGCCGAACACGGTGATAAAGAAGTAAACGTAGAGCGTGCCGAAGAAGCATTGGCATTAAACCCCAGCGTAATTGCAACCGGCTGCCCCTTTTGTATGACCATGATGACCGATGGCGTAAAGCACTTCAACAAAGAAGGCGAAGTAAAAGTGTATGACGTGGCTGAGTTAATTGCCAGCGCACAGGATTTGTAAAATGACAACACTATCCCAACTATCCCCCTCTTCACGCATCTGGATTTACCAGAGCAGCAGAGAATTTACTGCCGCTGAAGTTCAGCAACTAAATACTCTTGCAACCGAGTTTGTAACAACATGGTCGGCACACGGAGCTGCACTTAAAGCTGCGGCAGAAATACTGCACAACCGCTTTTTAGTAATTGGTGTTGACGAGCAACAAGCGGCAGCAAGCGGCTGCTCCATTGATAAATCGGTAGCATTGGTTAAAAAGATAGAAGCAGATTTCAATACAGATTTGTTAGACCGCATGCAGATTGCCTACCGCAAAGACGGGCAAATAAAAACCTGCAAACTTCCACAGGTCTCAACCCTGCTTGAAAAATCAGAGCTGACAGAGAACACTGTTATTTTCAACAACCTTGTTACCACAAAAAAAGACTGGGAAACAAATTGGGAAATAGCGCTGAAAGACAGCTGGATTTTGCAAACCGTAAATTAAAGAGCGTTTTGTCACACTGAGCGTAGTCGAAGTGTTTTAAATCATGAAACAGACTTATCTATTAATCTTCTCATATGTTATTTTCTCCTGCTCAGAAAAAGAAAATAAACAAACTGTAACCCCAAAAGCAAAAACCGTTTACTCCGCAGGAAAAATCTATACCGAAAATACCTACACCCTTTACCTCCCTGTAAATTACGACACCACAAAAACCTTCCCGGCAATTTACTTTTTCGACCCGCAGGGAAAAGGAAATTTTCCGCTTGAGAAATACAAATCCATAGCCGATAGTTTAAGTATCATTTTCATCGCAAGCAACACCACAAAAAACGGCATGGATTGGACTACAGTAAGTACCGCAGCCAATCAGTTATTTGCCGACACAAAACAAAAACTAAAAATTAACGAACAGAAAATCTTCACCTGCGGATTTTCAGGTGGCGGAAGAATTGCCGGAAACCTTGCAGTACAAAACAACAACATCGCAGGTGTAATCTCCTGCTCTGTAGGTCTGCCTGCTCAACCCTCACAACAAAGAACTGATTTAATTTTTGTCGGCATTGCCGGAAAAGAAGACATGAACCTGACCGAGATTTATGATGCAGGTGAAGCACTTAAAAATTCAGAACTAAAACACCTGATTAAATACTTTGATGGTGCGCACGAATGGCCACCGGTGGAAACCATGAGCAAGGCAATTACTTTCTGCCTCTCGCCTGCCCCATCCCAAAAAAATGAAAACACCATCGACAAGAAAATAATTGGACGCGAAAAAAAACAAAAGCAATTCTACTCCGAAGCCTTTGTAAAAAATGATTTCAACTGGTGGAAGAATGAGTTTAAAAACCTTGAACAAAGGATTGCCAAAAACAATGGTGATGAAAAGTTCATGAATATAAGACTGAAGAATTTCCTCAACCTTGTTGCATTCAGTTATTCCAACTCAGCACTTAACAGCCGCAGATTACCCGAAGCAGATAAATTTCTGAGTATTTACAAATTAGTTGACCCCACTAATTCAGAACACGCCTACCTGCGAACTAAATATTTTATGATGATGAACAATTCTGTTGAAGCAGAAATAGCCTTGAATGAAGCAGCAGCACTTGGCTTTGCAGATGCTGAAAGACTGAGAAGCGAGACCTTATTTATCACGCTTCAAAACACAGAAGGCTACAAGAAAATAACAGGACAATAATGGCAGCACTCAACAAAGAGCAGCTTCATGATTTTCTGGAAGCCGCTTACGATAAATACAATCGTCCCGACTTCATCACTTCCGACCCGATAAGTATTCCGCATCTTTTCACAAAAAAGGAAGACATTGAGATCAGCGCGTTTCTTGCTGCAACCATTGCCTGGGGACAACGCACCACCATTATCAACAATGCAAAAAAGCTGGTAGAGGCGATGGACTTAAGTCCTTATGATTTTGTAATGCAGGCAAGTGATAAAGAATTACAAAGGCTCCAAAATTTTAAACACCGCACCTTCAATGCTGTTGATTTGGAGTTCTTTATTTTATCGCTGCGCAACATTTATTCGCAGCACGGTGGAATGGAAAAAGTCTTCAGCAAAAAAGAAAATATCAAAGATGCTTTGGTTTATTTTAACAACGTATTCTTTTCTATCCCGCATCCCAAGCGAACAGAGAAGCACGTTTCTAATCCGGCAGCCGGCTCGGCTTCCAAGAGATTGAATATGTTCCTGCGCTGGATGGTGCGCAACGACAAGCGCGGTGTTGATTTCGGAATCTGGAAAAGCATCTCTCCTTCCCTACTCTATTGCCCTCTGGATGTCCATTCCGGCAATGTTGCCCGAAAACTTAAACTACTAAAACGCAAACAAAACGACTGGCAGGCAACAGAAGAACTCACAAAAGCCTTGAGAAAGTTTGATGCTAAAGACCCTGTAAAATATGACTTTGCGCTGTTTGGGTTGGGGGTGTTTGAGAAGTTTTAAAGTTCTCCGTTCTCAATCCTCACCACAATTTCATCAATCATGGCATCGTCAGCGCTTGTCTTAGGATTGAAATCACTTTTTAAATCAGCATCAAATAATACCGCAATTCCCTGCCAGAAGTTGGCTGAAAACCACCCTCGCAGACTTTCCACTAAATCATAAGATGTGTGCCCGGTTTCGCGGTCAATCAGCTTCAATAAAATTCGTCCTTGAGTAATGGTTAATCCTTTCAACTCATCCGAATACTCATCCAGCAGCTCCTGCTCTACCTGTTTCATTATCAGTTTACGCTCACGCTTTTGCTTGCCTTCTAATTGCGCTTCGTATTTATCCAGTTTTTCTTTCGCGATTTTTGCATAAGGCAAGGCTTTCTTCACATTACGCACCATGCGCCAATACTTCTTTTCTTCTTTCTTGGTTTTAAAAGTACGCTCTCCGCCAATGCTCACAACCGGCAAATTATAAACAGCTAACGTGTCGCCATCAATTACGGTTCGCTCCTGCTCTTTTTTAGAAGACTTACTTTTTTTCTTTAACCCCGTTTGAGGAATAGTGTCCTGCGCATGGGCAGAAAAAGCAATTAAAAATACGATTGAGAATAAATAAGAAAGTTTACTCATAATGCAAACCCTTCTGCTAAAAGCGTGCCGCGCATTAAACACGGTTCTTTTTCCACGCTGATGTTTTAACGGCTGAACCATTAGAGTTAGTGTGGTGTTCCTGTTTCTCAGCCAACAGTTTTGAAGCCAGAATAGCAGCTATCTCAGCTTCTTCCACATTATTATTATCAAGCATTGAAGGCTCAAAATAATGCTTGATAAAATTGGTATCAAATTTACCCGAAGTAAAACTATTGTGCTGCAATACAAAACTACAAAACGGCAAGGTTGTTTCTATTCCTGAAATAGCGTATTCATCAATGGCGCGAAGCATTTTGTCAATTGCCGCTTTGCGTGTATCTGCATGAACGGTGAGTTTTGCAATCATCGGGTCGTAATAGATAGGAATATCCATTCCTTCTTCAAAGCCATCGTCCACACGAATACCGGGACCTTGGGGTCTGCGATAGGTCAATAATTTCCCAATGTCGGGGAGGAAATTATTAGTCGGGTCTTCGGCATATACACGCACTTCAATAGCATGTCCGTTAATCTTCAAATCATCCTGTGTGAACGAAAGCTTTTCGTTGCGCGCCACTTTTATCTGCTCTTTCACCAAATCAATTCCGGTTATCATTTCGGTAACAGGATGCTCCACCTGTAAACGCGTATTCATTTCCAGAAAATAGAAATTCAGTTTATCATCCACCAAAAACTCCACTGTTCCTGCACCTGAGTAATTGCAGGCACGTGCCACATCTTTTGCACACTCACCCATCTTATGCCTGATTTCAGGCGTAAGTACTGATGAAGGTGCTTCTTCAATCACCTTCTGGTGTCTGCGCTGAATAGAACATTCGCGTTCAAATAAGTGAACAACATTTCCGTGATTATCTGCAAGCACCTGAATTTCTACATGTCGCGGTGAAGTAACAAAACGTTCAATAAACACCGAGCCATCGCCAAAAGCAGATGTAGCTTCATTAATAGCAAGTGTCATTTGCTCTTCCAGATTTTCTTCGCTCTCAACTAGACGCATTCCTTTTCCACCACCACCTGCGCTGGCTTTAATCAGTACAGGAAAGCCGGTTGCTTTAGCTATCTTCTTTGCTTCTTCAATATTTTCAATGGCTTTATCTGTTCCGGGTACAAGGGGAATATTGTATTTCTTAGCTGCTGCTTTTGCCTGCAATTTACTTCCCATCATCTCCATCGCTTCAGGCGAAGGACCGATGAATGTTATCTTTTCTTTCTTCAAACGCTCAGCAAACTTTGCATTCTCAGATAAGAAACCGTAACCGGGATGCACCGCATCAGCACCTGTTTTGCGGCAGGCATCTACTATCTTATCAATATCCAGATACGACTTTGAACTTTGAGGAGGGCCAATACAAACCGCCTCATCCGCATAACGTACATGTAACGCATTACGGTCAGCTTCTGAAAAAACGGCAACTGTTTTTATCCCCATCTCCTTTGCCGAGCGCATAATGCGCAAAGCAATTTCGCCACGATTGGCAACTAATATTTTCTTCATCAACTAAATAGTATCTGTAAATTTATAAAGCCGCTCTTTAAACATCACGAACTCCTTTTTAAGTGCAGCGGTATTCTTTGCCAGTTTTTCGTGGCGCAGTTTATAGGTGTATTCTTCCGAAAATGCTTTTTTGTCCAATACTTCAGTAAGGTATTCTTCGTGCAAATGAATTTCCTTCTTCAGATTATCCATTACATGTTCAATGTATTGTTTCAGTTTTTCTTCAAAACTGGAGAAGGCAAGACGGTCGTCATCATTGGATATTTTCAATGAATAAATATCCAGCAAACGTTTAAAAAACAAGCCCTCTACTTTCCAGAAATCAATTTCACTCTGCCAGCGTTTGGTTTCGTGACGGAAGTTTTCAAGCATTTCGTGTTGCGCCTGATTAGAAAGTATGCTTGATTTTGCTTTAGCCATTGAAATTATTCAAGAGGCGACTAAGGTAAAAAGAATTTGCAGTAGAACAGATTTTCTCATTTTACAAATGGACGAACCTGAAAATATTTCCGCCCAACGGAAACCTTAACAGTTTTAATTGCGTTAAAAACCGCGCTATAAAATCGGTAACTATATATAAAGCATTAGTAGCAATAATAACTGTATCGGTCTAAAAAATAAAAATACTTACACTAACAAAAAATAATTTAACCTCGCAAAAAATGAAAACAGAACAACGTAACTGGACATCAAACAAAGGATGGCAACAGGCATCAGATAAAGGACTTAATGGCTCAGCTAATTTTGTAACCGTATTTGGTTCACGTGATGCATTAACCAACCCTGAACGTTTCAACGAAATTAAAGCCTTTTACCCCAACGCACAAATAATGTCGGGAACTACATCGGGCGAAATTTTCAACGACTCGGTTTATGACGATTCTATTGTTGTATCAGCAGTTGAGTTTGAAAAAACAAAAATAAAAACAGTTAAATCAACTATCAGCGAACACAATGGCGACAGCTACGCAACAGGCGCTGCCATTGCAAAACAACTAAAAGCGGATGACCTTAAACACGTGTTTATCCTTTCTGATGGATTAAAAGTAAACGGCAGCGAATTATCACGAGGTTTAAATGATGCGCTTGAAAATAAAGTTACCGTAACAGGTGGGTTGGCAGGTGATGCTGCTAAGTTTGAAAAAACATTAGTAGGTTTAAATGAAACGCCTACTGAAGGAAACATTGTAGCCGTAGGATTTTACGGAACTGACCTGAAAGTTGGCTTTGGTTCTGTTGGAGGCTGGGATGTTTTTGGTGTAGAACGCCATGTTACAAAATCAGTAGGTAACATATTATATGAGTTAGACGGGCAACCCGCTCTTGATTTGTATAAAATGTATTTAGGTGATAAAGCAAAAGATCTTCCGGGTTCTGCACTACTCTTCCCTTTAGGTATGAAAGTGAACGAAGATTCAGAATCACTTGTAAGAACGGTCTTGGCCGTAAGCGAAGAAGATAAATCAATGACCTTTGCAGGCGATATTCCTCAGGGAGCAACTGTTCGCCTGATGAAAGCCAACTTTGATAAACTGATTGACGGAGCCGGAAATGCTGCCGAAAACAGCTACCAGTCACTTGGTGCAGAATCAGATTTTGCAATTTTAATCAGCTGCGTAGGGCGCAAACTGGTGCTTGACCAGCGTATTGAAGAAGAAGTAGAAGCGGTAAGAGATATTCTTGGAAACACTCCATCCATTACAGGATTTTATTCTTACGGTGAAATTTCTCCGCTTTTCTCAACGGTAAAATGTGAGCTACACAACCAGACCATGACTATAACAACGTTTACAGAAGCTTGATAAAAAAGACTGAAACATCCTTGAAGCCTGTCCGTTTGAACGGACAGGTTTTTGGATTCATAAAGAGATAGAAATTACAGTGAACAACGGACTTTTAGACCGCCAGCTTAAAAGGTATTTACGTAACAACCCTCCTCTTCCACCGGAAGCAGAAGAGTTGCTGAAAGCCGTGAGTCATGCTTACGACCATTACGAGGAAGACCGCCTGATGCTTGAACGCACAGTGGAGTTGAACTCCATTGAGTTGACTCAAGCCAATAAAAAGCTGATGACGCTTTTTAAAGATCTGGAAGAAAAAAACAACGACCTACTGAGCAGTATCCGTTACGCAAAAATGATCCAGGAGGCTATCCTTCCACCCGATACTGCATTTAAAAAATTAGTTCCCGACCATTTTATTTTCTTTAAGCCACGCGATTTAGTTAGCGGTGACTTTTACTGGCTGGAAGAACATGATGGCAAAGCCATGATTGCTGCTGTTGACTGCACAGGACATGGCGTTCCGGGTGCATTCATGTCTATTGTAGGTTATAATTTATTGACCACTGCGGTAAAACAAAATCAATTAACACAACCCAATCTGGTTCTTGACCAATTAAATCAGGGTGTGAATAAAACATTGCGTCAGAACAAAGAGGATATGTCTATTAAAGATGGAATGGACATAGCCTTTTGCAGCATTGATACAAAGAAAATGCAACTGCAATATTCAGGAGCTTACAATCCGCTTTACCATTTTCGCGATGGACAATTGATGGAAACCAAAGGTGATAAATTCCCTATTGGCATTTCATTTAAAGACAACTTTAATAAATTCAGTAATCATACGGTTGACATACAGCCCGGTGATATGTTCTACATTTTCACCGATGGTTTTCCCGACCAGTTTGGCGGACCAAAAGGAAAAAAATTCAAGTACGATCAATATAAAAGCTTACTCAAAAGCATGAGCAGTCTGCCTTGCAGCGAGCAATTACCGCTGCTTGAAAACACATTCAACGAATGGAAAGGCGATTTACTGCAGATTGATGATGTACTTGTTATCGGGTTCAAGTTTTAAGTAATGAGAAAGCGGAATTCTGTTCACACTACCATTGAGGGACTGTCGGGGTCGCTTATTCCTGCAAAGGAGTTGAAGATTTTCATTGTAGATGATGACGAGTTTTTTCTAAAACTTATTACCTCCTGCCTTTCAAAATTCACAGACTTTACCATCTATGAGTTTTCCAGTTATGAAGACTGCCTTAAAAGCAAGGTAAAGCCAGACATTGCTATACTTGACTATTACATAGGAACAGATAACAACGATAGAACAAACGGAGTAAAAGTTCTTGGACAGCTGCGTGAAAAGTACCCTAACATATTAGGCTTTGTACTTTCAGGAAAAGCAGAGCTTGCTTCTGAAAATGAAAAATTAAAGCATTTGCTTGATACCAACTTCAGCGAATTGCGCAAGAAGTTCCGTGATGGTTCATACTTCTATTTCTATAAAAACAAGGCCTCCTGCTTTGAAATCTTTGATATTCTGTCAAAAATTTCATGGAAGAGCGCAGGCGAATAGCTTTTATTTCAACACTATTTTTCCTCTTGCCTCTATTTTGGTTTTGCTGTTACGCAATTCAAACAAATAGATTCCTGCTGTAAGATTTTTCTTTTCAATCATTACTCTACCGGCATTGATATTGCTGTAGTTCTGCACAATCCTACCCTGTACGTCCAGTATATTTAAAGAATACGTTTCATTGGCTGGAGCAGTAAATTCCATTACCGCAACATCAGTAAACGGATTAGGATAAACGCTGAGGTTTAGTTCCGGTTCACCCGAATAAATTCCGTTGGTATTGCTTGAATCGTGCTCAATAATTTCCACGCAGTAATCTTCTGCCTCCCCATAGTTAAACGGATTAGAGCATGACTGCGGTGCGCTGGTAAATTTCATGCTTACACGTAAACGGGTGCTTCCCAATGTTGCTGTTGAAGGAACGGTAAAAGTTCCGGTTACGGCAGTGGTTGTAGTTCCTGAAGCATAAACAGTTTCGCCTGCATCACCAAAACTTCCGTTTTGGTTATAGTCAATCCACACACGAAAAACTTCATTGAAAGCCTGACCGGGAAAACCGGGTGTTAGTATAATGTTGTAAATCTGGTTTCTTCCTAATACAGTTGATCCGTCTGTATAATCAGCATAACCGCCATCAGAGCCTGAGTTGTTATCAATTTGGTTAAGTTCCACACCTGCTATCCATTCTTCGCTGGCATCTTCGCCTTTGGTTTCGCAATAGGCAAGGTCGGTGCAGGCTCCGCAACCTTTTGTGGTGAATGATAAAATATCCGAGTAGTCTGTTAAGCCTGTATCGCAAACTGTTTGCACACGAAATTGGTATTCTTTGCAGGGCTCAAGACCGGTAAGTTCATAAGTGTTGTCGGTTATGTTCCCGAAAACTGTCCATGATGATGAACCTTCAATGCTGTACTCAACATTGTAAGATTCCGCTGCCAGCAAATCATCCCATGTAAAGGTTGCCGAAGTATCGGTAGTAGCTGTAAGGATTAATCCCGAAGGTGGCAGACAGCAGCCATCAGTGGTGAATATATGGCTTTGCGACCAGTTGCTGCTGTCGGTATCACAAATAGCAAGCACCTGAAACTCATATTCGGTGCAGGCAACCAAATCAGTAACAGAAAAGGGTGATGTTACTCCGGGAGCAGATGTCCAGATATTGCTGCCTGTGGGACGATAAATTAAATCAAAGTCCACTGTGCCGGGTGCGCTGTTCCAGACGAATACTGCACTGGTATCGGTTACAGAATTTGTATTGATTGAAAAAGGTGTAACACAACTTCCTGCACTGCAATTATTGAGTAATTCATTAAGAGCATTGAAGACATTTAATCTTCCGCCTGTTACGGTGATACCATTAAGACTTGCGTTGGGGTCAACACCATCAAGGATGTATTGTTTTACCTGCAAGGCAGCTTCTGCAGGGTCGGCATAAGCCAGTGCCATAAATGAGGTGCAGGGTGCTGAATACAGTAATCCTATAGTACCTGCAACATGCGGTGTTGCGCCCGATGTACCGCCAAAACCGGCATAGCCATTTGGATAAGCAACGGTGTGTGCGTTTTCGCCCGGTGCGCCAAGGTCAATGGTGATAAGACCATATCCTGCCTGTGTTACTTTGTTATCATCATCATTGGTATTGGTAACGGAAATAAGCCAATCGCTTGGACAAGCAGTTGGCAAATCACCAAAGTTGTCAACGTTATTGTTACCATTAATAGTTGCTCCTGCGTTTAGCACACCATAAGCACCCAATGAATCATACATGGCACACCACAGCGGTGCATCGGCAGGTTGGCCTCCATTAATTCCCCATGATGCGTTGGTGGCTACCACAAAAGCACCTTCTGTGCCACCGCTTTGGTTATAGCGCTTGCGCTGTACCAAAGGATAGGTGTATGCTTCCACTGCCTGTGCTTCGTTTCCGCCACCTACTACAAACATTATTTTCACATTCCAGTTTACACCGGTTACACCTACTCCGTTGTCGCCTTGCGCGCCTACAATACCCGCCACGCAGGTCCCGTGTCCGCCTGCTCCTGTTCCGCCTGAAATATCATCGGTGTTGTTATCAGCATTCCAGCCGCGGTAATCATCTTCGTAGCCATTGCCATCATCGTCAACATTGTTGTTTGGTATTTCGGCATAGTTTATCCATTTGTTGTCGCCAAAATCAGGATGGGTTTGGCTGAAGCCTTCATCTATAACACAGACTACAATGGTATCACCAAAGGCGGTAAGTCCACCTGTGGTAATATCCCAGGCAAGGTCGGCATCAATATCTGCACCGGGAGTACCACCACCCTGGCCGGTGTTAATGTATTGCCATTGCTGGTTGAATTGGGGATCATTTGGAACAGTAGAACGGTAATAGATATGGTGATTTAGTTGTGCTTCATTTACTGCGGGATGGAATTTTACTTCATTAAGAAAACGTTCCTGATTTACACCTTCATAGTTGTACTCTACCAGCCAGATGTTCATGGGCGGAGAAATAAATTTCTTTGCACTCAGGTTGATATTACTGCCTTCATAGGTTTGGAAACTGCGGGTTACGGATTCTATGCTTTTGCCCTGTTTGAGTTGGACAAGGAGTTGGCCGTTTACAAAAGGCTGAGCGAAGGAGAAGCAGGCAGTTAGCAGTAGGCAGAGGGCAGTGATGATGGTGCGCATGTTTTTATGTAATAAGTAAGAAGTAATATGTAATGACAGCCGAGCCAATATTACATATTACATTTTACATCTTAAATTGTTTTTCAAAGTAATACAACTTCTTCAATAAGTGCTTTGCCTGCTTCTTCGTTCATGAGCGAAATGATTTTTTCTCTTTCGTAGCTCAGGGTTTCGCGAGCGGCAGATGAATTAAGGTGTATAAAGAGTTTCTTTTTGCTGATGTAAAGGCGGGTGGTATGTTTGGCTATGGTTTTGCCCATTACCTTTTCCCACGAAGCGATGAGTTTGGTTTCGTCCAGCTTTTGTTGCAGACCAAAGACACGGAGCATTTCGTTGATGGCTTGACCGAGGGTTTGTTGATTGCTGCGTTTCATTTAGCTATTTAATGGTAATATTTAAGAAGTAATATTTTGTTGGAGGCTATGTTAATTATTACATTTTACTTATTACTTCCCCTTTATCTACTTCAAATATCTTAACGTTCCTATCGCTGTTTTTAAAAATATTTTTAAGGCGGTCGGTGTGGGTGTCGGTAATGAATACCTGTCCGAAGTTTTCGTTGCTTACTTTTTCTATCAGGCGGGTAATTCGTGTTTCGTCCAGCTTGTCGAATATATCATCCAGCAGCAACAGGGGAGCATATCCTTTTACCTTTTTCATAAAATCAAACTCTGCTAGTTTCAGTGCCACCAGAAATGATTTTTGCTGCCCCTGCGAGCCAAAGCGCTTTACGGGGTATTGGTTTATCTGAAAGTTTAAATCATCTTTGTGTATGCCCACGGTAGTATATTGCAAAATGCGGTCGCGGTTAAATGCGTTGCGCAGTTGTTCAGTAAAGTTACCTTTTTCTAATTGCGATTCATAGCTGATATTTACTACTTCGGCCTGACCTGAAATGTGGCTGTAGTATTCGGTAAACGCAGGCAGGGTATTGATGATAAATTCTTTTCGTTTTTCAAATAGCTGCTGACCGTAAATGACGAGTTGATTGTCCCATATCTCGAACTGCTCGTAATCTATGGTGCTTTGACCAGATGTGGCTTTTAACAAAGCATTGCGCTGGCTAAGTGCGTTATTGTAGTTAATGAGGTTATAGAGGTATTCGCGATTGTATTGCGATACCACGGAGTCAATAAACTTTCTGCGCACTTCGCTGCCTCCGGTAACCAGTTCGGTATCGGCTGGCGATACCATTACGATGGGGATAAGCCCGATGTGCTCGGCAAGGCGGGGATATTCTTTTTTGTTGCGCTTGAATTGTTTTTTGGTGTTGCGCTTTTGTCCGCAATAGATATTTTCTTCTTCTCCGTTGATCTGGAATTTACCTTCTACTACAAAGAAGGCCTCCTCATGGCGTATGTTTTGGCTGTCAACGGGGTTAAAATAGCTTTTGCACATGGCTATATAGTGCATGGCATCCAGCAGGCCTGTTTTGCCGGCTCCGTTATTACCCGTAAAGCAGTTTACCTGTGGCGAAAACTCCAGGTCGGCCTGGGCTATGTTGCGAAAGTTGATGAGGGAAAGTGTTTGGAGATGCACGGGTGGGCAAAGTTAGGAATTGAGAAATGAGGCGCAAAGTTTTTTTACCACATAGGCACGGAGGTACAGAGAAAGCAAAAGCCTTTAACTGCTTTCGTCTTATGCCTGATAAATAGTTTAGTGCTTAGTAAAAGCGGCAAACAGTTCTGCCTTTTCTTCTTCCGTTAAGTGTCGCCACTCTCCTACTTTTAATTTACCAAGGTTTATATTAATGATGCGCACGCGCTGCAACTTCAAAACCTGATAACCAAACACATTACACATTCTGCGTATCTGCCGGTTAATACCTTGTTTTAAAATAATGCGAAAGATGCGCCTGCTGCCCGGGTCGGAAATAATCTCACAGGGATTGGTAAAACCAATGCCAATCTCCATTCCTTGTGCAACAGCCTGAATAAATTGTTTGCGCAAGGGCAAGTTAAGCGTTACCACATATTCCTTTTCATGCTCAAAATCAGGATGCGTTATCTTATTCATAATGGCTCCGTCATTGGTCATTAATATCAACCCTTCCGATGCCTTATCCAATCTGCCAACAGGCAAAATCCTTTCGGGATACTTGATGGCATCTATTATATTGCCTTCAATCTTTTCGGTGGTACAAACAATACCCACTGGTTTGTTGTAGGCAAGGTAAATAAAGTTCTTAGGTGTTTTCATGCTTTGCGGCAAAGGTATCTGTATCTTTGCATGACAAAACAAACAATGTTTAAAAGCCTTTTACTTTTTGTAGTTTATCTATTTATTATTTCGCCCGCTATTGCTCAGGCGTTGAAAGTGGCTTATGCTCCAAAGGTTAGCCTGCAAAAATCCGCTTCCTTTAATAGTCCTGATTTCCGTTCTGAGAAACCACAACAAATAAATGGCTTAATTTCAGTGAACAAAGGCATTCATTATACTGCTCTCTTTTGCCGTATGGAAAACAAATTACACAAACAACTGAATGTTTGGGTAAAACTAAGAGCAGGCAATGATGACGATTACAGAAAACTCTGTGGTCAACGATAAGTAGAGAATAAAACAATCACAATCCGTTATTTCGTACTTTTGCGGCTCATGTTCAGAATTATAAATTTTCTCCTTTTTACACTGCTTTCAGCGCATTGCTTTTCACAAACTACAACACAATCAAAACGGGCAACAAAACCAGTTTCCGTTGACGGAAGTTATCAAGAATGGATAACACCTTTTAACTTATATGAAGCAAAAACAAAACTGATGTTTTCTATTGCTAATAATGATAGTACACTTTATTTATGCTTTCAATGTCCCGACCCGGTGAACCAGGATAAGATAATGCAGGCAGGAATGCAGGTAAACCTAAGCACCAAAGGAAAAAATAAACTGGATGCTTCCATTCAGTTTCCCCTAAAGAAGGACAAGAACACTAACCAAGACCAATTAATACTTGAAAACCTGAACGGAATAGAAGGAATAAAAGCCAACTTTCTATTAAATAATTATGTGATGCTTGCCGAAGGCTTTGCCACCCAAAACGGAACTACTCCTGTTAAAGAAAGCAGGAACATATTAATAGCCATGAACTGGGACAGCCTCTACACACTTGTTTATGAATTAGCCATACCATTTAAAGAACTCTTCGGCAGTGGATACACTCCTTTAGATATTGCAAAAGAACTAACCCTGAATGTTGAAATATTTGCTGTTGAGCGCCCTGCCAATATGGAAAACGCTAATCTCAGTAGCTTAAATACAAATGCCGGTGCCAGCGTAGTAAACGGTGGCGGTATGCAAACTTATGGAGGCATGGGCAACGGAACAGGAGGCGGTATGCAAAATACCGGTTCAATGGGTGGCATGAATGGCTTGAACAGCATGAACGGTATGAACGGAATGAACGGATATCCCAACAACAGCATGGCAGGAATGAGCGGAATGCAAAACAATGGTGCCGGTTGGGATGGCAGCACCGCTCCGCAATATACCGACATCAGCGGTATGTTTGAAAAAACAGAAATGAAACAGAAGTTTCTGCTTTCTATAACTCCGTAAGCAAAGAAATCCAAAAGGCTTTTCTGCCCCGACACCTATTTTTCTACTTTTGCCGCAAACGAACTTATTTGCGGTAATGATATTAATTGACGGTAAACAAACAGCAGAAACAATAAAGGCAGAACTTGCCGTTGAAGTACAAAACATTCTTAAAAATGGCGGTAAAAGGCCACATCTTGCTGCCATATTGGTGGGAAATGATGGAGCCAGCGAAACTTATATCGCATCAAAAGTTAAAGCCTGCAAGAAGGTTGGATTTGAAAGCACACTTCTTCGCCTTCCGTCAACAATATCAGAAAAAGAGCTGCTTGAAGAAGTAATTAAAATCAATAACAACGCAGATATTGACGGACTGATTGTTCAACTCCCCTTACCAAAACATATTTCAGAGAAAAAAGTAACCGAAACCATTGTTCCTGAAAAGGATGTAGATGGCTTTCATCCTTTAAATGTGGGAAAACTGGCACTAAACCTGCCTACCTTTGTTTCAGCTACACCTTATGGCATTATGCAACTTCTGGAACGTTATAAAATTGAAACAGCAGGTAAACATTGTATTGTTATAGGAAGAAGTAACATTGTGGGCTCGCCTGTAAGTATTTTATTATCAAGAAATACCTACCCTGGAAACTGTACTGTAACGCTTTGTCATAGTCGCACTCCCGATATTGAAAAATATACCCGTGAAGCAGATATTTTAATAGTTGCATTAGGTAAACCGGGTTTCGTGAAATCCAATATGGTAAAGCATGGGGTGGTTGTTATAGATGTGGGAATCACACGGGTAGATGCTCCGGAAACCGAGAAGGGTTATCGCATCATGGGCGATGTAGATTTTGATGAAGTTGCACCTGTGAGCAGTTACATTACTCCGGTACCCGGAGGTGTTGGTCCAATGACAATAGTTGCTTTATTGAAAAATACTTTATTATCTTTGAGCAACAAATTGAGTATTAACCACTAACACCCCCACAACATGAGTTACAAAATCAAACTTAAAAACACCAAGGACAAAAGCGCAGTTCTTGATGACAAAGGTTACAAAGCTTTGAAAGGCGACAAAAAACTTTCCGCGCTTAATTTTATGGATAACTTGCGGGCACATTCAAGCGGCTATCCCATATACCAGCGCTGCATAACAACCAAAAAAGGTCCGGTATATGAAACCATTTACCTGCATCGTTGGATTGCTGATAAATTTGTTAAAAAACCAAAGAGCAGCCGTAAATTATTTCTTCGTTTTAAAAACGGAAATGTTCAGGATTGTCGAATTGAAAATCTGGAATATGTAACCATGAGCGAGTTACGCAGATCTAACAGCACTACAAAAAACAGTAGCGGTTATCGCGGTGTTACAAAAGAAAATAAACGTTTCCGTGCAAACCTTTACCACAAAGGTGTAAACCACAATTTAGGTTTTTTCAAAACTGCGGAAGAAGCTGCAAAGGCTTATAACAAAAAATCGCGTGAGTTATTTGGAGAAACCAACAGCCTGAATAAGATTAAACCTGCAGGTGCCCAAGCAGTAAAAGCAAAGCCTGCTGCAAAAGCTAAGGCAAAACCCGCTGCTGCCCCAAAAGCTAAAGCCAAAAAAGAAAAAATAAAGTTACTTAAGATTAAAGCAGAAAAAGGCTAAAACTTCTGAAAAGAAGTTTTAGCCTTTTTTGTTTACTTCTGCCGGTACTTCAACTCCGGGCAGTTCAAACGCTATATTAATTTTGAAGGAAAAGTAAGAGAAGTTATCGTCCACCGGACGAAAATCATATTCCATTTTTCTGCCGCTTCTGCGTGAAATATCCAATAAGCCAAGTCCTGCGCCACCTTTTGCAGAGAACTCAGAAAGCTTCATTTTTTCGGTATAATAATCACGTATTACTTCAGGACTTAATCCATTAATGAGGTCAATTACTTCTTTCAGATTTTCAACCCGCTCATTTCGTATCAGGTTGCCCGTTATAACAAAATAGTGGTCAATGCCTTTTCCTATAACAAGAATAGCCGCTTGGTTTAATTTTTTAATGGGTGACCTGTCAGCGTGGTTTACAATATTCTGAACAGATTCAACCAATATATTAAACACTCTACGAATGAGTTTTTTCTCACCGCTGGCTCCTTTCATTTTTATTTCGGCAATAGCTAAAAGATCATGAACAGTATCATGGGTCATTTCGTCACGAAAAACTAGCAACAGCTCTTTTTCAGTCATTATGCGGTCAAAACCAAAAAGCTGGTAAATTAAGTCTAAGTGCTTTGAGTCGTCAAACAGTCGGGCTTCAGTCATACTCTGGGTAATTTAATTACTGATTTATACAGGCAACTGTAGGATAATGTTCATAAGTCTCGACAAACGACATGCCTGCATAGCTAAAAGAATTAATTTTGAAGCCTTATTCAAAAATACGATTTTGCAGGCAACAGATGATACATTGTTAAAGGACGGTAAAAACCTTCCGTTGATGGAGGAATTTTACACCATTCAGGGCGAAGGTTTTCACAGCGGAAAATCTGCTTGGTTTATTCGCGTAGGTGGTTGCGATGTCGGTTGCCACTGGTGTGATGTTAAAGAATCATGGGATGCTTCGCTGCATCCGCTTACTTCAACGGATACAATTGTTGCGAACGCACTTAATAATCCCTCAAAAGCAGTGGTTGTTACCGGTGGTGAGCCGCTTACCTATAATTTAGATTATCTCTGCGCTGAGTTAAAGAAAAAAGGAATTACCATTTATCTTGAAACTTCCGGTGCTTACCCTTTTAGCGGTGATTTTGACTGGATATGCCTTTCACCTAAAAAAACGGCATCACCTTTGCCTGAGGTGTTTGCAAAAGCACACGAACTGAAAGTGATCATCCACAACAAAAATGATTTTGAATGGGCTGAAAAAAATGCGGCACAGACCAATAAAGAGTGCATCCTTTTTCTGCAACCCGAATGGAGCAAAGCAAAAGAAATGATGCCTCTCATTACTGACTATGTGATGCAACATCCGAAGTGGAATATTTCGCTGCAAACACACAAATACATGAACATACCGTAATGAAAAAATACATCTTTCTACTTCTTGTTTCTTGCTTCTTTGCTCTTGCATCTTTTGCACAACCAAAGAAATACACCACTGAATCAAAACGCGCCATCAGCCTTTACGAAACGGCATTGGATTATTATAATGCCCGCGCTGATGAACAGGCAAGAACTACGTTGTTAAAAGCGCTTGACAATGACGAAAAATTTCTGGAAGCTCGTATTATGCTGGCTGATATTTATGTTGAAATGGATGAATATGAACAGGCTGTTGCACAATACCGAAAAGTAGTTTCACTTGATCCTAACTTTTTCCCGAATGCTTATTATATACTTGGAAACATTCAGCTTCAAGTGGGCAAATACGATGATGCAAAAACCAGTCTTGAGAATTTTCTTCAACTCAAAAACACTAAACCCGAAACACGCGAGAAGGCAAAACTTGCAATACGCACGGCAGAATTTGGCAGCGAGGCCATAAAAAAGCCTGTTCCTTTTGACCCTAAAAATTTAGGTGCCGGTGTAAATACAGCCGATGCAGAATATTTTCCTGCGCTTACTGCTGATGAGCAAACCATTGTTATAACCCGCAACAGCCGCCCGGCTGGTGGTGGACACGGGCAGGAAGATTTTTATGAAAGCCGTTTGGCAGATGGCGAATGGACTACCGCACTCAACTTAGGTGCACCGCTTAATACGCCCGATAATGAAGGCGCACAAACCATTTCGCCTGACGGGCAACTAATGTTTTTTACCGGTTGCAATCGTCCTGAAGGTTTAGGAGGATGCGATATTTATTTTTCACGCAAGGTTGGAAATAACTGGACAGAACCACAGAATATCCGCAACCCTATTAACAGTGCTAAATGGGAATCACAACCTTCACTTTCGCCTGATAAGAGAACAGTTTATTTTTCGAGCAGCCGCGCAGGTGGAAAAGGTCATAAAGACTTATGGAGCAGCACGCTTACCGACCAAGGTGTGTGGGGCGTTCCTGTGAACCTGGGTGATGTTATAAATACAGCAGGACAGGAAGAAAGCCCTTTTATTCACCCCGACAATCAAACGCTTTATTTCTCGTCTGACGGACAAGTGGGTATGGGTAAAAAAGATATTTACTACTCACGCAAAGATGCACTGGGCAACTGGCAAAAGCCGGTGAACCTTGGTTATCCAATCAACACCTGGAATAATGATGACAGCTTTATTGTAGGCGGCTCAGGCAAAATTGCCTACTTCGCCAGCGACCGCAAAGGTGGTTTCGGCAGCCTTGATCTGTACTCATTTGAGTTGTATGAAGCTGCACGACCAACAATGGTAACGTATGTAAAAGGCAGTGTTTTCGCGAGCGATACCAAGAAACCATTGGTTGCAAAATTTGAGCTGATTGATTTAGAAACTAACAAAGTGGTAGTGGAATCAAGTTCTAACAGCGAGAAAGGTGAGTTTTTGGTGAGCCTTCCGGTAAATAAAAACTATGCGCTCAACGTTTCAAAAGAAGGCTACCTGTTTTATTCTGAAAACTTTTCACTGAAAGATATTAAGGACATTACTAAGCCATATCAGCTGAATGTGGGGCTGCAACCTGTGAAAACGGGAGAGAAAGTAATTCTGAAAAATATCTTCTTTGAAACCAATTCATTTCAGTTGAAAGGCGAGTCAACTGCTGAGCTGCAGAAGCTGCTTGGGTTGTTGCAGAAAAACAAAAATCTGAAAATTGAGATTGGTGGGCATACTGATAATGTAGGCGATGATAAAAGCAATCAACTGCTTTCTGAGAACCGCGCCAAGTCTGTTTACGAATACCTGACCACTAACGGTATTCTTGCCGAAAGACTGAGCTACAAAGGCTTTGGCGAAACTGCTCCTATCGCTTCCAACGATACCGAACAAGGGCGGGCAGAGAATAGGAGAACTGAGTTTACTGTATTGGGCAACTAATTTTCTCGGAAAGGCGCAAAGTCGCTAAGAAAATTGCAAAACATTCTTTGCGTCTTCGCGCCTTTGCGAGCCATTCTTAAGCCAACGCACTTCCCTCCGGCAATTGCTTCCTGTATTCATCAATCTGCTTGTGCATAACAGAAAACCACAGAGGCGGAACCAGCGACATTAATATCATAGCAGGATAGCCCAACGGCATTTGAGGTGCTTCCTCAAAATGGCGTAGCACTTGGTATTTACGACTTGCTTTATAATGATGATCGCTGTGGCGGGTTAATTCAAATAACATGATGCGGCCTACCGCGTGGTTTGAATTCCATGAATGCACAGGCAGCACTTTTTCATAGCTGTTCTCGCCTGTTTTTTTCCTGCGCAAACCGTAGTGCTCTACATAGTTTATGGTTTCCAATAACAATATGCCGATTAACGAAGCTGCGATAAAATAAATCATCGGCATGAGGCCGAAAATAAAATAGATAACAGCCAGCAATGCCATCTGTATCAACTGAAAGCGTATCATCTCATTGTGGATAGAGAAAAAGCTGTGCCCGTTTTTTTTCAACTTTTCTATTTCAAGGTGCCATGCAGAAATGTAACTGAAGATAATGGACTTGAACCAGAAGAAATACACCACTTCTCCCCTATCCGCAGATGCAGGGTCTTTATCAGTGGATACATTTTTATGGTGGCCGCGGTTGTGCTCAATAAAGAAGTGCATGTAAAGTGTTGAGAGCAGCAGCATTTTTGACATCGCACGCTCGTACCAGTTAATACGATGACCCAATTCATGCGCAAGATTTATTCCTATGGTTGCACAGCCAATACCCATAGTCAGCACTCTTCCGGTTATTTCAAAGGTTGTTAGCCCCTGCTCTTTTACCTGAAACAAAAAGATAACAAGAAAAATATATTGCAGCGGAACCAGCGCATATAACAACCAATCGTAATACGGGTCGTTCAGAGACATTTCTTCTTCGGCCTCGCTCATGTTTGCCTTGCTGGGCTTAGAGAAGGCATCACCCAAGGGTATCATAACAAAGGCATAGAGTATCAGCGACCAGGTCCACCAGCCGTGGCCGTAAAATGCTAATAGACTTACAATAGGTGCTGTAAAAACAGTCATGTATTTCAGTTGCCTTGTTTTCATGTTGCGTTGCTTTTGGGGTTTGATGATGACAAATATATAGAATTATTTTAAAAGTAAACTATATTTCAATAAATAGTTTACACACTTCATTTTGATATAAATATAATGAGAGGGAAAAGAAAATTGACGGAACGGGGTGGGCGCTTAGGAGAGTGAAGTAGGTAGGTTGTTGAATTGGGGGAATGGTTTATATTTGGGGAAGAAAAAACATTTTAAAGACTAAAACAAACCATAACCTATGAGATTTTTGACAATTATTATCGCCTTTACTTGTGCTTCTTGCAACTCTTACATTCAGATTATTGACACTAAATCTACCAACTGTAAGACCGAGAGCGACACACACTTTTTTGAGAATGATAGTGTAAAAATTATTTATAATTTTTGGGGTCTTCATGGCAATATGGCGTTCAGCGTTTTTAACAAGACGGATAAACCTATTTATGTAAATTGGAAAAACTCATCGTTTATAGTAAATGGAGAAAAGTATGATTATTGGAGCGATGTAGAAAATACAAAAACCGATGCTGTTACGACTGGGTATGCGATATACAGTCGTTATGGAGTGAGTTCAGGAAGTTCGAAAACATCAGCAGAAAGTGTTACAACAAAACCCGAAAAGGTAACATTCACTCCTCCAAAATCAAGTTCTAAAAAAGTGTCATTCTATCTTATGCCACAAGAGTATTTCACATTATCAAAAAACAAAAAGGAAACAGAAGTTCCTTATTCAGTTAAGCCAAAGAAAAAGGCTACTGTATATGTTGACAGTTATTCCAAAGATAACACGCCTATATTATTCCGAAACTATATAGCAATTAGTGGTTCAGAGGATGCAACAAGTTTTGTCTTTATTGATAATGAGTTTTATGTTGCATCAGTGCGCGAAATGTCATTAAACCATTTCAGAGGTAAGGCAATTGGTTATGAAAATGGTGAAACCGTGTTTGAAAAAAAGGACAAAAAGTCAAACTCATTTTATCTATATGTGCCCAACGGACAATTAGCATCTCAAAATCCTTAAATAGAAGCACAGTTACAAATGCCCCTGTTAGGCGGCATCTTCGCTAAGCGGCATTTGCAATTCCGCTTAGAACATAGCCGAATTTAAAATTCGGCAAAAAACAAGAGCGGCATTGCAAATGCCGCTTAGCCCTAAATCCATCCACATTTCCCCCCTCACCTGCCTCACATCCCTTCGTTACTTCATCAACCACCACACCCCAAACCCAATCAACGGCAGCGGCAGCAGAAAAAACACAAACGAAAACACCCACGAGATAGTCCACCATTTTACAAATTCAATTTTTTCTTGGGTGGTAGGGTTTTCGTAACCGGGCACTTTCAATTCAAGAAAGGTACGCAACTGGGCAATGGTCATTTGCTTTGCCTCCTGCGGAGTAAGTAAATAATGGTAAAGGTTGCGTGAGCGCAGGCCGCGCACAAAAGCATTAAAAACAGTTTTCGGAAATATCCAGATACCCAGCGCCATCAATCCCAGGTCAAGCACCCATGCCGCATAAAAATCGTTGCAGCCCGAGCCTACTTCCCAGCCTGCAATGGCTGCTTCGCCCTGCCACTCGGCCGAGTAGCCCGTTACCAGATGATGTATATCGTGACAAACCAATGCCCGTTTGCGCGCATCGGGGTTGGGAATAGGGATATAGAAATTACCTACTTTAACTTTTCCCCAGAGCTTATCGAGTCCTCCATCTTTACCAAGACCGTATTTTTCAAAATACGCTTCCAGTGCTTCGCCTACTAATTGATTTTCATTCGTCATTATTCAATTTTTGTGCTGTTGCTATTTCCCTGATTGGCTAATTCCTAGTTGGCTTTATTCAGTAAAGGGGCGCTTTTTAATCATTCCGCCACGGGTGTCTTTCACGCTGTTCATCACCACAAAAGCATTGGGGTCAATCTTTTCAATTTCAGCGCGCAGCTTGCTTATTTCCAATCGCGTAATAACGGTGAAAATAATATCGGTATCGCTTTGGTGTCCGTGGCTTCCGAAACCGCGCTTACCTTTATAAACCGTTACACCCATTCCTAATTTCTGAGTAATCATTTCGCGTATTTCTTCGCTGTGGCTGGATACAATGGTTATGCCCGTATATTCTTCAATGCCTTCAATAATAAAGTCTAATGTTTTGGAGGCGGCCAGATACGTGATGATAGAATAAAGCGCTGTTTCAATGCCCAGAAAATAGGCCGCTGCCGAGAAGATAAAAATATTGATGACCAAGATAATATCACCGATTGTTGCGCTGGTAGAACGGCTTAAAGCAATGGCCAATACCTCTG
>JAGVLY010000103.1 GCA_020054035.1 Bacteroidia bacterium | reverse complement strand
TAGTTTTAGCAAATCCTAATTCTATTTTTGGCAAACGCCTATACCATATAGCATATCACTAAAACTGTAGATAGTATTTAGGTAGTTGAAAACAATTTCTACTAATCCTTCTTCTGTTGTTACGCCCGGTACATAATTAGTGATGATGTAATCAAGCCCATCTTTATACTGTGTAACTAATGTTCCATAAGGGTTTACATAATTTTTGTTTGCCATTGTTTTTCAGGTTTTGTTTTCCCTACTCATTTTTTACAGCTTTTCGGCTTCCGCTGGTTTTAAAAAATTAATTTATAAAAACAGCCGAAGGGGCGTTTAAAAGCGTTTTAGAGAACGAACAGACGAAACAAAAACAAAATTCAAAATTGCAATTTGCGGCTTTTAATAGGCGCGGAATACCCACCCCCAATTGATTTAAAGAGCCTGTATTTACAGGTGTTTTATCAATATTTGTGTTTGCAGAAAACAACATTTATTAGGGTTTTGATGAAGCAAATATAGTAATTATTCAATCCAATTATAATCACTACTAAAAAATTTATTCCGTTGCAAACCAACCCGAATACATTACATAGTTTTCGGCAATGCCTTTAATAAGCGTTGCAGTTTGTTCGGCATTCAAAGTCTTTACTTTTTTGGCAGGAACACCGGCATAGATGCAGCCGCTTTCCACATGTGTATTTTCCAGAACCACAGCACCGGCAGCAATGATGGTGTTTTCTTCTACCACTACGTTGTCCATTACTATTGCTCCCATGCCAATCAACACATTGTCTTTTACCGTGCAACCATGCACCAATGCATTGTGGCCAATGGAAACATTATTGCCAATAGTGGTAGGAGATTTTTTGTAGGTGCAATGAATAACTGCACCATCCTGCACATTCACACGGTTGCCCATGCGTATGTAATGCACATCACCGCGCACAACTGCATTAAACCATACGCTGCATTCATCACCCATTACCACATCCCCCACTACGGTTGCATTTTCGGCCAGATAGCAGTTGTTACCAAACTTGGGTTCAATTCCTTTTACGGGTTTTATAAGTGCCATAATATATTTTTCTAATTCCTAATTGGCTATTTGGATTGCTTAAGTAAAAATCCAGCCGTCATTCAAATAGCAGTTTAGCATAAAAACATTCCACACAATGTTAAAGAGCAACACCAAAGCGAAAGCAATTTTGCTGAACACATTCTTGTAGGGCTGTAAATAATAGAGGAATCCAAAATTCAAGAAAACTACCAGCAATCCCATACTGTAAAACTCCCATTCCACAAGAAAAGAGGAGAATGAATAGGTAAACAAAGCAGGTAAAAAGGTAAACACGAACAGGGCAAGTTTATGGTTTGCTTCCAATTTCACAAAGCGCTCAAAGCTCAATATACAGAATGCAAAAAAGAAAGGTGTACACATTACATAACGAAACAAACCATGAAGATTTCCACCCTGAAACAGGAGTATAAAGAAGGATGCGCCCAGCAAATAAAACACAGAGAAGTTAAAAAGCTCATCGCGTGTGTTCAGTGTTGTGCTTTTCACAAAAACATTTTTGGCAAGCAGGTAAATCATTAAAGGAACCAACAGAAAGAGCGAAGCGATGTTTAATCCAAAACCCTCCTGCGACCAATCACGCAGGTTATGCGGCACCTGCAGTTTATGATCCCAGTATTTGTTTACATGATAGAAATGGAAGAACTGCGAAGGATCGTAATAATACTGCACCGCACTGATGATTAACGTGCCTACTACCATTGGCAAAGCATTCAGCACAATCTTTTTCAGCAGCGTAATAAATTCTCTTGTTCTCACTGCACCGTAAACATCTTTGCCAATTAATGCAGCACCAATAATAACAGCCGCAGGACGGGTCATGCAACACAACATCATACCCGTAAAGTAGAGGAGATATTTCTCCTTCATCATTCCGTAAAAAGCGAGGCACATGGTGAAAAAGAAAACCGACTCGGTATAAGGAATAAAGAAACAAACCGCACCCGGCAGCGAAAGCAGGATAATATATTTCAATAAATTTTCTTTGTTGTCCAACGAAACATCCAATGCTTTAAAAAGCACTATCAACCCTGAAATAAACAACAGAAAATTAAAAATGCTGATACCGATGTTGGACAATCCTGTCAATTCCCAGATCAGCGGAAACAGTGGGAAAAATGCAAAAATATAATCGCCTACCTTGTTTTGGTCATAATGATTATCGCGTATAAAACGATAATGCACAGCATCCCAACGCAACATGTTTTCGTTGGTTATTTTTTCAAATGCTTTGTCGGGTGCAGTAATCTCGCCATTCACCTTTTGTATCTGGCGAATGTGTTTACCAATTGTTTTATCGTAAACTGTTTTATTCTGAAAAAGAATGTTGGCACCCCACGCGAGCAACAGCACCAAAACTCCGAGGGCAAAAGGTTTCAGAATTGAACCCATCATTTATTTTGCGTTGAACAAACCGTATTTCAAAATGCAATAAATAGCACGGAAGCCATCTTTCCACCCGATTTTTTTTCCTTCCTCGTAAGTGCGACCGTAGTAAGAAATTCCTACTTCATAAATCCGGATGTTTTTTATTCGCGCAATTTTAGCAGTCACTTCCGGCTCAAAACCAAAACGGTTTTCCACTAAGTTCAGGCTCTTCACCATTTTGCTGTCGAACAGTTTGTAGCAAGTTTCCATATCTGTAAGGTTCAGGTTGGTGAACATATTTGACAGGAACGTAAGAATATTGTTACCGATAGAATGCCAGAAAAACAAAATACGGTGAGGATTACCACCCATAAAACGTGAGCCATAAACAACATCAGCAAAACCATCAACAATAGGTTGCAACAGAAGATTAAATTCTTGAGGGTTGTATTCCAAATCTGCATCCTGCACAATCAGGTAATCACCTGTTGCCAGTTTTATTCCTTTATGAATAGCTGCACCTTTGCCCTGATTGATTTCCTGATTGTGCAATTTTATAGTGAACTGTGCATGCTCAATAATGTATTTCTCTAACACCGCTTTGGTTTCATCCGTTGAGCAGTCATTCACTATGATGATTTCTTTTTCAAAGCCACCGATTAACTGTACAGCATTTACTTTATCAAGAATAAGATGAATTGTTCGCGCTTCGTTATAAGCCGGAATAATGATGGAAAGTTTTTTAGCGCACATCGGCTTAATCTATGTTGGTGTTTTTAATAATGTAAAGCGGGCGGTTGCGGATATTGGCACTCATGCGGCTTATGTATTCGCCAATAATGCCGATGGAGATTAATTGTATCCCGCCAATAAAAGTAATAGCAAGCATCAACGATGTCCAGCCCGGCTCGTATACTTTTAAAATGTAGCGCGAATAAAGCGCATATAAAATCATCAGAAAAGAAAAACCTGAAACAGCAAAACCTGCACCTGTTGCAAACTTCAAAGGGAAGTTGGAGAATGAAGTAATACCATCTAACGCAAAACGAATCATCTTGCTGTAAGTATATCCTGTTTCGCCAGATTGCCGTTCATCTCGGTCATATTCTACAAACGTTTGCTCAAAACCTACCCACGAAATTTGTCCGCGCAGAAATTTTTCTTTCTCAGGCATGCTCTTAACAATGTCAGCCACCTGTTTGCTCATAATTCTGAAATCACCGGTATCAACAGGAATAGAAACAGAAGTAATGCTGCCGAGTATTCGGTAAAACATACGTGCCGTAAATTTTTTCAGAAAGCTTTCGCCTTTGCGTGCTCTGCGTTTTGCATACACCACATCAAAACCATTCTGCATTTTATTGAACATCTCAATAATCAGTTCAGGTGGGTCTTGCAGATCGGCATCAATAATTACAATTGCATCTCCCGATGCTTTATCTAATCCCGCACTTACAGCCACCTGATGACCGAAATTGCGGCTGAAGTCAATGTATTTTACAAATGCATTTTTTGCTGCTAAAGCTTTTATCAACGCAATGGAAGTGTCACGGCTACCGTCATTCACAAAAAGAAATTCTTTCTCCACTTCCATTTTTGAAACCACCGAATTAAGGCGTTCAAAAAGAGCAGGAATATTTCCTTCTTCGTTGTAAATGGGTATAATAACGGATAGCTTTTTTTTCATCAAAGATTAGTCGAGAATCATTTCAGGAATTTCTCCATCCACTATTAATTTTCCGGCAGTTGCATTCTGAATATGCTCAACCGAAATTCCGGGAGCGCGCTCCAGTAATTTAAATCCTCCTTCGGGCAATACATCTAACACGCCTAATTCTGTTACAATTTTTTTCACGCAACGCAAACCTGTAATAGGTAACGTGCATGAAGGTAGCAGCTTTGATTCCCCTGCTTTATTTATATGCTGCATGGCAACAATTATATTTTTTGCAGAAGCAACTAAATCCATTGCTCCACCCATGCCTTTCACCATTTTGCCTGGAATTTTCCAGTTGGCAATATCACCATTTTCACTTACTTCCATGGCACCCAAAATAGTGAGGTTTACTTTCTGTGCACGTATCATTCCAAAACTTAAAGCAGAATCAAAAATAGCTGCTCCTGGTAAAAGTGTTACCGTTTGTTTTCCTGCGTTTATCAAATCAGCATCCTCATCACCTTCAAAAGGAAACGGCCCCATGCCCAGAATTCCGTTTTCACTTTGCAATACCACATTCACACCTTTGGGAATATAGTTAGCACAAAGTGTTGGAATACCAATGCCAAGGTTTACATAATATCCGTCTTTTATTTCTTTCGCAATACGTTTCGCGATTCCGTTTTTGTCTAACACGATTTTATTGAAATTTTATTTGTAGAAAATAAGTTCAAGATTTTTTACTGCTTTAAAATCTGCATCAGCAGTAAGCAAAGGCGTTTCAAGATACAACGCAGTTGCTGCAACAATACTATCAGGTAGCTTTAGCCTGTTTACTTTTCTTATTTTGATTGTATGCTGTTTGATTACAGGATTAATATCTAAAACTCTGCAATCTGCAACGAAAGAGTTTATAGCTTTTTCTTCTTGCGGTGAAAGATTTTTAAAACCAAATAATTCAAGTTCTGTAATAAATGAAATGTAAATGATGTTACCCGAAATAAATTCATCCAGCGTTTTATTGCCTCCTAAAATGGCAAGCACAATGTTTGTGTCGAGAAGTATTGCATTACCACTCATTCCTCAATTTTTTTTGAATTTGAAGAGGGTTTTCACTTAATTTAATTTTGCCGCAGTGCTTACCTGATTTGTACACTTTGCCGCTATTTTTCAACTTCTTTTTCAGTAAATCTATCTTTTGGCGGCTTGCGTTTTTTTCAAGAACTAAAGTCATGGTTACAGTTTTTACAAAAATAGTGTTTTGATTTATCTTTTCCGTACTGTGCGTTGCTCAATTCTCTTCTCGTATTTCTCGCCCTGAAAAATGCGGTTAACATAAATACCCGGCAAATGAATTTCCTGCGGATCAAGTTCTCCGGGTTGTACTAATTCTTCCACTTCTGCAACTGTAATTTTTCCTGCCATGGCAACAAGAGGAGAAAAATTCCGTGCTGTCATTCGGAAAACCAGATTCCCCATGGTGTCACCCTTCCATGCTTTTACAAGTGAAAAATCAGGCTCAAACGCATATTCCATCAGGTAATCTTTTTCCTCACCATTGAATTTGAACCTGCGCACTTCTTTTCCTTCTGCTACTTCAGTTCCTACACCTGCAGGAGTGAAGATGGCGGGCATTCCATATCCTCCTGCCATCAGGCGTGTAGCCAATGTTCCCTGGGGAATTAAATCCACTTCCAGTTCACCGCTCAGCATCTGACGTTCAAACTCTGCGTTCTCCCCAACATAAGAGGAAATCATTTTCTTTATCAGCTTTTTTTGCAACAGCAATCCCAATCCGAAATCATCAACACCTGCGTTGTTTGAAATACAGGTTAGATTTTTCTTTCCTTTATTAACTAAAGCTGCAATGCTGTTTTCAGGAATTCCGCACAAACCGAAACCTCCCAGTGCAAGTGTCATTCCGTCTTCAAGTCCTGCCAATGCTTCGTCAGCATTCTTTACTGTTTTGTTCATGGTATCTTAATCGTATTGAGTGTCTTTATTCTTGTTCTGCATGTTTTCTTTACCATATCTCACGCAATCCAACTCCACTTTTATAGGTGTTGAAGGTCGCTCAAAAGGCCCTTGTGAGATGCCGAGTGTAGGATCAGCATACACCTTTTTCATGTATAAGGCCCAAATAGGCAAAGCCATAGAAGCACCCTGCCCCAAAGCCATTCCGCGGAAGTGAGCGCTGCGGTCTTCGCAACCTACCCACGCACCCGAAACTAAGTTTGGAGTTAATCCCATAAACCACCCATCGCTATTGTTTTGAGTAGTTCCGGTTTTTCCGGCAATAGGGTTCATCATTTTGTAGCGATAGCGAAGTCTTACACCTGAACCGCCCTGCACAACACCTTCGAGTAAGTTCAATGTTACATAAGCTGTTTCTTCGCTCATGGCTTCGTTTGTTATAGGAACAAATTCCTGCAATATGTTTCCGTTTTTATCTTCAATGCGGGTTATGTAAACCGGCTTTGTGTAAACGCCTTTATTCGCAAATGTTGAATTTGCACCCACCATTTCATACACCGAAATATCAGGCGTACCGAGGCAGATAGAAGGAACGGGGTCGATAGGTGAAGTAACACCCATCTTGCGAACGAGGTTAATTACTGCCTCGGGACCGTATTGTTTCATTACCCAAGCGGTAACGTAGTTTACAGATTGCGCCAATGCAAACTTGAGTGAAATTTCTTCGCCTTCATGTTTGTGGTCCGAATTTTTCGGTGTCCAGTTTCGGAGCAAACCAAAGGTTCCTTTTTCAAATGTGTAAGGACGATTCAACACTTTATAACAAGGAGAATATCCTTCCTGAATGGCCAGTGCATAAACGAAAGGCTTGAACGTTGAACCTACCTGACGTTTGCCGTAATATACCTGATCGTATTTAAAGTGCTTGTAATTGATACCGCCTACCCACGCTTTAACATAACCTGTTTGTGGATCCATTGACATAAAGCCCGTATTGAGAAAATGCTTGTAGTAACGGATAGAATCCATTGGAGTAAGCACTGTATCAATCTCTCCTTTATAGGAGAAAATGGACATTTCGGTTGGCGTATTGAATGATCTTTCAATGGAATCCATTGGTGCTTTTTGCAGTTTCATTTTGCGGTAACGCTCCGAACGCTTCATTGCCTGTTTCAACACTTTCGGAATTTCTTCTTCAGTAAGTTGGTAAAAAGGCGCTTTGCTTCTGCCTTTGTGTTCTTTGAAAAAGGATTCCTGCAACACCGATAAATGCTCACGCACTGCTTCTTCGGCATAAATCTGCATCTTGGAATTAATGGTTGTGTAAATCTTCAATCCATCGCGATACAAATCATAATTGGTGCCATCCGGTTTTTTATTTTCCTTACACCACTTGATTAATTCACCACGCAAAAACTCACGGAAATACGTTGCGCTTCCTTCATTGTGGTCAACACTTTTGTAAGTGAGTTTGAGTGGGATTTGTTTGAGTGAATCATACTTTTCTTTTTCGAGATAACCGTAATTCACCATTTGCATCATCACTACATTGCGCCTGTGTTCGGTAGTGTCGGGTCTTCTGCGGGGATTGAAGAGTGAAGGGTTTTTAGCCATACCTACCAGCAAAGCAGCTTCTTCAATCTTCAAGGAATCGGGAGAGGTGTTGAAGTAAACACTTGCTGCGGTTTGAATACCTACTGCATTGTGGAGAAAGTCAAATTCATTCAGATACATGGTCAGAATCTCCTGCTTGGTGTAGCGTCTTTCTAACTTCACGGCAATAATCCATTCCGAAAGTTTTTCAATGAGAATACCACCGCTCATAGCTTTACGGGTATTGAAAAGCTGCTTTGCCAGTTGCTGAGTAATGGTACTTCCGCCACCGCTGCTGGTATTTCCTGTAAGAACACCTTTTATTACACGACCCAACGCCCGGAAGTCAATACCGGAATGTTCGTAGAAACGAGCATCTTCGGTTGCAACTAAGGCGTTTACCAAATCAGGTGAGAGGTTTTCGTAACGCGCCTGTGTGCGGTTTACTGCGTAGTAGCTTCCCAATACTTTCTGGTCGGCAGAAATAACCTGCGAAGCAAGCATGCTCTTGGGGTTTTCTAACTCTTCTAAGCTAGGCAGTTCTCCAAAGAGACCTATTGAAATAAGGAGAATAATTAATCCAATCAACAGAAACGGTGATGCAAACAGCAGCCAGAAGAGGCGGACGTATTTTTTATTGTCGGTGGTTTTTGCCATAGTAAATCAGGGCCTAAAAGTAATACAAATCTCAGACGCCCTTTGGGTAAAAAGCGAAGAAACAGACAATAAATTGTTGAAAAACTATTGCGGAATAAACACCACCTTTTTTGCCGCCCTTTGTTGCTCAGTTTGGAGACGGATAAAATAAACGCCTTGAGCAAGATTCATTTCTGCAAGATTTATAGTAATTCTGTTT
>JAGVLY010000081.1 GCA_020054035.1 Bacteroidia bacterium | reverse complement strand
AGGATGCTCTTGCCGTAACCGGCTTTGTATTCATCAAATTCTGAGTCATCCACCAAGCGGTGAATAATCTCCAGCATATCATAAGGCTTCTCCTTTGAATCGGGGAATATGCCGTAAATCTCTTTTGGGTCTTTCTTAGGCGCGGAAGGTTTTATGCGGTCGAACCCTGCTTTATCGTAATCACCTATTTTGCTGAATATTTTGCGGATTTCTTTTAAGCACGCTTCATCGTTTTCGCATTTATAATCCGTAACCCCTGATATTTCGCAATGCGTAGTTGCACCACCCAGCGTCTCGTTGTCAATATCTTCACCAATGGCAGCTTTTACCAAGTAAGAGCCTGCAAGAAATATAGTACCTGTTTTGTTAACGATCAGTGCCTCATCACTCATAATAGGAAGGTAAGCCCCGCCTGCCACACAGCTTCCCATAATAGCCGACACCTGAATAATTCCCATACCACTCATGATGGCGTTGTTGCGGAAGATGCGCCCGAAGTGTTCTTTATCAGGAAAAATCTCGTCCTGCATGGGAAGGTAAACACCCGCGCTGTCCACTAAATAAATAATAGGCAAACGGTTTTCCATCGCTATCTCCTGAGCGCGTAAATTCTTTTTTCCCGTAATCGGAAACCATGCACCTGCCTTAACGGTTGCATCATTGGCAACAATCACACACTGGCGGCCCGAAACATAACCAATCACAATCACCACACCACCGGCAGGACAACCACCGTGTTCGGCATACATACCCTCGCCTGCAAAGGCTCCTATTTCAATTTGTTTACTGTCTTTATCAGTAAGCAGGGCAATACGTTCGCGGGCTGTAAGTTTGCCCTTTTCGTGTTCCTTTTCTATGCGTGCTTTACCACCGCCTTCGTAAATTTTTTCTAATCGTTTGTTCATCGCAGAAATCATTCTACGCATCACGTCTTCGTTCTTATTGAATTCTAAGTTCATTTTTAAATTATAAAAAGCGAGCAAAGATATTTTATTCACGTTCACACCCAACCATTTTGAACCACATAGACACATAGGCACATAGAAAATAAAGCAGAAGCTATGTGAAACCCTATGTGTCTATGTGCCTATGTGGTAAAGAAAAAGAAAAACTAAGGCGTAAACCGATACCCAACCCCTCTTATTGAGTGAAAGTATTTAGGCTCCTTTGCATTAGCCTCAAAGTATTTGCGAAAGGCTACAATATAGTTGTCAATGGTGCGCATAGTAGTTGTAACATCTTCGCCCCATATTTTCTCCATCATCTCTTCGCGTGCAACCACTTCGTTTTTACGTTCAGCAAGAAGTTTTAAAAGCAGGATTTCACGTTTGGTAATCTGGTGCTTTTTGCCGTCATGTGCTTTAACTTCATAGGTGATAAAATTTACCTCGCAGTTACCGAATTTAAGAACATCATCTTGTTTGGTTGATGAGCCTGCATTTCTTTTCAGCAGTAATTGCACCCGCAATAAAAGCTCTTCCAGATTAAACGGTTTGGAAAGGTAATCATCACCCCCGATTTTCAATCCGAATACACGGTCTTCACTTGAATTTTTAGCCGTAAGAAAAAGAATGGGAACAAGGTTGTTATCTAACCTCACCGCCTGACAAATACTGAAGCCATCCATTTCGGGCAGCATCACATCTAAAATTACGAGGTCAAAACGCTTACTGCGAATCTCATTAAGAGCAATCCTTCCGTTACTTACAGAAGTAACATCATACCCCTCCAATTCCAGATTAAGCTTGATGATGTCAAGCAAACTTTCTTCGTCTTCAACTAAAAGGATTTTGTGAGGCATTTTGTTTTTGTTGCAGCGCAAAAATAGCCTTTAGGAATGAATTTATACTGTGATTTCTTTGTATAACTTTGCCCTTGTATGCGAACCGTAAAACTTATAGAAGTTAAATCCGAAATTGGTGCAGGAACCCGTGGCGCAAGTCTTGGTATAGATGCCATTAAAATTGCTGCTATGGATTTTCATAGTTTGTATTTCCGGGAGCTAAAGTCGGTTGAAATACCAAATGAAAATAAGGAGTTGTTTGAACCGGTAATCAACCATTATGCAAAACATATTAATGCTGTTTATAAGCTCTATCAGCGCATAAGCAAGGAGGTTGGAAAAACGATCAGCCGAAAACACTTTCCATTAATTCTTGCGGGCGACCACAGCACAGCGGGCGGAACGATTGCAGGGATAAAAATAGCCTCACCTAAAAAGCGATTAGGTGTGATATGGATTGATGCCCATGCCGATATTCACTCTCCTTACACAACTCCGTCAGGCAATATGCATGGGATGCCGGTAGCACTTTCGTTGGGCGAAGACAATCTTGAATGCCGGGTAAACGAGCCGATTGCCGAAACCAAAATGTTTTGGAATAAACTGAAAAATATTGGCGGTATTTGTCCCAAGATTAATTACGATGACATTATATATGTTGGATTGCGCGATACGGAAGAAGAAGAAGATTTTTTGATTAAAAAGCATAAAATCAAGCAACTGTCAGTAAAAGAAATGCGTGAGAAAGGTATCAGCCGTTCGGCAGACCTTATTCTTAAAATGCTTAGTCATTGCGACCATATTTACATTTCATTTGATGTTGACAGCATGGATCCTTCGGTTTCAGAAGGAACAGGAACGCCTGTTGCAAAAGGACTGACCGAACGCGAGGCTGAAAATTTAACATCACGTTTGGTGCGTAGCCCAAAGGTATGCTGCTTTGAAATGGTGGAAGTAAACCCAACGCTTGACAGGGAAAATACCATGGCCGAAAATGCCTTTAAGATTTTAAGAAAAGTAACTAACGAATTAACGAGTGTAGAATAAAATAGAAGCAAGAGTTAAGAAGCAAGAAACAAGATAGATATGACCCTCGAAGAAAAATTAAAATCAGCAATAGTTGACGGAATAGAAAAGCTCTACAACCAAAAGCCAGACGAAAAGCGCATCAACTTTCAAAAGACCAGTAAGGATTTTGAAGGAGACATTACCATTGTTGTGTTTCCGTTTACGGGCATCAGCAAAAAGTCGCCTGAGCAAACAGCCAATGATATTGGTGCTTACCTGAAAGATAATCTTGATGAAGTGGAAAACTTCAATGTGGTAAAAGGTTTTCTTAATCTGGTTATTTCTTCTTCGTTTTGGCTCGAGTTTTTTAACACAGCTTCGGCAACCGAGCACTATGGTTTTGCACCTGCCAACACAGGTAAAACCATTATGGTGGAATATTCTTCGCCTAACACCAATAAGCCTTTGCATCTTGGTCATATCCGCAATATTCTGTTAGGTTACTCGGTGGCAGAAATACTGAAAGCCAACGGACATAAGGTTTTGAAAGTGCAGGTGATCAATGACCGCGGTATTCACATCTGCAAGTCCATGCTGGCATGGCAGAAGTGGGGGAATGGCGAAACTCCTGAAACTTCAGGGTTGAAAGGTGATAAGCTGGTTGGTAAATATTATGTGGAGTTTGATAAGCACTACAAAGCTGAGATAGCAGAATTAGTGGCTAAAGGTGTGAGTAAGGAGGACGCAGAAAAGCAAGCAGCCTCCATAGTTGAAGCACAAGCTATGTTGTTGAAGTGGGAAGCAAAAGACCCCGAAGTATATGCGTTGTGGGAAAAAATGAACGGCTGGGTTTATTCCGGGTTTGATGTTACCTACAAAAACTTGGGTGTTGATTTTGACAAGCTTTATTACGAGAGCCAAACTTGGCTGCGCGGAAAAGATGAAGTTTTGAAAGGTTTGGAACAAGGCATATTTACCCGCAAAGAAGGTCAATCGGTTTGGGTGGATTTAACCAAAGACGGATTGGACGAAAAAGTATTGCTGCGCTCTGACGGCACTTCGGTGTATATGACGCAAGATATTGGCACAGCTATTCTGCGTTATCATGATTTTCCTGATTTAAATGGAATTGTTTACACCGTTGGCAGTGAGCAGGAATATCACTTCAAAGTGTTGTTCCTCATTCTGCAGAAGTTGGGTTTTGAGTGGGCTAAAAACTGCTACCACCTTTCTTATGGTATGGTTGATCTGCCTTCAGGTAAAATGAAATCGCGCGAAGGAACGGTTGTAGATGCGGATGATCTGATGGAAGAAATGGTTACCACTGCAAAAGAAATTTCATTAGAGAAAGGAAAAGGCGAGGACAACGCAGAAGCAGATGAACTTTACCGCATGATTGGTATGGCTGCCCTCAAATATTTCATTCTGAAAGTGGATCCGAAAAAGAAAATGCTCTTCAATCCGCAGGAAAGTATTGATATCAACGGCCACACAGGCCCTTTTATTCAATATACCCATGCAAGGATTAAATCATTGCTGCGCAGGGCAGATGCACGTTCTTCAACAGCGATAGATACTTCATTGGCTATTCTGCCTAAAGAAAAAGAGTTGCTGAAACTCATTCATCAGTTTCCTGTTGTTTTGAAAGAAGCAGGGGATGGATATAGCCCTGCTTTGCTGGCCAATTATATTTACGAGTTGGCAAAAGAGTATAACCAGTTTTATCATGATTTTCCGGTGCTGAAAGAGGAAGATGCAGCGAAGAAGAACTTCCGCCTGCAACTGACTGAACTTACCGGGAAAATTATTGACAATGGCCTGCGCTTACTGGGCATACAGGCTCCCGATAAGATGTAAGCTATTCGCTTAGCTCCAGTTTCAGCAGCTCTGATGCACCGCCATCACTATCGGTAACGGCAAGCAACGTATGTATGTTGCCGTTGGAATGTTTCAGGCAAACGGATTCTATTTTCAGAGGCAGTGTAGTTTGTTCTTCCTGCAAGAGTTCGCATTTCATTGCCTTGCTTTTTAGGTCAAGTATGCCGATGTAGCTGCCCAGCACACTGCCGTCATCTATCTCGTTGGCTGTATTTTCAACGGAAGCTGAAAAGAGTATCCTGTTCTTGTCAAGCATGGAAGCACCTGAAAAGCCGGATGCAATAGTATCCAGAACGGGAAGCGCATATTCAGCAACTGTGTAGGAGGGAAGTTCAGCGTTGTCATTCAATACATACGCGGCAAAGCTGCTGAGCGGGAAAGCAAACACTGTGTTGCGGCCCGAGATATTTCCGCGGTGAAAGAGGTAAAGTTTTTCGTTGTCGGCTGCTGCTGCTTCAATGTTTAGCTTGTGGTTTTTACCAATAGTGTTTTTGCGCAATACGTTGTAAAGTTCTTCGAGGCTGAAGCGCTGTGCCTTGTGCTGCTTTGCGGGAAAGATCGCAACCAGCTTATCACGTTTCTTAGGCTTTGAGCCTGAGCCGAAGATGAAAAGCACCTCTTCACCCTCAATGTTGGCAAAAGTCATGGACTCAAAGTCGGGTTTGTGCTTTTTCTCAATAGCGGTGTTGCTCAGCTTTTCCTTCTTGAGCAAGGCAATGTTCTCAAGCGCATTAAAGTTTTGGTCAAGTATATGCAGCCATGACGAATCATCACCTATGATGTAGTACCTGTTGTTGAATAGCTCAATACCCGATGCGGATGGTATATCTTGTAATACTTTTCGGCTGAGGAGTTTTAGCTGCATGTAGCTGCAAAGGTCGCAAAGTTTTGAGCAAAATAGAATAATGTTCAGGTATGCAACCTGTTGCTTCGGGTTGCATGGAATGAGGTTCAGTGATGCAACACATGAACGTGTGTTACATAGAATAATGCTCAGTGGTGTAAAACATGAACATGTGTTACATAGAATAATGTTCAGTGATGCAACACATGAACGTGTGTTACATAGAATGATGTTCAGGGGTATAACACATGAACATGTGTTATATAGAATAATGTTCAGTGATGCAACACATGAACGTGTGTTACATAGAACGATGTTCAGGGGTATAACACATGAACATGTGTTATATAGAATAATATTCAGTGATGCAACACATGAACGTGTGTTACATAGAATAATGTTCAAGGATGCAACACATGAACGTGTGTTACATAGAATAATGTTCAGGGATGCAACACATGAAAGTGTGTTACATAGAATGATGTTCAGGGATGTAACACATGAACACAATGTACATTCAATTAAGTTAATGGATTCAACACACGAGTATCTGTTGCTATAAAAGCATAATAGTATGCAAATAAAAAAGGCATACTGCAATTATTGCGGTATGCCTTTTTTATTTGATCAATGAAAAGTATTAGGCTTTCACCAACTCCATGTTCTCAATAATCGCATCGCCAAACTCAGAGCATTTAACTTCTGTTGCTCCTTCCATCAAACGTGCGAAATCGTAGGTAACAATCTTCTTGTTGATGCTGTTTTCAATACCTGCATAAATCAGGTTAGTAACCTCAACCCATCCTAAGTGCTCAAACATCATAGCTCCTGAAAGGATAACTGATGAAGGGTTTACTTTATCCAGACCTGCATATTTAGGCGCAGTACCGTGGGTAGCTTCAAACACTGCGTGGTGCGTGATGTAATTGATGTTTGCTCCCGGAGCAATACCAATACCGCCAACCGAAGCAGCCAGTGCATCAGAAACGTAGTCGCCATTCAGGTTCAATGTTGCAATCACTGAATACTCTTGCGGGCGCAATTGAATTTGTTGCAGGAACGCATCAGCAATAGAATCTTTTACCAATACTTTTCCTGAAGCCAGTGCTGTTTTTTGTGCTGCGTTAGCTGCATCTACACCTTTTTCGGCTGCTATTCTGTCGTATTCAGTCCATGTAAATGTTTCGTTGGCAAACTCGCGCTCTGCTAAAGCATAACCCCACTGTTTGAAACCACCTTCTGTGAATTTCATGATGTTTCCTTTGTGAACAATGGTTACAGAAGGTTTTTTGTGTTTTACTGCATATTTAATAGCTGCACGGATCAAACGCTCAGAGCCTTCAACCGAAACAGGTTTAATACCAATAGAAGAGGTTTCAGGGAAACGGATTTTCTTAACACCCATTTCTCCGGTTAAAAATGCAATTACTTTTTTAGCATCATCTGTTCCTGCCATCCATTCAATGCCGGCATAAATATCTTCGGTGTTTTCACGGAAGATAACCATGTCAACATATTCCGGGTGTTTCATTGGCGAAGGAACTCCGCTGAAATAACGCACCGGGCGCAGGCAAGTATATAAATCCAACTCTTGACGTATAGCCACATTCAGAGAGCGGATACCACCGCCAACAGGTGTAGTCAAAGGACCTTTGATAGCAATGATATAATCTTTAACCGCCTGAATGGTTTCTTTAGGCAACCATTCGCCCGTTTGGTTAAATGCTTTTTCGCCTGCAAGAATTTCTTTCCATTCTACTTTTTTGGTTCCTCCGTAAGCTTTTTCAACGGCTGCATCAAATACGCGAACCGATGCTGCCCAAATATCTGCCCCAATTCCATCGCCTTCAATAAAAGGGATTACAGGGTTGTTGGGTACATTAAGAACCCCGTTGTTTACTGTGATTTTACTTCCTGACATGTTTATGTGTTTTTTTGAATGAGGCAGCAAATGTATAATATGAATCGAAATATTGTAATGCTTTATATCAGTTCTTTTTAATTAACTGCCGTAATCTTTTGTTCTTGTACGTTCGTCTATACTTATAAATAGTTTGTCTAAAAACGGAGGCGTAAAAATTGAGTTTATACTCTCAAAATTCAAATTACATTTGTCGCACTATGCGTTATATTATTTCCTGCGAAAATCCTCATCGCCATTTTATACAGATAGAATATATTGTTCCTGTTGCGACAACCGATATATTGTCATTGCAATTACCAGCATGGCGCCCCGGCAGATATACCTTGCAGAACTTTGCAAAGAACATCCGAGCCTTTGCAGTTTATGATGAAAAGGGAAATGCTTTACAGTTTGAAAAGACAAGCAAAGATTGCTGGCAGGTAAATACACGAGGCGCCAAACACGTTCATGTGAAATATGAATACTATGCCAATGTGTTGGATGCCGGTTCTGCTTTTCTGGATGAGCAGCAGTTGTATGTAAATCCTGTAAACTGCCTGTTGTATGTGCCCGGCAGAGAAGGGGAGAAGTGTGAGGTGGAGGTAAGAGTTCCTAAGAATTATAAAGTTGCCTCACCCCTAACCTCCGCCTCAGGCGGAAGAGGGGAACAAATGCCTATTATTCTTGAAGCAAAAGATTATCACGTTCTTGTTGATAGCCCTTTTATAGCAAGTCAAACATTAAAGCATTATGCATTTACTGTGCCCTCTGCTCCCCTCTCCCTTGGAGAGGGGCAAGGGGGTGAGGCTTTGGTGAAATTTCACCTTTGGTTTCAGGGCGAAAGCAAACCTGATTT
Source organism: Bacteroidia bacterium (assembly GCA_020054035.1). Classification (GTDB taxonomy): domain Bacteria; phylum Bacteroidota; class Bacteroidia; order SXHM01; family SXHM01; genus SXHM01. The sequence continues at coordinate 13,147 of JAGVLY010000081.1, read as the reverse complement.
TGAAAAGATTGAAAACCATTTCCGAAAGTTTATTGCTGCGCAGTTAAAGGTGTTTGGTGAGTTTCCTTTCAGTGAGTATCACTTCCTTTTCCAGATTGCACCTTTCCAATTGTATCACGGAGTTGAACACCAAAATAGCACCGTGATTGCACTCGGGCCGTCTTATGATTTAATGAAAGAGCAATTGTATAACGAGTTTCTCGGCATCAGCAGCCACGAGCTTTTCCATGCGTGGAATGTGAAAGCCATTCGTCCTGCCGAGATGCAGCCTTATGATTATTCAAAAGAGAACTACAGTAAATTGGGTTATGTTGCTGAGGGTGTTACCACTTACTATGGTGATTTGATGTTGTTTCGTTCGGGTGCAGTAAGTGAATATGAGTTTAACCGCAACCTGCACCTGCTGTTGCAGAAGCATTTTCATAACTATGGAAGGTTTAATCTTTCGGTTGGCGCATCTTCAGTTGATACCTGGCTGGATGGTTACGAAAAAGGAATTCCGCACCGCAAAGTTTCTATTTATAACGAAGGTGCTCTTTGCGCACTTATGCTGGATTTGCTGATACGCAAACAAACCGGCAATGATTTTTCAATGGATGATGTGTTGCGCAAATTGTATAATGATTTTGGTAAAAAAGGAATTGGCTACACCGAAGAGGATTACCGCAAAGCTCTTGAAACTGTTGCAGGAACATCGTTTGCTGATTTCTTTGCTAAGTATTACAACGGAACAGAAAGCTACGAACCGCTTTTGCGCGAAACATTCGCGTATGTTGGTTTGGAAATAAAAGACAGTCGCTCGAAGTATTATTATGAAAACCGTTTTGGATTTAAAGCCGAAAACAAACGCAGCGGTGCGCTGATGATAACGGAAGTTGCTCCCAACTCAATCGCTGATAAAGCAGGCCTTTCAGAAGGGGATGAACTGGTGGCTGTTAACGGAATAAAGTTGCTCAACAACCTGAAAGAATGGTTGAAATATTTTCAGGAAGAAACTGTAAGGCTTACCGTATTGCGTGCTTCCGAATCTAAAGAAGTTGCCTTGACACCAGCTACCGAACGTTATTACCGCACCTACTGGCCTGCAAAAATGCGTGATGCTTCTGATGCGCAGAAAGAGAATTATAAAAAGTGGACAGGGCGTGAGTGGTAATTAAACCGCTGCCACCACCGAAATCTCCACATTCACAAACTTAGGTAATGCTGCTGCCTGCACCGTTTCGCGGGCAGGGAAATCGCTTTTGAAATAAGCTCCGTAAACCTCATTCACGCTGCTGAATTGGTTCATGTCTTTTAAAAAGATGGTGGATTTTATTACGTTGCTGAAATCCATTCCGGCTGCTTCCAGTATGGCTTTCAGGTTATTCATCACCTGCTGGGTTTCTTCAATGATGTTGTCCATTACCAATTGCCCGGTGGCAGGGTTAATGGCTATTTGTCCTGATACATACAGCATATTGTTTACCATTACGGCCTGACTGTAAGGTCCTATCGGTGCAGGGGCTTTATCGGTGGTGATGATTTTCTTTGTCATTAGATACATACATTTGCGCTGCTAAAATAGATGAAAACCCTCATTCTCGACAATTACGATTCATTTACCTACAACCTTGTTCACTATGCCGAACAGTTTTGTGATGATATTGAGGTGTATCGTAATGATAAAATAAGCCTTGATGAGGTTGATAGGTACGACATCATCATTCTCTCACCCGGACCGGGCTTGCCGAAGGATGCAGGCATTATGCCTGAACTGATAAAACGGTATTCACCAACCAAAAAGATATTAGGTGTTTGTCTTGGGCATCAAGCCATTGCCGAGGCTTTTGGCGGAAAGCTGGTAAACATGGATATGGTGTTGCACGGTGTAGCGCGCAAAAGCATTGTTGTTGACCCATCAGACAAACTATTTAAAGGATTGCCTCAGGAATTTAACTGCGGGCGGTATCATTCATGGGCGGTAAAGAAACAGGACTTGCCTGATTGCTTGGAACTTACTGCCACTGACGAACATGATTTTGTAATGGCCTTTCGCCATAAAACCTATGATGTGTGTGGTGTGCAGTTTCATCCCGAGTCGATATTGACTGACCACGGATTAGAGATAGTAGAGAATTTCTTTACGGCCTAAGTGTAATTGCTTCCTGCGCTTTGTCAGCAATTTTAGCTGCAATAGGCTCGTTGGCTATTGAATGTGTTTGCAGTTCGGTTTTCAGATCCACATCTTCAAGAAGCTTTGCGTAATCTACATTTAGTTCAATGTTAGCATTGCTGCCTTCAATAGTTTTGTTCAGCGAAATGCTAATGGCTCTTAGCATTTCATCATTTCCTATGTGGTAGGCAAAACCGGTTGAAGCTGTGCCCTTGGCTGCGGCTGTTGTATCCACATAGCCTTCCAGTTTCATAAATACATAGCCCTGACTCCAATCCCAGTAGCTGGCATAAAGGCTGTTTACATACAAAGGATGCGTTGCGCCCCATTGAGTTGGGTCGCCATGATTGGCTGCGGAGTCAACTCCAACCGCAAATTCAAGTGAAGAATAAGTTCCCGCATCAATCGCTCCCACACTGTAATTAGTTTCAAGCGCGTGAACCAATGCGTAGGGCATTTCAGGAGTTATGCTTGCGGATTCTGCGTTTAGAAGTCTTACAGATGAAACATAAAACTGTGCTTTTGTAAATTTTAGTTTGCGCCCGTTTACGGTGTATTCCTGATTATAAACCAGTGCATCGTTTCCTGCCATTGGGTAGAAGTTAATGCTCAGGTCTGTTATGGTCGGTTCATCTGTGGGTTTGCAGGATGATAAAAAGATAACAGAAAGTGTTACCAGAGTAAGTTAAGAAAAGACTAATTTTTTCATTGGAATAATTCTATCACAAAAGTATTGTTTTTGTTTTAGAATTAATTCTATATTTGCAGCCCCAAATAAAAAACGAAAAGGAAATCATGGCAAACGTTTGCGAATTAACAGGTAAGAAAGCTATAACAGGGCATAAAGTTTCTCACTCTAACATCAAAACTAAGAAGAAATTCTATCCTAACCTGTTGAAAAAGACTTTCTTCATCGCTGAAGAAAAAAAATCAATAACACTTAAAATCTCTACTTCTGCATTGAAAAATGTTACTAAAAACGGCATTTATGCTTGTTTGAAAGAAGCAAGAGAAAAAGGTTTTACTACAAAATAGTAGTATTTAACCGATAATATTCAGGCGTTGCTATCTTTGCATGGCAACGCTTTTTTTATTTATGCAAACTAAACTCTCGCTTTTCCTTAGTCTTTCGGTAGTAATTTCGGTTACGGCACAGGAAACTGTTGCGCCTAAAGTAATAAGCGAAAAGCAGCCCAGCCGCTATGATGAGGATTTGCTGACTAAAGATTTTCATAAAGGCCGCAGAGAGGCTTTGCGCGCTATGATGCCCGAAGGCTCTGTTGCCGTTTTCTTTGCAGCTCCTGTGCGCAACCGCGCCAATGATGTGGATTTTGAATATCATCAGGATCCTGACTTTTATTACCTGACCGGACTAACCGAGCCCAATGCAGTGTTAGTTGTTTTTAAAGACAAGCAGAAGTTTGCAGATGGTAATACCGAAATGATTTTTGTGCAAAGCCGCAACCCTGCCAGTGAGGTATGGACAGGCCGCAGACTGGGCACCGATGGGGTAGAGGAGCAGTTAGGTATTAAACCTGCTTTGGTTAATGATGATTTTCAAAAATCGGGTATTGACTTTGGTAAGTTCGATAAGGTATTTAACAGTAAGATATTTAACGATGTGCGTGACGAAACCGGTGAGAATGGTGATTTATATGACCTGATACAAACATTTCAGAAGAACACGCAACGTGCATCACCAGATGTGGCAGGATTGGAAGTGATGATGGCAAGCCTGCGTGAGATTAAGTTGAAGGAAGAGCTTGTATTGCTTCGCAAAGCCATAACCATGACCTGTGAGGCAGAGATTGAACTGATGAAAGCCCTTGAGCCCGGCATGACTGAATACCAAAGCGAAGCTATTATTGAGTTCTTCTTTAAAGTAAAAGGTGCTGAGGATGTAGGTTTTCCTTCTATTCTGGGAAGCGGTGAGAACTCATGCGTTTTGCATTATACGACTAATCGCAAGCATCTGGATAATCCCGAACTATTGGTTTCAGATATAGGTGCTGAATATCACGGCTACACAGCCGATGTTACGCGTACCATTCCCATCAACGGAACCTTCTCGCCTGAGCAAAGAACTATTTACAAGATTGTGTACGATGCGCAGGCCGCAGGAATTGAAAAATGCTTGAAAGGAAAACCCTTTATGGCTCCTCATCAGGCAGCCGTTAAGGTGGTGCAAAGCCGCCTTCTGGAACTGGGTATTATTAAAGAAGCTGCTGATTACCGCAAGTATTTTATGCATGGAACCTCTCACTATTTAGGCTTGGATGTACACGATGCAGGGCTTTATGATGTGCTTAAGGTAAATAGCGTAATTACCGTAGAACCTGGTATTTATATTCCTGAAGGAAGTGATTGTGACCCCAAATGGTGGAACATTGGCGTACGCATTGAAGACGACATTCTTATTACCGAAGGTCAGCCCGAAAATCTTTCATCCCTTGCTCCCCGCACGGTTGACGAAATTGAAGCCCTGATGAAACAGGAAGGAGTCTTTAATAAGATAGGTAAGTAATCTGTTTTTTACTTCGGTAGACTAAACTTATTTATCCAGCACCAGACGAAAACAACCATTCTCTTTATGATGGTCGGGTGCAAAACGGTTGCGGGCTTTGCTTTGGCAGCGCAATTCATCACTGCGCCATGAGCCACCTCTGGCAGCACGGAATATTCCTTTCTTGGTATTTCTCGGATTTAGTTTAGGACTGTGTTTGTAAAAACCAAGATTGAAATCATCACTGCACACTTCCCATGCATTTCCGCTCATGTCGTACAATCCTAATTCATTTGGTTTCTTTTGTCCGACAGGATGCGTTTTGTTTTCGGCATTATCAGCAAACCATGCTACTTCATCCACAGTATTGCTGCCACTGTATTTATAGCCTTTACTTAGCTTTCCGCCTAAGGCAGCATATTCCCATTCTGCTTCGGTAGGCAATCGAAAGTGTTTGCCGGTCAACTGAAACAACTTAACCAGAAAGGCATCTATATCTTTCAGCGTTATTTCTTCAACCGGACAATCTTTGCATTTGAAAAAGCTGGGGTTGCTGCCCATCACTGCTTGCCATAAATCCTGTTTCACTTCGTATTTGCCGATGTAGAAACTGTTCAATATAACACTGTGTCGGGGGCTGCCGCCTCTTGTTTTATCATCGCTTCCCATTTCGTATTCACCGCCTTCAACAAAAATCATTTCGGGATAAATATCTTGTGACAAAGTATTAGTAGTTGTGGCTTTCTTTATTCCGTAATCAGGGCGCATTCCTTTGTCCATTTCATAGCGTAATCCAAATTGAATAAAACTTCCTAAGCCAAAAGGCCGCCCTTGCTGCACGCCTCTTTTCAGGTAGTAGTCCTTATCACCAATGCAGGTGCCGATGCAAATGTTTTTTGTAGTGAGGTAGTGGTTTCCTTTTGTAACAATGCTGTGCGTTCTTAGTCCGATGTAGGCTTTGTCAACTGCTTCTGAATAGTTGTTTCCCGAAACCAAACCCAAACGCAATGCAGCGCCAATACCATAGGCAAACATGGCAGTGCAGGAACTTTCAATAAAATTATCGGGGTCATCTTTTCTTACGGGCAACTGAAACCAATGTCCTGTTTTTGCATCCTGCAATTCCGGCAGATGCACAATCATTTCTTTCAGATACTCTGCAAACTCATTCCAGTGCGGATTGCCGCGCGGCAGTGTTTCTAAAATATCGGAAAGTGTTACTACAATCCAGCCGTTTCCCCGGCCCCATATTTCTGCACTTTTTCTGTCTTCTTTAGTTTGCCAATGCGGTTTGCTGCAAAGACACAAATGATTTTTTATGTCGGCATCCCAGCCATGTCGCCATAAGCCCCACTGCTCATCCCGCAGTTTCTCGCGATGCACTCTTAATTGAAGAACCAGTTCATCTAAATATTGTTCATCATTCGTTGCTTCATACATAGCCAGTAAAAACTGTCCAACCATAAAACCGGTATCGTCCCACAACTCGGTAAAGAGCATAAGATGCGAAACGCCACCTTCTTTTGTTCTGCGGATGTTTTGATAATCGCTGTATATCTCTTCGCACTTTCTTAAATACTTCAGTTCGCCTGTGGTTTTATAAAGGAATGCCATTCCTAAAGCAGAAGCAACGGCATTAGGCGTTTTGCCGTTCGCAAAGCCATAGTTTTTATTCATGGCTTTTTTGATGTAGTTAAAATAGATTTGTTTTTGTGGTTCAGGGCTTAACTCATATTCCATCACCATTACCTTTAATAAGGATGCATTTTGCCAATCCCATTTATAATGACTGGCTGGCAGGTATTTTTCACGGGCATATGCATCCAGCGAATCAACCCATGTTTGAGCAATACATGCGTGAGAGGTGATGAAGAGAAATAGAAAAATAATCCTGCTGTACTTCATTTGTGTAATCTGATGGTGCGAATATACTTCGTAGTATCTAATTCAATTAGCATTATTTTAACCGACTAATTCTTAAGTATGCTTTCTTGTAAAAATCTTATTGCGCTTGTTATTGCATCAGTAGTATATTTTCACTCACCTGCGCAGGAAATCCGTGAGTACATGGATTTGCAGGTGCATCCCACCATGCACGTGCCCTATTCGTTTTTCAAGAAAGGTATGACCTGGTTTGATGAAGCAGATGCACCAAATCTGAAGCACAAACATTTTCTGAAAAATATCTGTTATGCCAATTACTTCAATCATAATAAGGGTTTGCGGATAATGGTAGTAGGTGTGCTGACGCGTGAAAATATGTGGAGCAGAAAAAAAGCACGCAGAATTCTTGTAAAGCAACTGAACTATTATGATGAGTTTGTAAAGAATAATGCCGACAACTTTGCAATAGCTAAAACCCCGCAGGAGGTAAGAGATTTGGTTCATAAAACCGACAAAACCATTATTGTGTTTTCCATTGAAGGTGGCAGAAATCTGGTGGACAGCCAGGAGGATGCTAACTTCTGGGCCGAGAAAGGAGTATCATTTATTACGCTGGTTCATTTGGTTGATTCCCGATATGGTGCTTCGGCAATACGTCCGGGATTGGGCACTACCATGCTGAACACAAAAGGTGCTTTGCGCAGAGAGAAAAAGAGAAGACTAACCGAAAAAGGTAAACAGGCTATTCAATGGCTTGCCAATGCAGGCGTAATGACCGACCTCACGCACATGAGTGATTTAACCCGCAAAGATGCGCTTGCTTTTATGGAAGAAAAAGGTATTCCGCCTTTGGTTACGCACGATATGTTTAAGCCTATACAAAATCATCCGCGCGGAGTGGAGGAGGAGGATGTTATAAAGATATACCGCAATAAGGGATTGATGTCGTTGCCGCTGAGCGGTGAATCATTGATGGCCTTTAAACCCTCTGAGAAATACAAAGCAAAGATCGACAGCCTTACCCGTTATTGCAATGGCTCCATTGATTCCTACATCTTCAGCTACCTTGCCTTAAAGGAGTTTATTGAAAATAATCTTGCTGCTATTTCCGGCAATAATAACATTATGCTGAAAGACCTTGACGAAAAGGAATTGGTCGACATCAGTATCGGTTTTCAGAGTGATTTTAACGGATGGGTAAATCATCACCGTCCCCGTTACGGCAAGGATGGCTGCTATGAACTTGTTCCCGGTATGAGTTATGAAGACATTGAAGTGCAGGGTATGGCGCATCCGGGTTTAATGGATTCACATTGGAAGCTGATGGCAAAAGAAGGTGTAGATATTGAACCGGTGAAACGTGCGTCTGAAAAATTCTTACAGATGTGGCAGCAGTTTTTGGACAGGAGAGGGACGTTTAATTAGTGGTTGATTTCATCACCACTTTGTGTGGCTTATTCCGGTAACCTTTTCTGCCACAATTTTGGATTGCGATTAAAATTAATTACAGCAATAACTGTAATAGTATCTTCTTCCACAACATAAAATATTCCGTAGGGAAATCTTCTTATAACTGCGCGTCTTGCACTGCTGAATACTTTCTGAAAACTAAGAGGTCGTCTTTTAACGGAGAATAAAGCTGCTTCAACAGAAAGAAGGAAATCAAGTCCCAAACCTTCTTTCTTGTTTTCATACCATTGTGAAGCATCAATAATTTCATCTTCAGCGCCCGGAAGAAAATCAAGATTGTAAATCATTTTTTCAACTTTGACTTAGCCTTTGATTTTATTTCATCCCACGTTTTGCGCTCCGACTTATCCAGTTTTTTATACTCAGCCAATCGTTCTTTAAGCAGGTTCTTATGCTCTGGAGACAACTCAATATCTGCAGATTCATCTGCAATACTGTCCCATATCTCCTCTACAAGAAGTATGCGTTCAGGGATGCTAAGGTTTTTATAATCTGCTTGTTTCATGTTTCTGTTAATTGTAAACAAATTTAGAAAGAAGATTCCTTACTTCTTCATCCCCGCAGGCATATTTCGCATCATCTTGGCCATTGCGTTTTTGTCCTGGAACATCTTCATCATTTTGCGGGTGTCGTCAAACTGTTTTATCAGTTTGTTTACTTCCGTAACATTGGTTCCGCTTCCGGCAGCAATGCGGTTTTTGCGGCTGCCGTTAATTAAAGAAGGTGTTTCTCTTTCAGCTTTGGTCATGGATTGAATAATAGCTTCAATTCCTTTAAAAGCATCGTCATTAATATCCACATCTTTCATGGCTTTGCCCATGCCGGGTATCATACCCACCAGATCTTTGATGTTACCCATCTTTTTTATCTGCTGCAACTGCGAAAGAAAGTCGTTGAAGTTAAACGTGTCTTTTGCAATTTTCTTTTGAAGCGCTTTTGCTTTCTCTTCGTCAAATTGTTCCTGCGCGCGCTCTACCAATGATACAATATCACCCATTCCCAGAATACGGTCTGCCATCCTCTCGGGATAGAAGATATCTAGCGCTTCCATTTTTTCACCCAAACCAACAAACTTGATGGGTTTGTCAACAGTAGAGCGAATACTTAATGCGGCACCGCCTCGTGTATCACCATCTAATTTGGTAAGTACCACACCGTCAAAATTCAAACGCTCGTTAAAGGTTTTGGCAGTGTTCACGGCATCTTGTCCGGTCATAGAATCTACCACAAACAAAGTTTCCGAAGGATTGACAGCTTTTTTAACCGCCTCAATCTCTTTCATCATTTCTTCATCAACAGCCAAACGACCTGCGGTGTCAATGATGACTACATTCTTGTGATTTTCTTTTGCAAATTTGATTGCGTTCAATGCAATCTGAACAGCGTTTTTGTTTTCGGGTTCGCTGTAAACTTCAACGCCTACCTGCTCTCCCAACACTTTCAATTGGTCAATCGCGGCTGGACGGTAAATATCGCAGGCCGTAAGCAACACATGTTTTTGTCTTTTACTCTTGAGGTGCAAAGCCAGTTTTCCGGTAAACGTTGTTTTACCCGAACCCTGCAAGCCTGCAACCAGAATAACAGCCGGACTACCCTCAATATTAATGTCGGTGCGGCTGCCGCCCATCAGTTTCACCAACTCATCGTGGGTGATTTTTACCATCAGTTGTGAAGGAGAAACTGCAGTGAGTACGTTTTGTCCCAATGCTTTTTCTTTCACCGTGTCGGTAAAAGTTTTGGCTATCTTAAAGTTAACGTCAGCATCTAATAGGGCTTTGCGTACTTCTTTCAGCGTTTCGGCAACGTTGATTTCGGTAATACTTCCCTGTCCTTTTAAAATCTTAAAGGCCCTGTCAAACTTTTCACTTAAACTTTCAAACATGTTTTCAGTTTTTAATTATTCGTCCGCTGGAAGTGTAGTTGGCATAAGCCACAGTTGCATCTCCAGTATAATATATATTTCCAACCCAACCAATATTGGCACCAATTTCGTCTGATACGTTCAGCTGAAAATCACCTGTTCCTGTTGTTTGGATGTATGCTTTTTCAATTGCAAGATCGTTGCCGTAAATAATGGTGTTTCCGAGGTAAAATACTTCAAATAAATTACAAGTTCCTTTCAGGTACAGATTACCCTGACTTGCTGAAAGATTGCCCAACAAATGAGGAATGTCTAATTGTAAATCTATATCACCTGAACTGGTCATTTTAATAAGTAATGTACGGTCTTTAACAACATTTATACTTTTAAAATTGGCTGTGCCTTCGTTAATAATTCCGCCCGGTGAAGGCATGGTAACATGCACATTAATGGGGACAGAAAAACTACGCACCCAATTGCATTTATTGTTGTTATAAATAATCAGTTTATTATTTTTTACTTCTGTTTTTATAAGTGGTATCAGATTTTCACCGGCTTCTACCTTAACTTCAAAAAAAGTATCGGTGGTAAGAAATACATTTACATTGTCTTTTGTTTCAATGGTGTCAAAAGCAGCAAGTGTGCGGTATTCAATAGCTATATCGCCAGTGCTTTTAAAACAATCGCCCATGTTTTCTTTTTTGCAGGAAAAGAACATGCCTGCGCAAAGAAGCATTGAGAAATAAAAGCCAACCTTGTTCATTTTCTATACAGCCACTTTCTCGGTGTTATTTCTGAAGAGGGTCTGTCCTCTGTCGGGTCCAACCGAAATTATTTTTACAGGAACACCTGTTTCCTTTTCAATAAATTCAACGTAAGCCGAAAGTTCTTCCGGAATATCATTGATAGAAGTGATATCATCTAATCGCTTGTTCCAGCCCGGCATTTCAGTATAAACCGGTTGTAGCAACTCAGGTGAAAAATCATAAGGCAAATAGCTAATGTTTTCGCCTTTGTAGTTGTAGCTTGTGCATACTTTTATGGTAGAAAAGCTATCCATTACATCGGCTTTCATCATAATGAGTTGGGTGGCTCCGTTTAGCATAATGGCGTATTTCAATGCAGGTAAATCTAACCAGCCGCAGCGTCTTGGTCTGCCTGTGGTTGAACCAAACTCAGCACCGATTTGGCGCATTTGTTCTCCGGTTTCATCTTCCAGTTCAGTAGGAAAAGGACCGCTGCCCACACGGGTGCAGTAGGCTTTGAAAATACCGATTACTTCGCCCGTACGGTTCGGTGCAATACCAAGCCCTGTACAAGCTCCCGCACAAATAGTGTTGGATGAGGTAACAAAAGGATAAGAACCAAAATCAATATCCAACAACGAACCCTGCGCACCTTCTGCTAAAATTTTTTTGCCTTCGTTCAGGTATTGGTTTATTACAATTTCGCTGTCTATTTGCGTGAAACTTTTCAGCAGTTCAATACCTTCAAACCATGCAGGCTCTACTTCGGCAAGGTTGTAATTGAAATCATAGAAGCTGAGTATTTGTGCGTGTTTGTCTTTCAGAAAAGTATATTTCTCTTTGAACTTAGTGCTTTCGATATCACCTACACGCAAACCATTGCGCCCGGTTTTATCCATGTAAGTAGGACCGATACCTTTCAGTGTTGAACCAATCTTTTCTTTTCCTTTTGAACTTTCAGAAGCGGCATCCAGAAACTTATGTGTAGGAAGAATTAGGTGAGCTTTACGTGAAATGAAAAGACGTTTGCGTATATCAAATCCGAACTTCTCCAGCGCATCAATCTCTTTCTTGAAAACAACAGGGTCAATTACTACACCATTACCGATGATATTAATGCAGTTTTCCCTGAAAATACCACTGGGAATGGTGTGAAGCACATGCTTTGTTTCGTTGAACTTTAATGTGTGACCTGCATTGGGTCCGCCCTGAAAACGGGCAATCACATCGTAATGCGGTGTAAGCACGTCAACAATTTTTCCTTTCCCTTCGTCTCCCCATTGAAGACCTAATAATACGTCTGCTTTCATTTGATTTTAGTCAATAGTCATTGTTTTTTTGTCATTGGTAAACCAACAAACAAGTACCGGTTTATAAATAGTTTATTTGAATTTCTGTTCTGCTTCGCTGTAACTGTCCACCACTGAATAAACGGAAGTTAGCTTAGTGATAATAAATAGCTGTTTTACCTTTTTAGAAAGTTCACACAACACAGCTTCACCGCCTGAATTTCTGGCTTTAGTCAGGATGTGTAGTAAAACACCAAGTCCTGAACTGTTCATGTATTCTAGCGTTTTTCCGTCAATCAGGAATTTATTTTTGCCTCTTGCAATCAGGTTTTCCACTTCAGAGATAAGTCCTTCGGCTTCATTTTTTTCAATTAATCTTCCTTCAACTGAAATAAGTGTATAGTTTGGTTTTTCTGAAATAGTGTGAGTAAAACTCATAGTGGTTTTGGTTATAAGTTAAGCAATTTTAGTTTTGGTTTCGTTCGCATTTCCCCTTTGTTGCAAGCAATTTGCAGCTTCCATAGAAGTTAAGCGAGTGATGGCTTATGTTGAAATTCAGTACTTCTCCTGCCATGTTTTGTATCTGTTGAATGCGTGGATCGCAGAATTCAAATACTTTTCCGCAGTCTTCACAAATCAAATGGTCGTGCTGGCGGTATTTGTATGATTTTTCAAAGCGTGCAAGATTTTTGCCGAACTGGTGTTTGGTTACCAGTTTGCAGTCAAGCAAAAGTTCAATGGTGTTGTATAAAGTAGCGCGGCTTACCCTGTAGTTCTTCTGCTTCATTTTCAGGTAAAGCGATTCAATATCAAAGTGGTCGTTCTGCGAATAAATTTCACTGAGTATGGCAAAGCGTTCGGGAGTTTTCCGGTGTCCGTGTTTTTCAAGGTAGTCGGTGAAAATCTTTTTCACTACCTCCTTGGTATCATTCTTTATTTCCGCAACAGGCATTTGGTTAGTTCAGAGAAGAAATCAAAAGTAAATAAAGGTTTAAAAGTAGAAATTTTAATTGTCCCCGTGATGAATCTTTACAAATTTCTCTAATTGGTAGTACCCCTGGCTTTCTATAACCAAAACATAAACACCTTTATCATAATTTGAAACATCGAAATTGTCTAACGGATAAATAAAAGGCGCAAAATCAACATAGTAATCCTGAAAGAATTTAATGTTTCCATACACATCAAATATGTAGAGATTAACCTGAGCCTCAGCTTTTGTAGCTATTTTGATATTGAGGT
>JAGVLY010000008.1 GCA_020054035.1 Bacteroidia bacterium | reverse complement strand
TGCTAAATCCGCTTCGGGATTATTTTCCACTACTGTTTTAGCTTCTTTCAAACCTCGCGGGCCAAAACTTCTTTTTCTGGTTTTTGTCAATAAATATCCGCTTGAATCTTCAACAACCTCTTCAGTAATATTCAATTCAAAATCGTTTCCCGTAGCTGAAAAGTCAAAATTATCATTGAACCCTGAAGGCGTGCAAAGACTATCATACGTTAATACACTTGCCGCCCCTATTGAATCTAACTTGCGAAAAAGTTCCATCCTGCGATTTTGCAGGTCAACCTGTCGCGAAAAATTTTGTGCCACACGTTGCTTCTCAAAATTGTAAGCTACATTTCCCAATGCCTCATTTACAGCCTGATTAAACTGCTTTTCGCGCAACGCCATGGCATTTTTTATCCAATACACCTGCACGCCCGTAAGCCCTATCAGGGCAAGCGCCATGCAAATAATGGTAATTCGGATAATGGTTTTATTCATTGCCTCAAAAGTAGGTGTAAACCTCTTTGGCGATGAATAGTTTAACGTTTTTTAACAGTCTTGGTCAGGCTGTAGGAGTAAACACTTCTGATAATTTTTCAAGCTTATTTCCACGCGAACCTTTTATTAGAATCTGTGAGTTTTGAATTGGGCTTTTTTTCAAAAACTCCACCAACTCCATCACATCTTTAAAATAAATATTTTGCGGAAATTTTTCACGCAACGCCATATAATTACTGCCTGTAAAATAAGCCTGCGTTAAAGTCATTCCTTCAACCAGTTGAAGAATATGTGCATGTTCGTGTGCTGAAGTTTCGCCCAGTTCAAGCATTTCGCCCAAAATAATGGTTTTGTTATTGCCTTTTATTTTGCCGAAATTTTCCAAAGCTGCCTCCACACTCGATGGATTAGCATTGTAAGCATCCATTAAAATAGTGTTGCTACCCGATTTAACAACCTGCGAACGATTGTTGGTTGGAATATAGTTTTCAATTCCGTTCTTTATCTGCTCTTCACTCAACCCGAAATACGTTCCTATGCAAATTGCAGCCATAATATTCGGGAAATTATAGCTGCCCGGTAGGTGCGAAGCAACTTTAGTTTCAGCTACATTCTTTTTTGTTTTCCACTTTACCACCAATTCAGCTTCACCTGAAACAAGTGTACCAATTACATCAGCATTTTCTGTTTTTCCATAAGTAAAGTGCTCAAACTCTCTTGCATGTTCCATCAGCAACGGATCATCTGCATTTACAAAAAGTAATTTCCCGTGCGATTTAATGTGTCGGAATAATTCTGTCTTTGTTTTCAAAACACCTTCAAATCCGCCCATCCCTTCCAAATGCGCTCTTCCTATGTTGGTAATTATTCCATAATCAGGAAAAGCAATGTTGCAAAGTTCTTCAATGTCGCCCGGCTTACTTGCCCCCATTTCTATCACTGCCAGTTCATGCTCCTTTGTAAGAGACAACAATGACAGCGGAACACCAATATGATTATTCAGATTTCCTTTTGTGGCAAAGCATTTATATTTTTCTTTTAGAACAGAATTGATTAGCTCTTTTGTTGTAGTTTTTCCATTAGTTCCAGTTATTCCAATTACAGGTGTTTTCAATTGATTGCGGTGATGTGCTGCTAAATCCTGCAATGTTTTCAATACATCTACAACCAATAGAAATTTTTCTCCTTTCTTGTGTTCCGCTTCATCAATTACAGCATAAGCACAACCTTTTTCAATGGCTTCAGCAGCAAAAGCATTTGCATTAAAATTCTCGCCTTTCAGCGCAAAAAATATAGATTCGGGAATAATGTTTCTCGTGTCAGTGCAAACAACAGAGTGTTGTAGGAAAAGAGAATACAATTCAGCAATACTTGTCATGCCGTAAAACTAAAAAAGCCCTGCCGAACTATTTCGACAGGGCTTTTTATTTATTAACTATGGACTATTAAAATCCTGTTGGGCTTCCCACTCTGGTCATTGCACAACGGAAACCTAAGAAATCAGTGCTTTGTTTTTCATCCAAAAATCTGCGTGTTCCCGGAACCATCCAATATGCACGGTCTTTCCATGAACCACCTTTGTAAACACGAGCTTTGTCATTTACCAATGAGGTAAGACCGTAGTCATACATACGCTTATCAGTTTTAGCATCATCTTTATACTCTTCGTTAGTGTAAAAAATGCTTGACTCAAAATCACCATCAACATAATTGATGTTGTCAGATTTGTTGTAGTTTCTTCTGTCAAGACTTTCTTCTTCTGTAACACCTCTCCAGATAACACGACCCAAACTATCTTTCTCAGCAATCGCACCTTCTTCATCTCTCAATTGAGTTTGGTAAACGTTACCTCTGAATGCACGAAAGTCAGTTTCATCTTCCTGAGAAAGTGGACGGTAAACATCCATTACCCACTCACTCACGTTACCTGCCATGTTATACAGACCGTAATCGTTAGGCCAATATGAATCAACCGGAGCAGGAATATCAGCATTGTCATTCAAGTTGCCGGCAACACCCATGTTATCACCACGACCTCTTTTGAAGTTGGCTAACATATCTCCTTTATTGCTTTCATCCGGGTTACGAACCGTTTCTCCGTTCCATGGATACAGTTTACGTTCTGTTACCCTTTCAAAGACAGTATTTCCAATCAAACCAAGTGCAGCAAACTCCCACTCAGCTTCAGTCGGCAAACGGTATTCTGGAAGAAATATTCCGTCCTCAATACGCACTTTACGAGTGTCTTTATTCGGATCAAGGTCATACAAATCACTTTTTACCAAACCTTCGTATTGTCCTGCTAAGTATGCTTCTGTATTAAAGTTGTCATCATCAACCTGATTAGGGTTTACGCGCAAAATACCTTCACGAATCAAAATCATCTCATTCACCCGGTCAGTTCTCCATGCGCAGTAATCAGTTGCTTGTAACCAGTTAATACCTACAACAGGATAATACTGGTATGATGGGTGACGCAAATAAAGCTCCACATAAGGCTCGTTATAAGCCAACTTATCTCTCCACACTAACGTGTCAGGCAATGCTTTTTTGAAAACCTCCGGATAACTTTCGTAGAAAACACGAGTTAACCAATAAAGATACTCGCGGTAATCCACGTTTTTTACTTCGGTTTCGTCCATATAAAAGGAAGAAACGGTAACCCTTCTTGGAACGTTATTCCAATCGTAACGCACATCCTGTTCAACACGCCCCATTGAAAAAGTACCGCCTTCAATGAACACCAAACCTGGACCGGTTTCCTGACCTTCATAGTCAACAACCTCAAAACCTCCGTTTTTAGAATTGTTGTAATCCCAACCTGTGGTGCTTGATTTTTCTTTTGCGCAAGAGGTAATCATTGCGACAATAAAAGACATAGCTGCTAATTTATATGCTATTCTCTTGTTTGCAGTTTTCATGTTTTTGATGAATTGGTTTAATTGTATAACGCTGCGAAAAAATTATTATTGTGTGCTATTGAAATTATTTTTAGAACGAAGGACAACTAATAGCTCTGAACTTCTTCTTCTTAGGCTTGCAAGGGAATTGCATAGCCACTGAAAATTCGTGCGAACCGGCAGTTGCATTACTTAGTTTTGACACAGTTACATCATAGCTGTAGCCAAATTTAAATCCTTGGTACTGAAATCCGACAAGGGCTATAAACGCATCTGCGTTGAAAAAGTTCTGTCTGAACCACAATCCACCTACAAAAACACCTTTGTTGATGTAAAATCCGTAGTTGATTTGTTGGAAATCCTGTTGTTGCTGGTACAATACGTTAAGCGACCAGTTTCCTTTCTCTTTTCTTTTCTTGTTGAAATAAGAAACAAAACCAATGTGTCCCGTCAATTTCATTGGAAGTTTACTTACTCCAAGAAAACCCTCATCCGGCTGAGTAAGGTGATGTGCTGCAAAACCCACATAAAAACGTTCACTAAAACCAAGCAAACCCGCTGAAAAATCAGGAAATCCTCGACTTTGTCTGCCAAAAACTTCATTAGTATTATAAATAAACCCGTAACGCGAATCAATCTGGTCTCCAAAAGTTAGTTTATTCCAATCTATTTTCTTCTGCATATAACTTGCCTGCAAACCTAACTTCATTGAAAACTTACGACTTACTTCCAAACGGTAAGAATACATAAGGTTAATTCCTAAAGTATTCAATGTTCCTTCTCCTGCTCTGTCATTAGTAACTAAAAGTCCAACACCACCATGTAACGCATCAAAATGCTGGTCGTAAGAGGCACTATACGTAACATAAGTACCTGAAATTGCAGGCCACTGGTTACGATAATTCATAATAATACGCGGGCAAATTGCCGTTCCGGCAAAAGCGGGGTTTAAATAAAGTGGATTGGCGTAAAACTGGGTAAATTGCGGGTCTTGTGCTTTTGCGCTGTCTATTAGTGATAGCGCAAGCAGGGAGATAAAAAGTAATCGCTTTACCATGCTATTATTGAGATTTAGTTAATATCGTGTTTATAAATACTGCGTTTACGGTCGTCTATAAGGGTAACAAATATAGAGAATAATATTCTTAATTAGAAAACGTGGCAAAAAGATTTTTATTGTGTCTGCTCATTTTAAGAGCAATAAACTTTCGGCTGCAACGGCAATGCGCTCAAAATGTTGTCATTTATCGATATTTTTTCACTCAGGATTTGGTTTTTTGAAAAATAATCTATCTTTGCCCTCCTTAATACAACTCCATATACCACGCATATCGCAGATTTCTACTCTGAATTTTGATTAAAAACAAGCCGCTTTTCTTTTTTGAAAAATGGTAAGCGTGAAGATTACAATTTTAATAACCGATAAAATTTAAAAAGCATTTTTGCTTTCAACTTTTATCACAAAACCGGAAGAATGAAAACTAAACTTCATCTTTTAGCAGTAGCTTTGTTTCTGCTGCCATCATTAAGTTTTTCGCAATATGCGAAACAACGCAACTCAGGTAAAAAAGAAATAAAATGGGGTGCGGTAAAAAAGGAAAGTCCAGCAGAGGGAATGGAAAAATCATTCCTGTATTTTGAGGATGCAATTTATGATGCATCTAATAATAATTTGCCCGTTTATGTCTATAAAGGGGCAACCGAAAATAATGCCTCGCAGATAAAAGCATTTATTGTAAATCCGGTTTATGCCCCTTTTGAAACAAATGAATTAGCCAAAATTGAAGGTCTTGAAAAAATAGGCTCTGAAATAGAAGTAAGCGCATCAGTAGCTTACGACCGCAAAAAGAAGATTTCGGTGGTTTCGTTTATTCCTATTCGTAAAAATTCTTCTTCAGGACAATTTGAAAAATTAGTGAGTTTTGATTTGCAGGTGGTAGCAACTGATTTTAAATCGGCTCAACCAAAATCTAATGCTACGGCAGCTTCTACTTCTGTTTTGGCTTCGGGAAGTTGGTATAAAGTTTCTGTAAATGCTGATGGCGTTTATAAACTCAGTTATGAGCAATTAGAGGAATTAGGGATGAGTGTGAGTGGCATAAACCCTAAAAACATTCGTGTTTATGGAAATGGTGGCGGTATGTTGCCAAAAGCAAATGCTGATTTCAGACACAATGATTTGCAGGAAAACGCAATAGTTGTAGTAGGTGAAAACGACAACAGTTTTGATGCGGGTGATTATATTTTGTTTTACGGACAATCGCCACACCGTTGGAGATATAACAATGCAACTGCAAAATTTGAGCACATTATTAATGATTATTCTGATAACACGTATTACTTTATTACTGCCGACCTTGGCGCAGGAAAAAGAGTAAGCCCGCTTGCTTCTACCGACCAACCTGCAACGCATAATGTCAATACTTTTAATGATTATGCTTTTCATGAAAGCGATGAAAAAAATCTGATTAAATCAGGCAGACAGTGGTATGGGGAATATTTCGATATTCAAAACGCTTATGACTTTTCATTTTCGTTTCCAAACATTGATGGCTCGACTCCGGCAAATATTAAAGTTTCGGGAGCAGCCGCTTGTGCCTGCGGCACAGGTTCAAGCACTTCATTTAATGTAAAAGTAAATAACGGCTCTCCATTAAATATTCCGTTTCAAAACATAACAGGTGTTTATACGAATGCGCAGGCATCAGATGGAACGGGCAATATGGATTTTACGACAAATAGTTCAACACTTAATGTAACTGTTACTTATAATAAAGGTGGTTTTTCAACGGCTGTTGGTTGGCTTAATTATATAGAATTGAATGTGCGCAGGCTTCTTTCTATGGCAGGAAGTCAGGTGATTTTTCGCGATGCAGCCAGTGTGGGCGCAGGAAATGTTGCCGAATTTTCTTTGGGCAATTCAAGCTCAGCAGTTACTATTTGGGATGTTACTGACCCTGTAAATGTTCGTCAGCAAATAGCAACACTTTCAGGCTCTAACCAAGTGTTCAGGGCATCGGCAGAAACCATGCATGAGTATATTGCTTTTAATGGTTCATCTTATTTAACACCCGTAAATGCCGGGTCAGTTGTCAATCAGGATATTCATGCGCTTCCGCAGGTAGATATGGTAATTGTTGCCTATCCCGAGTATTTAAGCGAAGCTGAACGTCTTGCTAATTTTCACCGGAACAATTTGGTTAGTCCGCTTACCGTTGCCATTGTTACACCAGAACAGGTTTATAACGAATTTGCTTCAGGTGCGCAGGATGTTTCAGCCATCCGCGACATGATGAAAATGTTTTACGACCGCGCCACCAATGATGATGAGCTTCCGAAATACCTTTTGCTCTTTGGCGATGGCTCTTATGATAACCGCGACCGTCTTGCCAACAATACCAATCGTATTGTAACATACCAGTCTCTGCAATCTTTAAGCCCTACTTCAGCATATGTTTCCGATGCTTATTTCGGTTTTCTTGACCCAAGTGAAGGCGTTTGGGTGGAAGGCTGTGACAGTTGCAACCCGCATTTTATGGACATAGGCGTAGGGCGTTTGCCGGTTCAAACCTTGCAGGAAGCAACAACTGTGGTAAACAAAATTCTCAACTACGAAGGAATTACGGCTGTTGAAACAAATCCGAGCCTTTGCACTGCGCAAAGCGTGAGCATATCATCTCCTGACTGGAGAAACTGGATTACTTTTGTTGGTGACGATCAGGACAACAACCTGCATTTCAACCAGGCGGATGCAATTGCGAAGGGAATTGATACCACCCAGAACAATTACAACATTGATAAAATTTATTTTGATGCTTTCATTCAGGAATCAACCCCGGGCGGACAACGTTATCCTGGGGTAAAAGAGGCTATCAATAACCGGGTGCTGAGAGGCGGGCTTCTTATGAATTATACCGGACACGGGGGAGAAGTAGGCTGGGCGCTTGAGCGTGTTCTTGAAGTATCCGATATTAACAGTTGGACAAACATTGAAAATCTGACTGTTTTTCTAACTGCCACCTGCGAGTTTTCACGTTTTGATGACCCCGGAAGAACCTCTGCCGGAGAACTCACCCTGCTTAATCCAAAAGGGGGA
Organism: Bacteroidia bacterium; assembly: GCA_020054035.1. Classification (GTDB taxonomy): domain Bacteria; phylum Bacteroidota; class Bacteroidia; order SXHM01; family SXHM01; genus SXHM01. The sequence continues at coordinate 5,943 of JAGVLY010000008.1, read as the reverse complement.
GCAATTGCACTGTTCACTACCACCCGCCTGGTTTTTTCAGCTCCAAATTTTACTTTGAACAAAAATTTTTACAAATACTTTTTTCCGCTTCCCGGACAACCCTTCCCAGCGATGGGCGAGGTAATGCGCAAAACCCTGAATGAAGGCACTTATGGAGTAACCCAGAACAGCCGCAACTTTTCGTTGCTGGGCGACCCTGCACAACTATTAGCTTACCCGGTAAACAATGTGGTTACAACTTCTGTAAACGGAAACCCTATTGTGAATGGAGTTCCTGTGAATGGAATTCCTGATACGCTGAAAGCATTAAGTCTGGTTACTGTAACCGGTGAAATCCACGACCGTGAGGGAAATAAAATGACAGGCTTCAACGGCTTGATTTATCCCACGGTTTTTGACAAAGCCGCAACCCCAAGCACGCTTGCCAATGATCCCGAAAGTCAGGTGGCAACTTTTAAACTGCAGAAAAATATTCTTTATAAAGGAAAAGCAAGCGTTACTAATGGTGATTTCAGCTTCACGTTCATTATGCCGAAAGACATTTCCTATAACTATGGTTTCGGAAGAATAAGCTATTATGCTTACGATGGAATTACCGATGCCAATGGCTATTATGAAAATGTGATTATTGGCGGCTCTGCCAATAATGTTACACCCGATGCAAACGGCCCGCAGGTAAACCTTTACCTGAACGATGCTAAATTTGTTTTTGGCGGAGTTACCAACGAAAATCCTTTGCTGTATGCTGTAGTAAGCGACCCCAGCGGGGTAAACACCGTTGGCAACGGAATAGGACACGATGTTGCTGCCGTGCTGGACGAAAACACCAACAAAACCATTGTGTTGAACGAATATTACCAGGCAGACCTTAACAGTTACCAGAGCGGAACAGTGCGTTATCCCTTCGCTGCATTGAGCGAAGGCAGGCATACACTGAAAATGAAAGTATGGGATGTTTACAACAATTCGTCTGATGCTTATACTGAATTTATTGTTTCGCAATCAGCTGATTTAGCTCTGAAGCATGTGTTGAATTATCCTAATCCGTTTACCACACATACTGAGTTTATGTTTGAACACAACCGCCCCTGCGACTTTCTGGATGTAAATATTCAGGTGTTTACCGTTTCAGGGAAAGTGGTGAAAACCATTAACCAGCAGGTGTATAACGATGGTTTCCGGGTCGAAGGAATTGAGTGGAACGGGCGCGATGATTATGACCAGAAAATAGGAAGAGGCGTTTATGTATATCGCGTAAAAGTGCGCACACCTGAAGGCTACACCGCGCAGGCATTTGAAAAATTAGTAATCTTAAATTAGTTCTTAGTCACATAGCCAAATAGCCAATAGTAAAATAGCCATGCAGCAATCACTAAATCACCCACTCACTAAATCACAAATAAATCTATCTTTGCAATCCTTCAAAAAAAATCAGATGAAAAACAAACTTGTTTTAACAGCCCTGACAGCGTTCACTTTTTGCGCAGGAAGCCAACACATTCTTGCGCAACAAAATCAGAATCAGACAGCGCAAACCATACAAATTAATACCATCACCACGGCTGTTCCATTCTTAGCCATTACTCCCGATGCCAGAGCAGGTGCTATGGGCGATGTAGGTGTTTCATCTACTCCTGATGCAGCTTCTATTCACTGGAATCCGGGTAAACTTGCCTTTGTTGAAAACGACATGGGCTTTGCAGTTTCTTACACTCCCTGGTTGCGCAAATTAGTTCCCGATATTAACCTTGCCTATCTTTCGGGTTACGGAAGATTTGGAAAGAAAAAACTGCAAACCATTGCCGGTTCGCTGCGCTATTTTTCACTGGGTGATATTACGTTTACAGATAACGTAGGTAATGTAATCGGTAATTTCCGCCCCAACGAATTTGCATTGGATGTAGCCTATTCACGCAAACTTTCTGACTTTGTTTCCATGGGTATTGCCATGCGGTATGTAAATTCAAACCTTACAGGTGGCATTTCGGTTGAAGGCGCTGCTACTAAAGCGGCCAACGCAATTGCCGGTGATGTGGGTCTTTACATCACCAAGCCCGACATCAAAATTGGCGATATGAAATCTGATTTTGCTTTTGGTTTAGTCATATCTAATATTGGGAATAAAGTTTCTTACACTCAAACATCAGAGAAAGATTTTATTCCAATCAATCTGCGCCTTGGCCCTTCTTACAAAATCAACTTTGACGAGTTTAACTCACTTGCCGTTATGGTTGATATTAACAAACTGTTGGTGCCAACACCTCCGCGTCTGGCGCGTGATTCTTCAGGAAATCCTATACCTGACGGAAACGGATATTATGAGATTGAAGCCGGAAAAAATCCTAACGTAAGTGTGGTTTCGGGTATTTTTCAAAGTTTTGGCGATGCACCTGATGGCGGAAAAGAAGAGTTTCGTGAGTTGACCTATTCTATAGGTATGGAGTATTGGTACAACAAAATGTTTGCGGTGCGTGCCGGATATTTTAACGAGCATGCTTCAAAAGGAAACCGTAAATATTTTACGCTGGGTGCAGGTATCCGCTACAATGTATTCGGGCTTGACTTTGCTTACTTAGTGCCTACACAGCAACGCCACCCATTGGAAAACACGTTGCGTTTTACGCTTACTTTTGACTTTGCTAACCTAAAGGCTAAGAAAGAAAAAGAAGGTGTCGAGTAAATTTCGCACAAACAGATAAATAAAAATGTCCATTCCGCCATTTCCATACTCATTTCCGCCATTTCCGAGCTTACTTCCGCCATTTCCGTGATGCTTTCCGCCAGCGGAAATGAGTATGGAAATGGCGGAAAATTGTAAGGTCGCCCCTACGGGGCTTTTAAAAATGGAGGACATTTATTTCTACAAACAGATCGCCTCTACGAGGCTGCTAAAGTCCCGGAGGGACGACCTGTTTGTAGAAAAAAGAAAAGGTAGCTATTAAAGCCCCGTAGGGGCTACCTGCTCAGCTATGTTTTAGGGGTTATTGCAAATCACGGCTATATTTGCGGCCACAAATAAAAAGCAAATGACAAAAATCCGTACCGGCTTCGGCTTTGATGTTCACCAACTACGCGAAGGTCACCCCTTTTGGCTGGGCGGCATACAACTACCCCACACCCACGGGACTTTTGGTCATAGCGATGCCGATGTGCTTATTCATGTTATCTGCGATGCACTTTTGGGCGCAGCCAACATGCGCGATATTGGTTTTCATTTTCCAGATACAGCTGGCGAGTTCAAAAATATTGACAGCAAAATTCTGCTGAAAAGAGTGGTGGAACTGATTACCGAAAAAGGCTACACCATAGGCAACATAGACAGCACCATTTGTCTGCAACGCCCTAAAATAAATCCGTTTATTCCTGAAATGAAACGGGTGTTAGCCGAAGTAATGGGCATCAGCGAAGAAGACCTTTCCATTAAAGCTACCACCACCGAAAAATTAGGGTATGTAGGCCGTGAAGAAGGGGTTTCGGCATACTGTGTGGTGCTGATAGAGAAAAAATAAGCTAAGCCGTTTGCAGTTTTCTGAAACTGCAGAAAATAAAATTCTGAATAGTGTCAAACGGTGTTTTATGGTCAACCGTAATGCACTTTATTTTCTCGAAAAACTTTTTCAGCCTGTCGGTCATGGTAGTTTCTGAGTATTGTTTTATCTGAATGCCGCTGCATTTCTCAGGACCGTTTTCAGAAAAAGTGCCTACTACCAGAACGCCTTTAGCACTCATGCTTTGCTGAATGGTAGCAATATAGTTTTCAATTTCCTTCTCATCGGTAAGAAAATGAAAGGCAGCGCGGTCGTGCCAGAAATCATATTTTTCGGTGGGCTGAAAACCTGCTGCATCGGCCACTATCCATTTTACATTTGCGGCCTTGCTGCCCAGGCGTTCTTTAGCTCTGTTTATAGCGGTTTCAGAAATATCAAGTACCGTTATATCGGTGTAGCCCATATCCAGCAAATGGTCAACCAGAAAACTGTCGCCACCACCCACATCAATAATTTTAGCATTAAGGGCCACATTAAACTGCTTTACAAACTCAAGTGAAGTAGAAGGCGTAGGCTGATACCAGCTTACATCACACAGTTGTTTGGTCTGATAAATTTTTTCCCAATGCTGATGGCGGTCAAAGTTTTCCATGATTGTTTTGATTTTAATTAACAGGCACAAAGAAATAACATAATTCAGTTTTATGCTGTAACTTCGGTTACATTAACTAAACATTGTTAGCAGTAGCTTGTTTAATTTCCACAAAAACAGCTTTATGGCAAACATTAAATGGCTTACACTGGCAGCCTGCATAGCAGGAGTTTTGCTGGTAGGCTTTACCTCAGGTATAGCCACTGCAAGCGGAATGAACGGGTGGTATGATACGCTGCAAAAACCTTTTTTCAATCCGCCATCTTGGGTTTTTGGCCCAGCGTGGACGGCTCTTTACATATTAATGGGCATAGGACTTTACCTGATTTTGCAAACACCAAAATCGGAAGTGCGTACCGCAGTCCTCCTCATTTTCGGGGTTCAGCTTTTTCTCAATTTCGCATGGAGTTTTCTGTTCTTTTATTTCCACCGCCCGGGTATTGCGCTGGTTGAAATAGTTACGCTGTGGGCATTTATTCTGTTTATGATTTTGCAGTTTCATAAGCTATCGCCTACTGCTGCTTATTTGCAACTACCTTACTTGCTTTGGGTAAGTTTTGCAACTGTGCTTAATGCCTCCTTGTGGTATCTTAATCGTTAATGTAAAGCCGTTTCAAAACATCTTTGCACCTTTGTATCTCAAACACCAAATGACAAAAGACAAATAACAAATAGCAAAAGACAAATAACAAATAGCAAATAGCAAAAGACAAATAACAAAACCGGAATTGTCAGTTGTTTAGAATTTGATTTTTTTGAAATTGATTATTAGTTGAACTTTGTCATTTGTAAATTGTAAATTTATAACGCCATGACCATAGAACAAATCTACACCGGCTGCCTTGCACAGGGCGCATACTATATAACCAGTAACGGTGAAGCTGCCATCATTGACCCGCTGCGCGAAATACAACCTTACCTCAACCGCCTGCAACGCGATGGAGTAAAACTGAAATACATTTTTGAAACACATTTTCATGCCGACTTTGTAAGCGGACACCTTGACCTTAGTCGCGAAACAGGCGCAGCCATTGTTTATGGTCCTGAATCAACCTGTGGTTTTGACCACATCAGCGCAACTGACGGACAGGTATTTCAACTTGGCAACATAAAAATAAAGGCGCTGCATACTCCGGGGCATACAATGGAAAGCACCACCTTTCTGCTGATTGACGAAAACGGAAAAGAGCATGCCATTTTTTCGGGCGATACGCTGTTTATTGGTGATGTTGGTCGCCCCGACTTGGCACAAAAAGCTGCAAGCATGACTCAGGAGCAGTTGGCTGCAACGCTCTTTCACTCGCTGCGCACTAAAATAATGACCCTTCCTGATGAGGTGATCGTTTATCCCGCACACGGTGCCGGAAGTGCCTGCGGAAAAAACATGAGCAAAGAAACCGTCTCCACCATCGGCAACCAGAAGCAGTTCAATTATGCCTTGCGAGCTAACATGACCGAGGCAGAATTTGTAAAAGAAGTAACCGATGGTTTACTTCCTCCCCCGGCCTATTTCGGAATGAATGTGGCCATGAACAAAAAAGGATACGATAGTTTTGAAACCATTCTTAATAATGGAATGAAAGCATTATCGGCAACCGAATTTGAAGCAGCAGCCGAAGAAACCGGAGCATTGATTTTAGATACCCGCAGCAATAACGAATTCTGGAAAGGCTTTATTCCGCAATCGGTAAGCATTGGGTTGAATGGTGATTTTGCTCCCTGGGTGGGTGCCTTGCTTGCCAATGTTAAACAGCCTTTGCTGCTTGTAACCGACCCCGGCAAAGAAGAAGAAACCGTTACCCG
>JAGVLY010000014.1 GCA_020054035.1 Bacteroidia bacterium | reverse complement strand
GAAATGTTTTGGGCAGAGAACGCAGAGATGAATATGTAAATGAACTGTATTTATTTGTAAGAAAAGGACACAAACGCGAAATTGTGTTGGTTGACAGGTTGCTTTTTTCCGCTATGATTGAAGCCCGCAGCTGTGAACGTTTTCGTGTGCTTTCAGAGAATATTAAAGACAAAGAACTTTCTGCTTTTTACCGCGATTTGATGGAAAGCGAAGCAAATCACTACACCACATTTATCAAGCTGGCAAAGAAATATGCCAAAGGTGAAGATGTGGATAAACGTTGGAAAGAGTTTCTGGAATATGAAGCAACGGTGATTGCAAAATACGGAAAGAAAAAAACGATACACGGATGAGTTCTTATAATCTTCAAGCCTGAAATAAGCTGAAAAATAAAATGACGATTACGGATATTTTATTCATGCAGCACTAACATTGGCACATGCGTGTGAAAAGCCATTTGTTTGGTAATGCTGCGCTGAAAAATGCTTTTGAAAAAATCGGTTTTGCGTTCCAGTATTACTAATAAATCAGGGTTGTTGGTATGCAGGTATTCATCAATGCCGGCAGCTTTATCATCATCTTCAATAAAACTGAAATTGTGTTTTACGCCTGCAAGCAGGTGTTCAATTTTCAGTCCTTCATAACCCTGTTTTACATTGGTTATTTTTCCTTTGTCAAGCACATTCAAAATAGTAATTTCCGAGTTCTGTGTTTTTGCAAGATTTACCAAAACTGCCAGCGAATCCTGTTTTTCAATTTGTTTATAATCGGCTGCAAAAACAAATTTTTTCAAACTCTTAAACTCAGCCCGTGCTGGCACAATCAACAAAGGACAACTAAGGCTTTTAGCTGCTGAAGCAGTGTTGCTGCCCAACATAGCTTCGCGCAAACCCGAGGCTCCCTGCGTGCCCATTACAACAAACTCCACTTTCTTTTCGCGCACCACTTCATTGAGGATATCAACTAAGTTGCCAAATTCCGATATGGTTTCAAACTTTGTTTTTTCTGCGCCCTGTATTTTTTGTGCAGCAGCAGATTCTTTTTCCAGCCCATCTTTTGAGGCTTTCATCAGAATATCTTCCACCGAAATTAATACTTCGGGTGGTGTATAAGGCGCCTGCCAGGTATTAAGTAATATGAAATGATTGTCAGCACCAAAAAAACGGATGGCGTATTTGACAGCATTTCGTGCGTTAGCCGAAAAATCAGTCGGAAGCAGAATAGTTTGCATAGACAGTTTAATTTGTGGCAAATATCTGCCAGTCAAAAGGCTCATCACATGAGGTGTGTCAGCACGCGGTATGATTAATATCATGTTTCGGCATGACGGGCATCAGAACATAAACAGTTGATATGAAACAATTTTGCATCAACAAATAATACAACTATGAAAAGCAACGAACATATTTTAATCGCATCGGTTTTACGTGCTGTAGGTCATCCTTTGCGTGTGCAAATTCTCGAATTACTGGAATGCAGAAGGTGAAGTTTCAGTCAATGACATTTGTGAAAAAATTAAGACCGAACAATCACTCACTTCACATCACCTCAGCCTGTTAACCAAAGCCGGGTATATCAAAGGAACACGAAAAGGGAAATACATTTTGTATTCCATTGCTTCACGCGAACTTTTTGGATTGCTTCAGGTAGTAAAAAAACAGTTGACTATTTAAGCCCATTTTTTTAAATGATATTTTTGTCGGTATAAAACACCGGCATGAAAACGTATAACCTTAAAGACCAGGAAAGCATTTACCAGATACTGTTTGAATCGGCCGGTGAAGGACTGCTTGTTGCCAACAAGGAGGGAAATATCGTTATGGTTAACCCCAGGGCTTGCGAAATGTTTGGTTATTCTAAAAGCGAGTTGATTGGAAAAGAAATTGACATGCTGGTTCCCGACAGCTTGCGCCAAAAACATGTGAAACACCGCGAGGGGTATCACAAAAAAACCAAGCAACGCTCCATGGGAGCGGGCATGGACTTACAGGGAAGAAAAAAAGACGGCACCACATTTCCGATTGAAATAAGCCTTAATTATTTTAAAAACGAAGACGAAATGCTGGTGATGGCACTGCTTACCGATATTACCGAGCGTAAAAAAGCCGATCAGCATTTATCGCAAACACTAAAAGAGTTTGCCGATTATAAAATTGCATTGGATGAAGCAGCCATTGTTGCCATCACCGACCAGAAAGGAATTATAAAACATGCCAACGATAATTTCTGCAAAATTTCAAAATACAGTCGCGAAGAATTAATCGGGCAAGACCACCGCATTATTAATTCCGGTCATCATCCCAAAGAGTTTATCCGTAACCTGTGGGTAACCATTGCCAACGGAAAAATATGGCGGGGTGAATTGAAAAACAAAGCAAAGGACGGAACCATTTATTGGGTGGATACTACAATAATCCCTTTTCTGGACGAAGATGGGAAACCTTACCAGTATGTTGCCATACGGGCCGATATTACGGAGCGCAAGGCAATGGACGAAAAAATTCTTCAGCTTAACAATGAACTCGAAAAACGGGTTGAAGAGCGCACCGAAGAATTGCGTGAAAGTGAAAAACTATACAGCGCCATTGCCCGCAATTATCCCAACGGAACTATTAGTGTTTTTGATAAAGAACTGCGCTATGTGTTTGTGGAGGGAAAAGAACTTTTCAAAATTGGTGTTACCAGCAAAGACCTTATCGGAACTTATTATCTCGACAGGCTGCCAAAAGATATTGGCGCAAACATTGAAAAACAGTTGCGTGATGTTTTTAAAGGCATGAGCAACTCATTTGAATTTGAATACCGTAATAATCATTATGTGCTGAATGCTGTTCCGCTAACCGATACCAAAGGAAATGTAGATGAAATTTTAGTGGTGGAACAAAATGTTACGAAACAGAAAAAAGCCGAAATTGAAATTCGTAAATCATTGGAAAAAGAAAAGGAGCTGAACGAATTGAAATCGCGCTTTGTGTCAATGGCATCGCATGAGTTCCGCACACCGCTGAGCACCATACTTTCATCCGTTTCTCTGGTGCAGAAATACGACAGCCCTGAACATGCAGACAAACGTGAAAAGCATATCAACCGCATCAAGTCATCGGTAACCAATCTTACCGGCATACTGAATGATTTTCTCTCGCTTGATAAATTAGAAACCGGCAAAGTAGAAAACCATCCGGTGGAATTTAACATCGTTGAATTTGCTGAAGAAATGGCTGAAGAAATGCAGGTAGGTGCTAAAAAAGGGCAGCATATTTATTACAAACACAGCGGAAAAAACACTACGCTTCTTGCCGACAGGCACATTCTCAAAAACATCCTACACAACCTGCTTTCCAATGCCATCAAGTATTCGGGCGAGGATGCAGCAATTAATTTTAACACGCACACCGATAAAAAGAATCTGAAAATTGAAATCAATGATAAAGGAATTGGTATTCCTGAAGATGAACAACAACATTTATTCGAGCGTTTTTTCCGCGCAAAAAATGCACTGAACATTGGCGGAACAGGGCTTGGGTTAAACATTGTTAAAAAATATACCGAACTGCTTAATGGTGAATTAAGCTTTGTAAGTAAAGCTGGTGAAGGCACCACATTCGCACTTGTAGTTCCGCTCAAACCACTTTCGTCAGAACTAAACTAATAAACCATGCAAAAAACAATTCTATTGATTGAAGATAATGTAGAAGTTCGTGAGAACACTGCCGAAATCCTTGAACTTGCCAATTACAAAGTGCTTACTGCTGAAAACGGAAAGGTAGGCGTTGAGCTTGCAAAAAAAGCAAACCCCGATTTGGTTATCTGCGATATTATGATGCCTGAAATGGACGGCTATGGCGTCTTGTTCATGCTGGGCAAAGACCCCGAAACATCTGGCATACCTTTTATTTTTCTTACTGCCAAAGCCGAAAAAAGCGATGTGCGCAAAGGCATGGAACTGGGCGCTGATGATTACCTGACCAAACCTTTTGATGAAATGGCACTGCTCAGTGCTATTGAAGTGCGCCTGAGAAAAAATGAAATATTTAAAAAATCGTTCAAGAAAAATGCAGAAGGATTAACGGAATTTCTCAACGATGCAAAGGGAGTGGAGGAGTTACAAAGGCTATCAGAATCCCGTAAAGCCAGAACAGTAAAAAAGAAAGACATTATTTTCCACGAAGGCGATTTTCCTTACAACCTTTATTTTATTGTAAAAGGGAAAGTGAAAACCTTTAAAATGAATCGCGATGGAAAGGAATATATCACCGGCATTGCAAAAGAAGGTGATTTTATAGGCTACATGGATATTCTGGAAAACACTGACTTTACAGAAGCAGCAGAAGCACTGGAAGATTCGGAAATACAAACCATCGTGCGCCAGGATTTTCTCTCGCTTATATACAGCAACCGCGATGTGGCAGCAAAGTTTATTAAAATGCTTTCAGGTGATTTGAAAGAACGCGAAGAGCGGATGCTTAACCTTGCCTACAACTCAGTACGTAAGCGCACCGCAGATGCATTGGTGATGCTTCAAAAAAGATATAATGCAGAAGAAACCGGCAAGGCAATACCTGTTTCGCGCGAAGATCTTGCAGGCATTGTTGGCACTTCCACTGAATCGGTTATTCGCACGTTGAGTGATTTCAAAGAAGAGAAACTACTTTCTATTGAAGGTCGGAACATTACGCTGCTCAATAGCGATAAGCTGAAAAAAATCTGGTAAATGATATAAATCAGTTTTTTTGCTGATAACTGTCAGCGTATAACAATGTCGTCCTTTGCATTTTTGTTCTGTTAAAAACTTAAAACCTTTTTCACATGAACAAAAACAAAATCATAGCTATTGTAATAGCTGCAATTACTTATTTGGTTTTTATGCCTGTTGCCTATTTTGATATTGATTTGGCACATCCTGTAAAAGGCATTTTCTTTTTTCTGTTTACCATTTTTGGTTTTCTGGCAACTATGTTTTTCTGGGGTAAGGACGCTAAGTGATTTCTTAAATGCCGGAAAATATCATCGTTGAACAATCACTTAAATGCACACACTGCGGTGAGAATTGCGCAGAGGAAACTATTTTGGTAAACGGAAAAAGTTTTTGCTGCGAGGGCTGTAAATTAGTTTACGAGATACTGGACGAGAATAATCTGTGTACCTATTACAATCTCAATAATCGTCCCGGAATTTCGCAGAAGAACCAGCCTAAGAACAGGTATGGATATTTGCGTGATGCAGCGCTGCGCGAAAAGTTGATCAGTTTTTCGGACGGAGAAAAGACTACCGTAAATTTTCGTGTGCCGCAGGTGCATTGCAGTTCCTGCATCTGGCTGCTGGAGAACATGTCGAAACTGAACAAAGGCATTATTTCTTCGCGGGTTAACTTTCTGAAAAAGGAAGTAAGCATTCTTTTTATGGAGAAAGAAATTCAGTTGGCCGAAGTTGCCGAACTGCTTGCCAATATAGGCTATCCGCCTGAGATAAACCTTGCGGACGAACAGGCAATAAAATCAAAGAAAGATTATTCGCGCTGGTATAAAATAGGAGTGGCAGGTTTTTGTTTCGGTAATATTATGTTGCTCAGTTTTCCTGAATACCTTACAGGTAGATCGGTGCTCGAGCCATCGTTTAAGTTGTTATTCGGTTATCTGAATATTGCGTTATCGCTGCCGGTATTCTTTTACAGCGCTGCCGAATTTTTCAAATCGGCATTTTACAGCCTGCGCCAGAAGTTTATCAATATTGATGTGCCTATTGCATTGGGTATTGCAGTAATGTTTATTCGCAGTGTTACAGAAATTGTTTTGCAAACAGGTCCCGGTTATATGGACTCTATGGCGGCATTGGTTTTTCTGATGCTGGTGGGGCGCTGGTTTCAGAACCAGACCTACCACACGCTGTCGTTTGAACGCGATTATAAATCGTATTTCCCGGTAGCTGTTACGTTGTTAAAGAATGAGGAAGAGCAAAGCATTCCGCTTTCAAAACTTAAACCGGGCAACCGTATTCTGGTGCGCAACAACGAAATTATTCCTGCCGATGCGGTATTGCTTTCTGGTGATGCCAATATTGATTACAGTTTTGTTACAGGAGAATCTCAGCCCGTAAAAATTACAAAAGGCTCTACTGTTTTTGCAGGTGGCAAGCAATGCGGCAGCGCCATTAAAGTAGAAGTGATAAAAAATGTTTCGCAGAGTTACCTGACCGAACTGTGGAACAACGAAATTTTCTCGGCAACCGATAAAGAAAAACACGAGCCGCTAATTAATATTATCAGTAAATATTTTACAGTTGCTATTATTCTCATTGCCGTTGGCTCTGCTTTGTGGTGGCTCCCGTCTGACCTGCACAAGGCACTGGATGCTTTTACTGCGGTGCTGATCATTGCTTGTCCTTGTGCCTTGGCGTTGTCATCGCCTTTTACATTAGGACACATTGTTCGTGTCTTTGGTAAGAATGGCTTTTACCTGAAGAATGCTGCGGTGGTGGAGAGCATTGCCAAAACCACTCACCTTGTTTTTGATAAAACGGGAACCATTACTGTTGCGGGCGGTTCGCAGGTAGTGTATGAGGGCGATGAACTGAATTCGCAGGAATTGATTGCGCTTAAATCCTTATTCAGTCAGAGTTCTCATCCGCTGAGTGCCGCTATTGCGCAAAGTATTAAGGCAGGCGAACAGGCAAGCATCAGTAGTTTTTCTGAACTTGCAGGGAAAGGAATTAGAGGCGTGTCTGGCGAGATGGAAATCAAGGCAGGATCTGCCGCTTTTGCAGGTGCGGTTGACAACGGCAACGTAAAATCTTCGCGCGTTTATGTAAACATCAACGGCAGGTATAAAGGTGTTTTCAGTCTTAATATTCAGTACCGTGAAGGACTGAAAGAAATGCTGCGCACGCTTTCATCGGAGTATGAATTGGCGCTTGTTTCGGGTGATAATGCTTCGGAAGAAAAAACGCTGAGCACTATTTTTCCTGTGGGTTCGGTGTTGCGCTTTAACTATTCACCGCAGGATAAACTTGATTTTGTAAAACACCTGCAAAGCAATAGAAACAAAGTGCTGATGGTGGGTGATGGACTGAACGATGCAGGTGCGCTAAAACAAAGCGACACGGGTATTTCAGTTTCTAACAACCTGAATAATTTTTCGCCTGCCTGCGATGCAATATTGGAAGGCAGTAATTTTCAAAAGCTTCCTCTGCTGATTGCGTATGCAAAAAAATCATCGGTCATTATCGGTATCTCGTTGGTTATTTCGCTGCTGTATAATGCAGTGGGGCTTAGCTTTGCAGTTCAGGGTTTGCTCTCGCCTGTTTTTGCTGCTGTGCTGATGCCGCTTAGTTCTATTACCGTGGTTGCCTTTGTTACGGTGAGTGTGAGGGTGATGGCGGGGAGGAGGGGGCTGTAGGTTGTTTCTCGCAGAAGCGCTGAGGGTATTTCTCGCAAAGGCGCAAAGACGCGAAGTTTTTTAACAGCGCGCGCGAAGTTGATAATGAGATTGCTTCGCTGCGCTCGCAATGACGTTTAGTAATACGGATAAACATCACCCTGTGGTGGTTCGCAGCCCTGACTTATTTCTTTACTGCGTTTAATTAATTCCTCCATCCAGAAGCGGTTGGCATCTTTGGCGCGTTTTTGCAGTTCGGTAATGTCTTTATCTTTTTCTGCGGCTTCGTTCATGCAGTTGGAATAGATATCAATTCTTCCGGTGGCATTGCCTAGGCCGGGAACTTTGGTTGAAAGGCGGTTTACTTCTTTCATGCCCCAGTATTCCTGTTCATCCCAGAGGCTGTCGGTGCCGGAGGTCATGGGCAGGAGGCTTTCGTAATCGCTCCAGGCTTCAATAAAGGTTATCTCCCCCTGATCGTTAAAGGTAAACTCCTCGTAAATGGGGCAGGGGGTTTCGCTGTAATTAAATACTACATGGCAGCGGCAGAAGGGTTGTGTAGTGAAGCCGCGGCAGTCGAGGAGGTTGTATTTGGTGGGGTTTAGTTTGAGCATAACATCGGTGGCAATCATTGTTTTTTTGCCGAAGCCTGTGAGCAGCATCCAGGGTGGCCACTCCCAACGGATAACATGGGCGGAATAGTTCGGCTGCACCTTTGCAGGAATATCCGACTGCATGGTTTGAAAGTATTTTATGCCTTGTTCTGCATAATACGTTGCTGAAAATTTTGGACTTAGCTTGGTTGATAAAGCGCCTTGGGTGGTGCAATCTGTTTTTTGGGTAGCAGTTTTTGCGGTTTGCTTGGAGGTGGAACATGCCATGCACAGAAATAATAGCGGAAACAAGAGTGCAGATGGGATTTTCATCGGTTGCAAAAGTATTTTTTTAGCGGAGATTTTTTGATTTATAATTCACAGCTGCGTGCAGGTTATTTTATTCTTCACCGTTCTGCTTTCCTGACATAAATCATATTTCATACTGACTACTGTCATTAATACAAAAGTATGACTATCGCATTTTTGTCCCCGAAAAAATAATAATGAGCGCCATCTTTCTCCTTATCGGTATCAGTTTAGTAGTAGCAGTAGGTTTTTTAATTGCCTTTCTCTGGGCAGTAAAAACCAATCAGTACGAAGATGACTACACGCCCTCAGTCCGCATGCTTTTTAATGACACACCTCCAGATAATAACGAACCAACAAAACCCGAATAATTATGCAATTCGAAAAATTCTCTTATGACAATAAGATTGTAAAAATGTTTGCCTACGCCACCCTGCTATGGGGTATTGTGGGCATGACAGTAGGATTACTCATTGCCCTGCAATTGGTGTTTCCTGTGCTTAACTTCAATTTTGCTTATACCACTTTCGGGCGTATTCGCCCGCTGCATACCAATGCAGTCATCTTTGCCTTTGTAGGAAACGGAATTTTTATGGGAGTATATTATTCCCTGCAACGTTTGCTTAAAGCGCGTATGTGGAACGATACCCTGAGCAAAATAAATTTCTGGGGTTGGCAGCTCATCATTGTAGCGGCAGCTATAACCCTTCCGCTCGGATTGACCACCAGCAAAGAATATGCAGAGCTGGAATGGCCAATTGACATTGCCATCGCCCTGATATGGGTAGTGTTTGGTTTAAATATGTTTATGACCATTATCAAACGCAGAGAGCGCCACCTGTATGTAGCCATCTGGTT
>JAGVLY010000047.1 GCA_020054035.1 Bacteroidia bacterium | reverse complement strand
GTCTTTCAATGAGCCACTGCAAATTTAATGGCTATGTCGATGTCGCGGTGCTTTTCGTTAGCCGAAGAAATTATTTTCTTGCGGAAAAATGGGGAATGAAAGGTAACGGTATTGTTGTTGGAGTTAGGAACAGCAATGGTATCGTTAGCTGTGTTGTAATAAATATCAGCAGGGTTTGAGATCCCTGATGAAACAACAGATGTTGGCGAACCAAAGCTGCTGTTGTATTTATAAACCGCCTGCGGAGTCCATGATGAGATGTAATAATTTCCGGCAGCATCACGACCAATTCCATCGCAGTTTGTTTGTGTGGTAGTTACTACAGTTGTAACTGCCGAATCGGCAAGGCTGATTGCTTTTACCGGTGCATTGCTACCCCAGTTAACAAAGAGTAAGCGGCTGTTTGCTCCGTCATACCACATGCCGTTAGGTGAAGTAACGGTGTTGCTTACCATGGTATAGAACGCATTTGTATTGGTATTTACACGGTAAATCTTTTTTGCGCTGTAATCGCTTACAAAAAGAAAATGACCACCATCACTGGTGATACCATTAAGAAAAGTACCGCTGAGATTAATATTGTTAACCAATGTGCCGTTACTCAGATTATAACTTTTTATTCTTCCGCCATCGCAAACCCAAAGTTTATTGCCGAGAATTTCAAGTCCGGCAGGACTGCTAACATTGGAAGTAAAAAGCGTTGGTGATTGTCCGGGAACCAACGACTGAATACTTATAGGAGTAGAGCGGTTAGAAACCAGATAGCGATTATTGGCAACATCATACTCCACGCTTTCGGGGCCATTGATAGTTTGGGCAATCAGTCCAGAAGAAGATGTAAGAAGAAATAATATCGTAAAATTTTTTGCATGATTTTGGTTTTGAGGGAGTAAACATATATAAAAAACAAAACCCCATCTTTGAAACCCAAAACTAATTTCTTTGAAAGGCATAGCTCTTTTTCTTTTCCTCTCGTTGCTTGCCGAAATATTAGGAACGGTGGGAGGTTTTGGTTCTTCGTTATTCTTTGTTCCTATTGCCGGTTTCTTTTTTGATTTTCATTCGGTGTTGGGAATTACAGCACTTTTTCATTTGTCGAGCAACATTTCAAAAATTGTATTGTTCCGAAAAGGAGTCGACAAAAAATTGGTTTTATACATGGGAATTCCCGCAGTAATTTTTGTTGTGGCCGGAGCTTATCTCAGCAAATTTGTTGATGATAAAACATTGCAACTTTCGCTTGGAATTTTTTTAGTAACACTTAGTTCTGTTTTGCTGATCTTTAAAAATCTTGCGTTGAAGCCAACATTGACTACTTCGTTGGGAAGCGGTGCATTATCAGGCGTTGTAGCGGGTTTGTTGGGAACAGGTGGCGCTATTCGCGGACTTGCATTAGCTGCATTCAGTTTGCCGAAAGATGCGTTTATAGCAACATCGGCAATCATTGACCTTGCCATAGATGCCAGCCGTACGGTGGTTTATATTGCCAATGGTTATGTGCATTTACACGATATTTATTTGATAGCAGCTTTGTTTGTAATTGGTTTTGTAGGGAGCTATATCGGCAAAAAGATATTGGCAAAAATTTCGGAAGCACAGTTTAAAAACATTGTGCTGGTTCTTATTTTATTTGTTGGCTTAGCTACACTGACAAAGCTTTTTGTTCAGTCTTGAGGGTTATCATTTCGATAATTTTTCTTCGGGTTGTAAACCCTTTTATTTTATTATTCTATATTCGGCAATTCCAAACCCAAACCATTGCTTATGAAAAGGCTTTTACTTTTATTTTTCATTGCCACCTGTTACCTGTCAATTGTCAATTGTTTTGCTCAGGACGTAACCATTAGAGGAAAAGTATCGGATGCTTCTAATGACGAAACACTTCCCGGAGTAAATATTGTACTCGAAGACCAGAAAGGAACGGTTACTGACATTAAAGGTAAATATACCCTGCAGGCTACGGAAGGCAAGCATACCATCACGTTCAGCTTCTTAGGTTACAAGACTAAAACAAAAGAAATAACAGTTGAAAAGGGGAAAGAGATTGTTCTGGATATTCAACTTAAAACGGATGCAAAGGTGTTGCAGATTTCTACTGTTACGGGAAGCCAGTACGAGAAAAATCTGAGTCAGGAAACGGTTTCAATGGATATTATTTCATCCAGTCTGATAAAGAATACAAATGCCCGCGAGTTGAGTGAGGTGGTTTATAAAACCCCCGGTGTGCAGGTACAAGATGGGCAGGTAAGTATTCGCGGAGGTAGTGGTTTTTCGTATGGTGTAGGTAGCCGTGTTGCAATATTAATAGATAATCAGGGAGCAATGGGTGGTGATCTTGGCGATGGAAAATGGAAATTTGTTCCCATTGAAAATGCAGAACAGGTAGAGGTAATTAAAGGAGCTTCATCGGTGTTGTATGGATCTTCTGCTTTGAATGGTGTTATTAATGTGCAAACAGGCTGGGCAAAAGAAACTCCGCAAACAGAAATTAATGTCTTTTCCGGTGTTTATGATAATCCAAAACGCAAAGAAATAATATGGTGGAATGAGAATAGAACCCCATGGTTTTGGGGTGGTTCATTTAATCACCGTCAACGATTTGGAAATTTGGATTTAGTAGTGGGAGGAAATGTTAATTACAACTTTAACTATCTGCAAAATGCTGATGAAAGAAGAGGAAGAATAAGTTTTAAAACAAAATATACCGACCCTAAAACCAAACGGACGAATTTTGGAGTAAACGTAAATCTGATGAATGAGAATAGCACCCGCTTTTTTCTTCCTGTTGATCTTGACACGTTTGCATTGCACAAGAAAGATGGTTCTAACGATAAATATACCATGACTATGGTAGACCCACATTTCATGCACTTTGACAAAAAGAATAACCGGCACATTGTGAGGGGAAGATGGTTCAATATTTTTCGTGATGGGCAGGGCGGTCCTAATGCAAACTCTAACCTGTTAAGCGGTGAGTATCAGTTTCAGAGTAATGTAAAAAGCAAAATTTTTATCACCAGCGGTGTGATGGGTTCTTATGGTTTTAGCAGAAGTAATCTATATACTGACTTGCGCACCACATGGGGAGCTGCCATTTACAGTCAGTTAGAATATAAACCCTGGCAAAAACTTACCTTGGTTGGAGGGGCGCGCTATGAGGTTACAGCAGTTGACACCTTGGTGGAAGCCACTAAACCGGTTTTTAGAACGGGGTTAAACTGGGAGGCAAGCAAAACCACCAATATCCGAGCATCATGGGGGCAAGCCTATCGTTTGCCCAGTGTTGGAGAGCGATTTATAAGTGCCGAGTTTGGCGGAGGCATACAAATACGTCCAAATCCAGGATTGAAAGCTGAAACAGGTTGGAGTGCTGAGGTAGGGTTAAAACAAGGCTTGAAAGTGGGTAATTGGATGGGGTATTTTGATGCATGCCTCTTCTGGATGGAATATACAAACCAAGTGGAATATAAACTCTCATTTGAGCAAGGAGTTCCAGTTCTCCGTCCGCGCAACATTCAAAACAGCAGGGTGGCAGGTTACGAACTTTCATTAATTGGTAAAGGAAAAATCGGGCCAATAGCAGTATCTATTTTTGCAGGATATACTTATTCTTATCCTGGTAATCTAAACGGTGATTCTACCCAAAAAAATGTTGGCACCTACATTTCTAATATGTTTAAATATTACGGAAGAATGGATAATGCAGATACCAATAAAGTAATGCAGTTACGTAATAAACATATTGTTCGTTTTGATTTGCAACTGGATTACAAAGCTTTTTCACTTGGAACAAGTGTTTATTACAATAGCTTTCCTGATAAAATTGACAAGATTTATTATTTCGATGCGCTTTTTAAAGGTCTTTATGGCTTTGTTGACAAACGCCAGGGTGGCGACTGGGTAATGGATGCACGGGCTTCTGTGAAAATTAAAAAGCACCTTTTGGTTTCATTAATTGCAAAAAATATTACCAATCTTGAATATGCTAATCGACCGGGAGTTATGGATCCGCCACGAAATTACACCCTGCAATTACGTTACACCTTTTAAAAACGTTCTTAGTGAATCTCTGTGTTCTCCGTGCCTCCGTGGTTATTATTCTTTCTTTTCTCTTTCTCCTGCCCGAAACACCTGCAATTGCGCAGCCCGCAGAAACAGGTAAGGAATTAAAAATACTAAGCTGGAATATTTACATGCTTCCGCGTTTTGCGCTGCACACCGGCAAACGCAAGCGTGCGCGGGAAATTGCTAAAATGCTTCCCGCAGAAAATTATGACATCATTGTTTTTCAGGAAGCCTTTCATGGCGATGCCCGCAGAATTTTAAAGCGCAAGTTGAAGAAATTATACCCTTACCGCATCGGCCCTGCCAATCGCAACCCGTTTTGGATAAAAACCAACAGCGGTGTTTGGATGCTGAGCAAAACACCGATAAAAAAACTGAAACAAATAAAGTATAAAGACTGCCATGGCTTTACCGATTGCTTTGCACATAAAGGTGCATTGTTGGTAGAAGGCGAATTTGAAGGACAAAAGTTTCAGCTACTGGGAACACACATTCAGGCAGGCGGTCCTTATCCTGTTCGGCAATCGCAGTATGAGCAAATACGAGGATTAATTGATACCTATAAACAAGAAGGTGTTCCGCAACTTTTGGCAGGCGATTTTAACATGGGAATAGACCGGGGCGACCCTTATTATCAAATGTTGAAAACCTTAGATGTGGAAGAATATGTGCCCGATGGCGAACTGAAATATACAGCCTCAACGCTTAATGATATTCGCGGAGGTGATGACGACCGCCTGATTGACTTTATTTTTTACCGCCCCAACGGTACGCAGCCCAAACAACTTATCCGCAACGTAAGGCGCTTTGCAACTATCCAGCCGTGCTTCAAAAAGTATTGCGATTTAAGCGACCACTTTGGGGTGGAGGCTATTTTGAGGTTTAAATAACGGTCAGGCTTAAGCTATTCTGCGAAACAACCACCCCGAACCATCTCCTTTTAAACCATACTCATAGCGAAAGCCATGCGTTTTTTTAATTCGGGCAACAATTTTATACGGAGGGTTTTTGCGTTTCCATTCTTCATTAGTCATAAACAGACCTTCACCCACAGCTAATTGAAGCAGGTTTACTCGCAATTTAGTATCGCGTCCGCCCCTTGTAGGAAGTATGGCAGGTAAATCTTCTTTTGCTATTTTTTGCATGGTTTTTTTGATTTTATATAGCAAAATTATAAAATTTTCCCTTTATAGGGAATAAATTTCTCTTTACAGGATAATTTTTTCTCCTTATTTGACAATTAGTTCTTCTAATAGTGAAATAATTTCTCCTTGTTAGATAATTCTTTCTCCTTATTTGACAGTTAATTATTCTAATAAGGAATAAATTTCTCCTTATTGGATAATTCTTTCTCTTTATTTGACAATTAATTCTTCTAATAGGGAAATAATTTCTCCTTATTAGACAACTATTTACCCCTTACTTGATAATTATTTAATCATTCCTTGCCAGGAATATACTTACGTTATGGCTTTTTAAAACGACATGATATTCTCTTTTTAGCGCAATAAAGGAAATCCAAATTTAGGGTGTCCTTTAGTTTTTAGAACTTCATGTTGACATTTGCAAGAGGCTCAAATAATTCTCAAAAAAGCTATGTCCCTAATTCACATTATAAAAATTAGAACCTTTATGGAAATAGAATTTAGTTAATAACCATACATCATATATTTATTAATGTGAGGACACTTATGAATAGACTTATTAAATACTGGGAAGTCAATCCTGTCAAGGGTTTAACCTCTCTGTCCTTTTTTTTGAATGGCTGTGTATTGACATTTAGATAAAAATTTGGTTAATACTCAACTATTTTACATTTCTATTATAGAAACATGAAAATTAAAATACAAATGGATGAACTAATCAATACCGTAAAAAGCAATGCTCTTGTTGGCTTGTCTTTCATTTCAGAATCATCATTAATGCAAATACTTGCTTTCACATGGTTCATATTCATAGGCAGCATGAAGTTCTATGCCTATTTCAAAACATTGAGAATGATTAATAAAGGAAAGAATATTGGTTACTTTAAGATTTATGGTGTTGGAGAAATAGGAGAAAAGAAAGAGGTGTCTACATTAGAAAAGAAAACCGCAGATGATTCTTAGACCCTTTTTGTGGAACAGGGGGATTTACTCCTTCGCCTTAAACAGCGGAACCGTAGAACACGCCTCGCCATACATAATACTCTTAGCCACAGGGCGTAACAGGCGGGTTATCTCCACATAAGCAGATTCAGGAACAGGGTATTTGCTACAGCCTTTGATGATAATTTTCTCTCCGCGGAATTTTTCGATATCCAGTTTTGAAAGTGCATCATTATAGAGAACGGTTTCCAGTGTTTCTGGATTACCAAACACCACTCTTTTTGCAAAAGGCTCCAGGTGAACGGCAGCCAGCATAAATGCCCACGAAGGCACAATGGCATCGGCAGAGCAAAGCACCGCAACGTATTTGTCTTGGTATGTTGCCCAGTCAAAAGTTTTCAGCGCTTCACGAAAATCTTTTTCTTTCAGTATCAATCCCTGAAAAAGAAACTCTTTCAAATCAAAAACAGCACGCTCACCTTTCGGGTAAAAATCCTCAAGGTTAAACTCGGTTAACCCGCTTGATGCTACTTTATTTATGATTTCGTTTTCCATTTTTTGAAAGATGCAAGAAGCAAGAGTATAGAAGCAAGATAACCAATTCTTGCCTCTTGGTTCTATACTCTTGCCTCTCTTTTACATGAACCCCAACTCCAACTGCGCTGCCTCACTCATCATTTCTTTTTCCCAAGGCGGCTCAAACGTCAAGGTAACTTTTGCTGAGCGCACACCCTGCACAGAATTTACTTTTTGCTCCACCTCAATCGGCAATGATTCAGCAACAGGGCAGGAGGGAGAAGTCAATGTCATTATAACCTCAACTCCAAAATCATCATCAATTTTTACTTCATAGATTAACCCCAGCTCATAAATATCTACAGGAATCTCCGGGTCATAAACCGTGCGCAGAATATCGGTGATGCGTCCTGCCAGTTCTAATTTATCCGTGCCCGGAAGAGGTGTTGGATTTTCTTTTTCAGTTGCTTCCATGTTGTTAAAGCATTTTTGTTTTTAAAGAAAGCGCGTAGAGTTTCATTTGTTTTATCATCGACACCAATCCGTTGGAACGCGTTGGCGAAAGATGTTCTTTCAATCCTATGCGGTCAATGAAACTCAAATCTGTATTAATAATATCGTCAGGCGTCTGGTGTGAAAGCACACGAATCAGCAACCCGATAATTCCTTTTGTAATAATTGCATCGCTATCGGCAGTGAATACAATTTTGTCTCCCTCTAATTGTGCGTAAAGCCATACACGGCTCTGGCAGCCGCGTATCAGGTTTTCGTCAGTTTTATATTTTTCGTCAATCAGCGGCAATGATTTTCCCAACTCAATAATGAATTCGTATTTCCCCATCCAGTCATCATAGTAACTGAACTCCTCAACAATGCCTTCTTCTATTTCTTTTATGCTTGCCATCTTATTTGAACATGTCAATCACTTTATGCAATCCCCTTACTAATACATCTACCTCTTCCTTTGTATTATAAAACGCGAATGATGCACGCACTGTCCCCGGAATTTTAAATCTGTCCATCAGTGGCTGTGTGCAGTGGTGGCCCGTGCGCACCGCAATTCCCATCTTGTCCAATATAACTCCTGCATCATACGGATGAATGTTATCTAACAGAAAAGAAATTACCGAAGCGCGCTCTTTTGCGTTGCCGATAAATTTTATTCCCGGCACAGTGTTAAGCTGCTCCAGTGCGTATTCTGTTAGTTCGTGTTCGTATGCTGCTATGTTCTCAACCCCGACTGAATTGATGTAATCTATTGCTGCTCCAAATGCAATTCCACCTGCAATGTTGGGTGTGCCGGCTTCAAACTTATGAGGCAATTCGTTGTAAGTAGTTTTCTCAAACGTTACCGTTTTTATCATATCGCCACCGCCCTGATAAGGTGGAATGGCATTCAGTAATTCTTCTTTTCCGTAAAGCACTCCAACTCCTGTCGGGCCATACATTTTGTGTGCAGAGAACGCATAGAAATCGCAGTCTAATTCTTTTACATCTACTGCTGTGTGGTGAATTGCCTGCGCACCATCAATCAAAACAGGAATACCTTTTTCATGCGCTGCTGCAATAATTTCTTTAACCGGATTTATGGTTCCCAGTGAATTGGAGATGTGAGTAATTGCAACAATTTTGGTTTTTTTAGAAAGCAAATTCCTGAATTCATCCATCATCAATTCACCGTTGTCATTGATGGGAATAACTTTTAGTTTGGCTTTTTTCTCCTCGCAAATCATTTGCCACGGAACGATGTTAGAATGATGCTCCATTGCAGAAATCAATACCTCATCGCCTTCATTAACATGTGTTCTGCCGAAAGAAAATGCAACAAGGTTAATGCTGTCGGTAGTTCCTTTGGTAAAAATAATTTCGTGCGATTTATCTGCATTGATAAAAGCACGGACTTTTTCTCTCACCACTTCATAAGCCGAAGTTGCTTCCTGACTCAGCGTATGCACACCGCGATGGATGTTGGCATTTTCATACGCGTAATATTTAGTCGTAGCATCAATAACACTTTGCGGCTTTTGTGATGAAGCACCGTTATCAAAATATACCAATGGTTTTCCGTTCACCTTGCGCGAAAGAATTGGAAAATCCTTGCGGACCTTCTCTACATCTAAAATGGTTTTATGTTGTGCGACAGCAGTCATTTAATCTAATTTTTTATGAATTAATGTTTCAAGATAATCTCTCAACGCATCAATCCGTATGGTTTGCATCACATCATTAACAAATGCATGCAATAAAAGTTTTCGTGCACTTTCTATTCCCAACCCGCGTGCACGCAGATAAAACAAAGCATCCTCATCAATCTTGCCGGTAGAAGAACCGTGCGAGCATTTCACATCGTCCGCATAAATCTCCAGTTGAGGTTTTGCATTGATGGTGGCATCATCACTCAGCAAAATATTTTTTGAGCTTTGGTAAGCATTTGTTTTTTGGGCATCGCGCTGCACAAAAATTTTCCCATTAAAAATACCTGTTGATTTTCCGTCCAGAATTCCTTTGTAGGTCTGGTTGCTTTCGCAGTGCGGCTTACGATGGTCAACCAAAGTGTGGTTATCCACATGCTGCGTATCTGAAGTGATGAACAACCCGTTCAAATGCGATTCGCAATTTTCTCCGTTCAATGCAATATTCAGATTATTGCGAACCCAGCCACCGCTCAGCGTTACCGTGTTAGTATCAAAGTGTGAATTCCGTTGCTGTGATGCAGAAACAGTATTTATCTGCTGCCCGTTCTCACAATCATTTTGCAGGCGGTAATACTGCACTTTTGCGTTCTCGTCAATTGCAATTTCCGTTACGGATGTTGAAATTGCTTTCACAGGAAGGTCATGCGTTTCATAAGTTTCAACCAATTGCATTTGTGCATTTTTTCCAACAACAAAAAGATTTCTCGGAAAGAAAAGCAGCCCCATCCCAACCTTCCCCAAAGGGGAAGGAGCAGAGATGAGGTTGATAATATGAATTGGTTTTTCAACTACGGCATTATCGGGAACGCTAATGAAAACGCCATCTGCAGCATAAGCAGTATTCAGTGCAATAAATGCATCCGAATTAACATCAGCACACGTTGAAAAATGCTTTTCAACTAATTCAGGATATTTTTCAAATGCTTTTTGCAGTGATGAAACGACAACAGTTTTGTCAAGATTATTTAAAGAAGATAATTCCTTAGAGAAAAAACCATTCACCAAAACAACGATGTGTGCATTAAGATTTGGAATGATATATTTCTCAACGGAAGCAATTTTAAGAGATGATTCTGTTACGTTCAGGGCGACAGTTTCAGAAAATAATTTCTGAACGTTTGAATATTTGTATTCTTCATTTTTCCTAGCAGGGATGCCAAGCGCAGCAAATTTTTCAATTGCTTTCTGGCGAATATTCTGAACAAAAGAATTTCCGGGAAGCGCTTTTTTTACTGCTTCAAAATCCGAAACTAATTTGTCGGTTGATGATATTTTTTCGCTGACCAAACTCATTTTTTCTTTTTCATCTGCTTTTCAATTTCTTCTATGTCAAGCTTGTCTTTTGTTCTTCCGGTGCTGAGTTTATTCTTCTTCAAATCATTAAAATGAATAAAACACATTTCAGTTCCTTCAAAATTTATTCGTTGAGCCTGTTTATAACAATCTTCAAATTTTACGCCCTCAATGGAGTTGAGAATATCTATTCTAAACGGTTCTTTGCCAAAAAAGCCTCCCGCAAGAGGCTTTTCATTCAAAAAATCTGCTTTAACAAATAAATTTTTAGGAGCAGGAAACTCGTTTACTACCAACACCATTTTTTCAGCATTTTCATTTGATATTTTTATCCAAATATCCAAGTCGCCTGTGTATCTTGGATGTCCATGAAAACCTACAGCATATCCTCCAACTATTAAATACTCAACTTTATGTTTGTTGAGTAAATCCAGAAAATCTTTGAAATGTTGACTTATCATTTGATTTATCTTTTGCCAAATACTGACAAGTCCACATTTTTTGGTTGATTAAACATTTCAAGAAACTGTTGACGAAGCACTTCAATTGCGGTGAGTCGGTCTTCTAAACTTCTTTCCATCCAGTTTTCGGAAACATTTTCCCAACCCTCCTTAGAGGTAATTATTCCTCCCGGAATTTTTTCAATGGCTCCTATTTTTTTATTTTTTTTCATTATTAAATTATGCTTCTACCACTTCTTTCTTAATCCAGTCATACCCTTTCTCTTCCAACTCCAACGCAAGTTCTTTTGTTCCTGATTTTACAATTTTGCCTTCATACAATACGTGAACAAAATCAGGAACGATATAATCTAAAAGCCTCTGATAGTGGGTAATAACAACAAATGAACGGTTTGCAGAACGCAGTTTATTTACTCCGTTTGCAACAATGCGCAAGGCATCAATATCAAGTCCGCTGTCCGTTTCATCAAGAATGGCGAGCGTTGGTTCCAGCACAGCCATCTGAAATATTTCATTACGTTTTTTCTCTCCACCCGAAAAACCTTCATTCACAGAACGACCTGCCAGTGAACCTTGCAATTCTACCAGAGCCTGCTTTTCTTTTATGAGTTTTAAAAAATCTTTTGCTTCCATCGGACCAATTCCTTTGTAAGCGCGTATCTCATTGATAGCAGTTTTCAGGAAATTGATATTACTCACTCCCGGAATTTCAATCGGGTATTGAAAAGCAAGGAACAAACCTTCACGCGCTCTCACTTCCGGTGACATGTCTAACAAATTTTTTCCGTTGAAAGATACTTCACCTCCGGAAACAATGTAATCTTCTCTTCCTGCTAAAACGTTTGACAATGTGCTTTTACCCGAACCGTTAGGACCCATAATAGCATGAACTTCCCCTGCTTTCACTTCCAGGTTAAACCCTTTGATAATTTCTTTTCCTTCTATACCTGCACGCAGGTTTTTAATTGATAACATTTCGTTCATTTTGATTTTATCCTACACTTCCTTCTAATGAAACAGCAAGTAGTTTTTGGGCTTCCACAGCAAACTCCATTGGCAACTGGTTAAATACTTCTTTGCAATAACCATTCACGATAAGTCCTATTGCTTTCTCAGTATCAATGCCGCGTTGCTTACAATAAAATATCTGGTCTTCACCAATTTTTGAAGTGGTTGCTTCGTGCTCCACCACTGCAGTTTTATCTTTTATTTCAATGTATGGAAATGTGTGTGCACCGCATTTATCACTCATCAGCAATGAATCGCATTGTGAAAAGTTACGAGCGTTTTTTGCTCCTTTATTAATACGCACCAAGCCGCGGTAACTGTTGTTGCTATGTCCGGCAGAAATACCTTTTGAGATAATCGTACTGCGTGTGTTTTTCCCGATATGGGTCATTTTAGTTCCCGTATCGGCTTGCTGATAATTATTGGTAACAGCAACAGAATAAAACTCGCCCACAGAATTATCTCCTTTCAAAATCACGCTCGGATATTTCCAGGTAATTGAAGAACCTGTCTCTACTTGTGTCCACGAAATTTTTGAATTTTCTTCTAAGCAAATTCCGCGCTTGGTAACGAAATTATAAATCCCGCCTTTCCCGTTTTTATCACCGGGATACCAGTTCTGAACGGTTGAATATTTTACTTCCGCATTTTTATGAGAAATGATTTCTACAACAGCTGCGTGCAACTGATTTTCATCACGCATCGGAGCGGTGCAGCCTTCAAGGTAGCTAACATAAGAGCCTTCATCGGCAATGATCAAGGTCCTTTCAAATTGACCTGTCCCTGAGGTATTTATTCGGAAATAGGTGCTTAGTTCCATCGGGCAGCGAACACCTTTTGGGATATAGCAAAACGAACCATCACTGAAAACAGCAGCATTTAAAGCCGCATAAAAATTGTCGGTATAGGGAACTACCGAGCCCATGTATTTTTTTATCAGCTCAGGATGTTCCTGAACCGCTTCGCTGAATGAGCAGAAAATAATTCCTTTCTCAGCCAGCACTTCTTTAAAGGTGGTTTTTACCGAAACGCTGTCAATTACCGCATCAATGGCGATATTGGACTGCACGCCTGTTAAACGCTTTTGTTCTTCCAAAGAAATTCCCAGTTTTTCAAATGTAGCCAGCAACTCAGGGTCAACTTCGCTTAAATCTTTCAGCTCAGGTTTTTGTTTAGGGGCGGCATAATAGATAATGTTCTGAAAATTTATCTCAGGATATTTCAGAAGCGGCCAGTGGCGTGGTTCTTCCATCGTTTGCCAATGGCGATATGCTTTAAGGCGATAGTCAAGCATCCATTGCGGTTCGTTTTTCTTCGCAGAAATAAAACGCACAATATCTTCACTTAGCCCGGGAGGCGCAGTTTCGGTCTCAATATCTGAACTGAAGCCGTATTTATACTCCGAAGAGATATGCTCTTCTAATATGTCGTTTTGTTCTGCCATCGCCCCTCTCTAATCTCCCCAAAGGGGAGAGGTTTTGTTTTCGTTTAGATTAAAATGTAGTCTTCATTTTTTATTCTGTTGAAAGAATTTGCTTTCTAAACAGCAAAACTTTCACCGCAACCGCAGGTGCGCGAAGCATTAGGATTATTGAAAACAAAGCCTTTACCATTCAGCCCGCCTGAGTAATCAAGCTCAGTTCCAACAAGGTAGAGAAAGCTTTTTTTGTCAACCACTATTTTCATGCCTTTATCTTCAAAAACCTGATCGCCATCTTTCAATTGGTTGTCAAACTCGAGTTTATAAGAAAGACCTGAACAGCCACCACCTTCTACACCAACACGGATGAAAGAATCTTCGGGCTTATTATCTTCGCGCATCAAATTGATGGCTTTTTGCTTTGCATTTTCTGAAACGGTAATCATTGATTTTAAATGTTTTATCTATAAAACAAGCCTTACTTAGAATTGTTCTAAATAAGAATTTTCCGCACAAATATACCGCATTTGCGGTATCCGGCAAATAAAAGTTTAAGAAAAGTGTGACTGTTAAAGGATATTCAACAGTTGTTCCTTTATTTTTTCCAGTTCATCTTTCATTTGCACAACCAAGCGCTGAATTTCTGCATGATTGGCTTTGGAACCAATGGTGTTGATCTCACGTCCGATTTCCTGGGTAATAAAACCGAGTTTTCGACCTGCAGAATCCTCCTTCATGGTGGTGATAAAATAGTCGCAATGCGTTTTCAGGCGCAGCTTTTCTTCGGTGATGTCAATTTTTTCGAGGTAATAGATCAGCTCCTGCTCAAAACGATTTTTATCGGTTTTGTCGGGAGGAATAACTTCTGCAAGATTATTTGAAATTCGCGCTTTTATAGTTTGCATTCGTTCGCCTTCACAAGCAGCAATTTTTTCAAGTAAATCCAAAATTTTACCAATGCGCATGCTGAAATCTTTTTCCAATTCTTTTCCCTCTGAAAGTCTGAAATTGTTGGCTGCTGCAAGTGCTTCAACAAATGCTTCTTTCACCACTTCCCATTCATTTTCATCGGGCTCTTCGCGTTCTGCTGCGATAACATTTGGTAGTTTGAGTAAAGCAGATAGAATGTCTTTCTGATCAAGATTTAATTCATCAGAAAGCGATTTTATTTCGTGGTAATAAGCTTTTGCCACTTCTTTATCCAATGAAACTTTTTTAAGTGCAGTGGCAGCTTCCGTAAAGAGTAAGAAATCAATTTTTCCACGCTCAAGTGTTGAAAGAATTTCTTTTCGGATATCGGATTCTTTTTCGCGATAACTCGAAGGCATCCGTAAATTCAAATCAAACTGCTTGCTGTTAATGCTGCGTATCTCAACAGTAATTTTTTTGCCTGCTACTTCTTTTGTTGCTTTACCAAACCCGGTCATTGATTTTATCATGTGTGCAAAAGTAAGAATATAGCGGACGATAAATCCCTACTTTTGCGCACTTAACTTTTAGATGGTTAAGAACAAAAAATGAAAATTTTTGTAACAGGCGGCTCAGGATTTATTGGTTCAAATCTGGTTGATAGATTACTTACACTTGGCCATACAGTTGTTAATTATGACAATTTCGATCCTTTTTATTCTGAAAAAACTAAGCGAGAAAATATTGCACATGCACTGAAAAGTCAAAATTATTCTTTAATAGAAGGAGATATTCTTGACAAAGAAAAATTATGCGCCAGTCTTGTTGCTGCTTCTCCCGATGTAGTTATTCACCTTGCTGCGAGAGGAGGTGTTCGCCCTTCTATTGAAAATCCGGAGGCTTATTATGAAATAAATGTAACAGGTACGCTTAATCTTTTAGAAGCCATGAGGAAAGCAAATCTGAGAAAATTAATTTTTGCATCCTCTTCATCTGTTTATGGTAACAATACCAAAGTTCCTTTTTCTGAGTCCGACAATGTAGATAATCCTATTTCACCCTATGCTGCATCAAAAAAATCCGGAGAACTTTTATGTCATACATATCATCATTTGTATGGATTTGATATTTTTTGCTTGCGCTTTTTTACGGTCTATGGTCCAAGGCAACGCCCCGATTTGGCAATACATAAATTTTTAAATGCTATAATTAATGATGAGGCGATTACAATTTATGGCAACGGAACAACCCAAAGAGACTATACGTTTGTTGAAGACATTATAGATGGAATTATTTTAGCGCTTGCTAAGCTAAAAGGATATGAGATAATTAATTTAGGCGGTTCACAACCTATTATGCTTAATAAATTAATTAAGGTCATAGAAACAGTTGCCGGTAAATCAGCATTGATTAATTATACTGGAATTCAGCAAGGTGATGTTAACATTACTTTTGCTGATACTGAAAAAGCGAAGACACTACTTGATTACAATCCGTTAACAGAAATCTCGGAGGGTATAAAAACCTATTTAGAATGGCTAAATTCTTCACAAAATTCAGATAATCAACCACATTAAGCAGATGAAAAAAGGATTAAATATCTTTTTTACCTTTGCGCGGCTTTAAAAAAGCCTTACTTACATAATGAAATTGAATAATAAACTTTGGTTATTGTTGTTTGTGGTGTTTCTTTCATCATGCATTACTCGTAAGCAAATAACTTATT
>JAGVLY010000097.1 GCA_020054035.1 Bacteroidia bacterium | reverse complement strand
CAAAAGATTTATAAAAGCTTTCTTCTTTATTTTTCGCTTTTCCTTTCAGCGACTTTGAAAGGTTCTCTATAAGTTCAATTTTACTGTTAGAACTAAGCCCCTCAAAAAGCCCTGAATAGGTTTCAACTATATGTTTATCTGTATAGCTCATCTTGTTTATTTTTTACAAATATAAGTCTTTATCAAAAACAAAACCCCGCTTTGGGCGGGGTTTTGCTTCTTTACACAACACGACCATTTAGTAACTATACTTTACAGCATGCCAGATTGCAACAAACTCTTCAATTGTAACAAGTCCATCAATTGAAAACTGTATATCATTTGAGTAGCTTGAATTTCCAGTATAAACTTTCCCATTCTTTATAGTAGCTAAAACATCGTTGCTATAAGATGATGTTCCTTTATAAATTTTACTGTCTTTTATTGTCATTGCAATATCATTATTATATGTTGAATTTCCTTTGTAAACCTTACCATCTGAAATAGTGTAAAGAACATCACTTGAATAGGAACTGGCTCCTTTGTATATTTTATTTCCTTTTATATTACAAATTATGTCAGCAGAGTAATTTGATGTTTTTTTATAAACTTTGTCTTTTGAAACATTACAAATTACATTACTATTGTAAGTTGAAGTTCCTTTGTAAACCTTTATCTGTGCTATTGCTGATTGTAAAAATGTTATTGTTGCAAATAGCATTAATAATAATGTTTTCATTTTTTTGAAAATTATTGCCTAGCACGAACTTGTGCAATGTTGTGTGCAACAAAGACAACTAATCATCACCAAGTATTTCCCGAAGTGTTTTGTCTCTTAATTCCCTTATCAATTCTAATGCTTGTTCAGGAGAAATAACAGTGCTACCATAATTTGATGCCTCCAATAGCTTAAACTTAATTTTGTTTGCTTCCTTAATTAAGTTGTCAATTTTTTCAATGTTTTTGGAGTTGCTCATAAATATTTTTTTAATTAATGTTCCCATATCACACTTCCATCTGCTGCATATTTTATACCCTTTCCACCTATAGAGCCATTTACAAAATCACCCTCATACTTTTCACCATTTGACCATGTTATTATACCCTTGCCATTTCTAAAACCATCTACAAAATCACCCTCATACTTATCACCATTTAACCATGTTATTATACCCTTACCATTTCTAATACCATCTATAAAATCTCCCTTATAACGTGTTCCATCTGGATTTGTATATACTCCTTTTCCAGTCATTTTATCATCTACCCAATCCCCCTCATACTTTTCTCCATTTGACCAAGTGAATATCCCTTTTCCTGATCGCTTTTCATCTACATGGTCACCCTCATACCTGCATCCATTTGGCCATGTATCTATACCTTTGCCTGTTACCTTCCCATCTACAAAATCCCCCTCATATCTACTACTATCTGGGACATTAATATAGATACCTTTCCCATTCCACTCTCCTTCAAATCGTGAACTATCTGGCCAATTTACAACTACAATACCCGATGGCTTACCATACATGGTTTCGCCTATGAATTTGCCCCCATTAATTTCAAGTGTATCCTGCAATGGTTTGATTTGTTTTATGCATTTAGCTGAATCGTTATAAAAACCAGCTTGACCAATAATGCCGGATTTATAAAGACATTCATAGTCTATATCAAATAATCCTTCTATTCTAGATCTTGCTGGAGATGTAACATTTCTGACCTCAGTTACCTCTAACAAATCCAGATATGCACCTCCCTCCGCTACTGAGCCCTTCTCAAGACTATATTTGACTTTTACTGAAATGTCTGTTAGGTAGTAGGCCGCATCACCTGGCCTATATAGAACTAACAAATCAGCAGCTGGCAAGATTTTTAAATTTTGCAGAAGCTTTTCATCGTAAACATTTATAACCATCCTTTCTGAACTCATATCCTCATCAAGTAGATCAGCAGGTTGTATAATTTTGCGAGTTGTATATAAAGTAGGGTCATATTCACCAAAAAAAACAATCTTGCCATCTTCTAATTTTTTGTAAGGATGCAGATATAATCTATATAATGGGTGTGGTTTATTATAGTCTGCTTCTGAATAGGTTGTAGTTTCTTTTTTCTCAACTTTCTCAATACTTGAAACAAAGCAATTATGTAAAATCATTCTTGGATGTTCTTTTCTCATTTCCGGAGTTATTCCAACTTTAAACTGCTGGTAATTTTGTTTTATAAAATCGTATGCCTGATACTCCGGGGTATAAATAAACTTATAGTATCCTCCGCCTGCGGCAGCAAGAATTATAACCAGTGCAGCTATAATTTTAGTTGTTTTACTAATTTTAATTGGAGGTTTTTTAACTTTTGGTGTTACCGGTGTTACATTTTGAACTGGAGCGGTTTCTCCGGTATTAACCGTGGGTGAGGTCTTCTTCGTAAGTTGACCAAGTATTCCTTTTTCTTTAAGTGCGATAAAAAGAAAACCGAGGCTTAGTGCTGCATTAATATAAAAGCCATATCCAAGCATCTTTTGCCATTCAGCAATACCAAGCTGTTTCATGAAATCGAACATCGGGTGATCATATGGAATAAGTATTAAATAAAAATTGGCTGCGCCAAAAAGGCAAACTGCTGCAACAAAAATTGAAAATTTTACATCATCCTTTAAAGCTAAAAACAAACCAATGACTGAGGCAATAAGTCCTATGAATATTGGATAATAAGGAACTAATGCAAAGAAGAGGAATGGCGACAATCCTTCTTCATTAACTTTGAACCAAGGCAGGAAGTAAGTTACAATCATTCCTACCAGTATGCCAAGTTTTATTTTTTTATCCTGGCTCATTGTTTTAAAATCTAAGTTCATAGTTTTGTTTTTAGGATGATTTATAAATTACTGCTCTTGATTATTTTGTTCTGCGGGTTGCTCAACTTGTGTAGTGTTTTCGCGATAGGCAAAAAAAGTTAATACCCCTGCAGCTATTGCAAACAGATATAGTCCATATTCAAACCCTGATTTTGCGCTTATACCTCCCATATCTCCATATGAAAGTGATACATTTCCACTACCTGTGGGTATAATTCCAAAATAGCTATTGGCGGCAAAAAGGAGACCGGCAATACCGCACCATAACACATAACTTGCATTGTTGAAAATAAAATAAGCTGCTGCAATGCAAACGACTATCGGAATAATACCCCCCGTAAGTTGAAAGCCTGTAAGACTGTTTGATGCTGATGAACCATAGCTTTGCCCCATGGCACTAATATTAGCACTAAATGATGATGACCACCAAGGCAAAAAGAGTGAAACCAGCATTATGCCTGCGGCATACAACTGAAGCTTTTGGTTTTGGGTTAATGAATTAAAGTCAAAGTTCATTTGGTTTTGGTTTTAGTTTAGGTATAGAAACAAAAATCCCTCTCGCCTGAGGCGAGAGGGATTTTTCAAGTTTTTAAACAACTCCTGTAACAGTAACTTTCACTTCCGCGCTGTATTGCCCTATGTTTTCACCATTTCGGAAATAAATGGCGAGGTAAGTCCATATAGCGGTTTCGCCTTGCGCGGGCAGGGCGGCAGTATCAATATAATTCGGCTCGGTATCAGAGGCAAGAAACACAAAGCCTGCGGGTGTTGCTCCAACGGGTGTGGGCGCAGGCATTCCGGGTGTGCCGGGTGAGGGGGCAGCCGCGCCTGTTGAGCGTTTTACAAAAAAGTGGATGCCATCAATGCCTTGTGGCTTGTTCCATTGCAGTTCAGGATGTCCGCCTGATACAATAACTGCTTTAATAACCGGTTTAAGCGTAGCCGGGTCAAGTTCGGGTGTTTCCGCGCCTATAATGCCCATGTCTTTACCGATCTGGTCATTATAATTATCATTCTTTTTTATGCGACCAACCAAACGCGCGTTGCGCTTAAAAATACCTGCCGGAACCAATGCCGGAGGCGCAGGCACCGGGGGCAAAGTGGGCCATGCCGCCAGCGGGGTGCCTTCCTTATCGCGCAAAATGTTTTTAGTCTGGGTATATCCTTCCACAAAATCTTTATAAGCCTTGAGGCTTAACACCGCAAACTTGAATGCTTCCGCATCTGCCGCTGCCGATGCAAGTTCGGCAGGCGTTATGCCAAGCAAGGCTGCATAAGTGGCAAGCTTTGCAGCAAAAAGGGTGAGATAATCAGATTTGCCTTTGTCGTCTCCGGGTAAATAGAATTGTTTGCTCATGGTTTTTGGATTTATTTAATGGTTTTTGAGTGTATAAAAATTGTAATTGGCTGATATTCAGGAATAATATAGGCTTCGGCAATGCCTGAAGAACCTTCGGCAGCGGTTGCTGAACCTTTAAAATTGATTGCAAAACATTCAGCAGTGATTGCGTAAGCTTCAAAAATGGTTGCTGAATGTTCAGCAACGGCTGAAGAACATTCTTTAGTGATTAAAGAACCTTCATCACTGACTGAGGAACATTCAAAAATGATTGCGGAACATTCTTTAACGGTTGCCGAACATTCAGCAGGGACTGCCGAAACGCATAAAATGAGAAAAGAAAGAAAAGGAAGGATAAAAAAAGAAGCCCTCTTTTTGGCTAAACCAAAGAAGGCATTAGATGAGCTATAAACGATTTTAGTGTTTCTGATTCGAGGGGACTCGCCCGAATCTTTATCTGCGCTTAGAAGGCTTGATTTTACCCCCCCCCCCCAGCAATTGAAGAGGCTGCAACAGCAAGAGTTTTAGAAGAAATTAGTTTTGCTGAAAATAACATTGAAAAAGTTTTTTTGCCCTTCGACTACGCTCAGGGTGACGGCAAATGTAGAAAGTTTTTTATATCACTAACATACCGTTAATAAAAAAGTAAAGCCCCGCTGGGGCTTTACTTTTTTTTGAGGTGCAGATTCTGCACCTTAAAGATGTCATCACAATTTGTGATGACATGTATTAGTTCAGTGTCAACATATAAATAAAAATGATTCCTAACCCTATTGCCCCCGCCAGGAACCAGGCAGCATATTGCTGCACCTGCCCGCTTTGCAAGCTTTTTATTTCTTCCGAAACTTTTTCTGATGAAGTTCCCAGGCGATTGATAAACCCGTCAACGATGGTCTTGTCAAACCATGCAGCGGGTTTTGCTAAAAGATTGAAAATTACTTTTTGGGTGATGAAGAGATAAATTTCATCCATGTAGAATTTGTGGTAAGCTGATCTGTAAAACCCGCTCAGTGAAGAAGAAATTTTTTCAGGAAGATCGTTTTGTGTTTTGTAGAAACGCAGGGCTATCAGAATTCCGATAAGTGCAAGCGTTACGGGTGCAATGGAAAAGATCACATGCAATGCAGTTTCAAAGGGTTTGCCATCTGAAGTAACAAGCCGGCTGAAGGGGATATACCCGGCAAAGACTGCTCCCAAAGCGAGGATGATCAAAGGCAGCATCATTGCTGCGCCACCTTCACCGTGATGTTCACCGTGTGCAGCCTCACCCCCCGCCCTCTCCAAAGGAGAGGGAGCATTCCAGAAAATAGAGAAGTATAAGCGGAACATGTAAAACGCTGTAATTCCTGAAGTGATAAGCCCGATGGCATAGATCAGCTTGTTGTGATGAAAAGCGGCAAGCAGAATTTCTTCCTTGCTGAAAAAGCCGGAAAGGAAAGGAAAGCCGGCAATAGCAAGACAGGCAATTAAGAACGTTATATGCGTTACCGGCATGTGTTTTCGCAGTCCGCCCATATCATTCATTTCGTTGCTGTGCACATAATGTATCACTGCGCCAGCGCCCAAGAATAACAAGGCTTTGAACATGGCATGTGTGAACAGGTGAAACATGGAAGCCATGTATCCCAGGCCGCTTTCATCACCATAGCCTGATACACCCAGCGCAAACATCATGTAGCCTATTTGCGACATGGTAGAGTAGGCGAGGACACGCTTGATATCTGTTTGTGTGCAGGCAATAATACCGGCAAACAGTGCAGACAAAGCACCTGTGTAGGCAACCAGTTCCAGCGCGCCCGGGCAGGAAATAGCAAAGACAGGGAATAAACGTGCAACAAGAAAAACTCCGGCTACCACCATTGTTGCAGCGTGTATCAAGGCAGAAACAGGTGTAGGTCCTTCCATCGCATCGGGCAGCCAGATGTGTAACGGGAACATGGCTGATTTTCCTGCACCACCTATAAACACCAGCACCAATCCCCATGTGAGTGAACTAAATCCTAAGAAAGCAGGAGCAATAGCGGAACGCATGTATTCCGAATTCGGGTCGGTCAGGCGCTGAATTAATGTTTCAAAATCCAGTGTGTGCGCATTGAATGATAATATCAAAATGCCGATTAAAAATCCGAGGTCGGCAAAGCGGGTAACAATAAATGCTTTTTTGGCCGCTGCAACTGCTGAAGGTTTATCAAAGTAATAGCCGATGAGCAGGAAAGATGAAACTCCAACCAATTCCCAGAAAATATAGATCTGAAAAATGTTGGATGATATCACCAATCCCAACATTGAAAACGTGAACAAACCAAGAAAAGCGTAATAGGTTGAAAACCGCTCTTCGCCTTTCATGTAGCCCAAGCTGTAAATATGAACCATCAGCGAAACAAAGGTTACAACGACCAACATCATTACGGAGATAGGGTCAAGAAGAATTCCAATATCTATTGATACTCCGGGCGAAAACTCGAGCCATGTAATTTTCAGGGCAGTGATCTTTTGGTAAACGCCATCCACTTTTCCGCTCACGAAAAAATAATTGTAAGCAGTGCTCAGCGATAAACCTGCTGAAGCCAACAGCGCACCTGTCCCAATAATTCCCGAAAAATGCTTAAACATTTTTCTTCCGAAAAGTCCGAGCAGCAGAAAGCTCAGCAGCGGCAGAAGGGGAATTAAGGAAAGGCTTAGTTTGTCAAACATTTTAAAACTTTAAATCACTTGCATCTTCCACATCAATTGATTTGTGACTGCGGTAGAGGTTAATAATAATGGCAATGGCAACTGCAGCTTCGGCAGCAGCAATGGCAATAATAAAAATCGTAAAAAACAATCCGTCCATTTTATTTGCCCAGAGGTATTTGTTGAATGCAATAAAATTCAAATTCACACTGTTCAGAATAAGTTCTATTGACATCAGCATCATAATCATATTTCTGCGCGTAAGGAAACCATAAACACCAATAAAGAACAGTGCAATGCTTACAACTAATATATGTGTTAATCCTATGCCCGTCATTTTTCTACCGGTTTTTTCAATGCAATAACAATACATCCAATCATGGCTGCAAGCAGCAAAATACTCACCACTTCAAACGGAAGTGAATAACCAAATTCATTTACTCCCAACATTCGGTTTCCGATGTTGGTTACGCTTGGTTCAATTCCCTGTTCTGTTGTTCCGGTGAATTTATGTTGCAAAACCTGAAGCAGTGTAAATCCAAATCCGAACACTGCTGCAAGTCCGCCCGTAATTTTTTTACTCATTGCGGTGTTAGGCAAATTTGAACCTGCCTCCTGCGTAAGAAAAATAGAGAAGATGATAAGCACCACAATTCCGCCAACGTAAACTACAATCTGAACAGCCGCAATAAACTCATACTCCAGCCAGAAATAGATTCCGGCAATTCCGATGAGCGAGAAAAGCAGAAAAATTGCTGAGCGAAAAATCTTGGTGGTAGTAACAGCAAGAAATCCGCTTACGAGTGTAAACGCAGCCAACAAATAGAATATGATGTCTTGTGCTGTCATATATTATTCAACTCCCTCCATAATTTTTGAGCCGGGTTTGTTCAGCACTTTTGTCAATTGACTGCGGTCGAAAACACTGTGTTCAAATGCCTGATCCATTTTAATTGCATCCGTTGGACAAGCGACAACGCACAAATTACACATGGTGCATAATTCTAAATGGTAAACAAATTTGTCAATCGCTTTTTTCTTTTTGCCTTCAGGTGTTTGTTCAAATTTGGTTACGATTTTTATCGTTCCATTCGGACACGCTAACTCACAAGCAGTGCAGCCCGTGCATTTATGCTCGTTGTTAGAATCATGTGTCATTACCACTTCACCGCGAAACCGTTCTGCAAGTTGTTGTTTCTCTTCCGGATAATTTTGTGTAATAATTTCTTTATGGTGCGTGAAATAATATCCCGTCTGCTTCATGCCGATGAGCAGCGATTTCACCGCACCATAAATATCTTTTATATATTGTATTGCGCTCATTAAAAGTGCCACCCAAAAATTGCTATTGCTGTTGCCAGCAATAAATTAAACATACTGATTGGCAATAAATATTTCCATTCTAAATTCAAAAGCTGGTCAATGCGAAGGCGCGGGAAAGTCCAACGGAACCACATGATGAGAAATATGAGAAAGAATGTTTTTCCGAAGAACCAAAGTGATGAAGGAATGAAATCCATCACATGATTAAATGCTTCCCATTGCCCTATGTGGAAAGGCATCCAACCACCCAGAAAAAGTGTTGCACCAATAGCGCACACAATAAAAATGTTCACATACTCTGCTAAGAAGAACAATGCGAAACGCATTCCTGAATACTCGGTATGAAAACCTGCTGTCAATTCTGATTCTGCCTCTGCAAGGTCAAACGGAGCGCGATTGGTTTCTGCAGTTGCGGCAATTATAAAAGTCGCAAAAGCTATAAGCGCAGGAATATGTCCTTTAAAAAGCCACCAGCCTGTTTCCTGTGAGGCAACAATATCAGTCATTTTAAGACTTCCTACCAAAACAACAATTGCCAAAATGGAAAGTCCTGCCGATAATTCATAGCTCACAATCTGCGCTCCGCTGCGCATAGCACCCAGCAGCGAATATTTATTGTTACTGCTCCAGCCCGCCATTAAAATACTGATAACCGCAACCGATGAAATAGCTGAAACATATAATACACCAATATTCAAATCCCACATTTGAAAATCCTTTGCAAAAGCAATGGGAGCCAACAATAACATAGCCGCAATGATTGCAATAACAGGAGCCAGGTTGAACAAAAATTTATCCGAACCGCTTGGAGTTAAACCTTCTTTCAACAGAAGTTTAATCGTATCGGCAAAGGTTTGAAACATCCCTTTTGGTCCAACTCGATTTGGTCCAACTCGTATCTGCATATAAGCCGAAACTTTGCGTTCCATAAATACCAACACCAATCCAAGAACAGCAAATAGTTCGATTGCCATGGTGCCGACAATAACAAACTCAATCAGCAAAGCAAGAGCAGGGTTGAATGATTCGTTCAGCCATGCATCAATACTGTGAGTTATGTTACCTAAGCTCCACATTATCTGTCAATATCCGGTATTACTAAATCCAAGGTTCCCATCATCGCTACAAGGTCACCAATTTTTCCGCCTTTTGCCATGTGGTTAAGTGCTGAAAGATTAGAAAATCCCGGTGAGCGGAATTTAATTCTGTAAGGTGTCGTTGCGCCCTCGCTCACAATATAAACACCCAATTCACCACGCGCAGTTTCCACTCTGGTATAAAATTCGCCTTTCGGTAATTTCAATACGGCTTTTGTTTTTGCCTGAAAATCTCCTTCCGGAATATTATCAATCAATTGTTCAATGATGCTGATGGACTGATACATTTCTTTAACACGAACTAAGTAACGCGAAAATGAATCACATCCCGTTTCAATAACTTCATCAAACTTCAGTTGGTCATAGATCTCGTAAGGATAAAGTTTGCGTATGTCGCAGTTCACTCCGCTTCCTCTTGCTGTCGGGCCGGTGCAGCCGTAGGAGATGGCATCTTCTTTTGAAAGAACTCCAACATTTTTCATCCTGCTTTGGAAAATGATATTACCGGTTACCAGCTCATTATACTGGTCTGCTTTTTCACGAAACAGTTTTATAAATGCCTTTACTTTTCTCTGAAAATCAGGATGAAGATCAACCATCACACCTCCCGGAACAATGTAGTTCATGGTCAGACGTGCGCCACAGGTGTCTTCCATGATGTCGGTAATGGTTTCCCGTTCACGGAAAGATAAAAAGAAAGGAGTGAATGCTCCCAGATCCATGGCCATTGCACCCCACCACAATTCGTGTGATGCAATACGTGTAAGTTCATCCATCAGTACACGGATAACTTTTGCGCGCTCAGGAATTTCAATCTGCATTCCTTTTTCTACACACAAAGCACAACCATGATTATTGATATGCGATGAAAGATAATCCATCCTGCTAGTCACATAAATGAACTGGCGGTACGTCAAACTCTCGCACATCTTTTCAATCGAACGATGAATAAACCCAAGATGCGGCTCAACCTTTTTTATCGTTTCGCCATTGAGTGTAACAACCAGTTGCAACACCCCGTGTGTAGAAGGATGCTGAGGACCAATATTAATGATCATGTCGCCTTGGTCTATTGCACTTACTTCCTCCAGCATACTATAGTTTAATCATATTGATAGGGTCTTCAAAATCTTTTCTCAGCGGAAATCCTTCAAAGTCATCCGTCAGAATTAATTTTCTCAAATCGGGATGATTTAAAAAATCAACGCCAAATAATTCAGCTTGTTCGCGCTCGTGAAATTCTGCCGTGCGCCAGATATCACACACTGTTTCTATTTCCGGCTTAGTGCGATCCAATTTTGATTTTACAACAATTGAGTGACGGTGCTTTGTTGATGTCAAATGATAAACCATGCTAAGATGTGTTTTCCAATCTACACAGGTAACACAAAAAAGAAAATCAAAATCCAGTCCTTCCGTTGCGCGAAGTTGGTGTGCAAAGGGTTTCCATTCAGCAGGAGCAACAGATAAATTAACCCACTCACCACCTTCTTCAAACGTTGCAGAAGGCAGCACTTCGGTTAATTTTATTTTCAGTTCCTCGTTTGTCATGCTGCTTTTTAGCCTTTTGGTAATGCTTGCTGGGCAGGTTTTTCGGTCTTCATCTGTTCGCGTGTTTGTCCGCTTTTTATTTTTTCCTGCAACGAAATCAATGCATGCAATAATGCCTCTGGTCTTGGGGGGCAGCCAGCTATATAAACATCAACAGGAATAATATGGTCTGCACCTTTCACTACCGAATACGTATTGTAAAAAAAAGGTCCTCCGCTGATAGCACAGGCTCCCATCGCTATCACATATTTAGGATCAGCCATTTGGTCATACAATCTTTTTAAAACAGGTGCCATTTTATTGACGATGGTCCCGGCAATAATAATAACATCAGCCTGACGCGGAGTAGCACGAGCCACCTCAAAACCAAATCTCGAAAAATCATATTTGGCCGAAGCCACCGACATCATCTCAATTCCGCAGCAGCTGGTTGCAAACGTAAGCGGCCACAATGAATTGGAGCGCGCCCAGTTGATAATGTCATCCAGCTTGGTAAGCACAATATCGCCACCCGGAACAGGATGAACTTCGCCCGGAAAGGGAGCCTGATTTTCTTTAGCCGTTTCTATTGCCATTTTAAAGCACCTTTTTTATGAGCATATAAAAAGCCTACAAATAAAATAAACATGAATATAATAATCTCCACCAGCGCAAGCCATCCCACACTTTTTGCCACCACTGCCCAGGGATAAAGAAACACCAGCTCCACATCAAAAATCAGGAAAATAAGCGCAAACAAATAATAGCCTACATTAAACTGCACCCACGATTTTCCAATCGTTGGAACACCACACTCATAAGCCTCGCCTTTTACTACGCTGTTATGTTTTTTAAAAAGAAGTTTCGAAACCAATATTCCGCCAACGGCAAATACAATTGCGCTGATGATTAAAACTATCATGGAGGCTGAACCCATACGCGAAATAATTTTTGTTTGCGCCCAAAGGTAAAAACAAAATCAAATTTGCAAATTCATGGAAACGCGACTTATTAACACCTTTTTCAGTAATAGATTTTATTTAGCTTTGCGCGCTTTTTAAAAAATAAAACCATGAGCTTATTAGTAGTCGGCACCGTAGCCTTTGATGCAATCGAAACCCCTTTCGGCAAAACCGATAAAATAATTGGTGGCGCTGCTACCTATGCCGGCCTTGCCGCCTCCTACTTCACAAAAAACATAAACCTCGTTTCCGTGGTAGGCGATGATTTTCCGCAAGAAACCATCACCATGATGAGCAACCGCCACATCAATACCGAAGGCCTGCAAATAAAACAAGGCGAAAAAACATTCTTCTGGTCCGGTAAATACCACAACGATATGAATACCCGCGACACATTAATAACCGACCTCAATGTCCTGGCCGATTTTCATCCCGTAGTTCCCGAAAGCTACAAAAACTGCGAGTTCCTCATGCTCGGAAACCTCATGCCCCGCGTACAAATGGCCGTGATTGACCAATTACCTGTCCGCCCCAAACTCATTGTAATGGACACCATGAATTTCTGGATGGACATTGCCATGGAAGACCTGCTTAAAACCATCGCAAAAGTAGATGTGCTCACCATCAACGATGCCGAAGCCCGTCAACTCTCAGGCGAATATTCGTT
Source organism: Bacteroidia bacterium (assembly GCA_020054035.1). Lineage (GTDB taxonomy): Bacteria > Bacteroidota > Bacteroidia > SXHM01 > SXHM01 > SXHM01. Next base: position 5,641 of record JAGVLY010000097.1, on the reverse strand, counting down.
AGTAAAAGCGGCACAAAAAATTCTGCAGTTAGGCCCCAAATATTTAGTCATTAAAAAAGGCGAACACGGAGCATTGTTGTTCAATAAAGAGAATGTATTCTTCGCCCCCGCACTTCCTTTAGAAGATGTCTTCGACCCAACCGGTGCAGGCGACAGCTTCGCAGGCGGCTTCATCGGCTTCCTCGCCCAAACAAAAGACATCTCTTTCGAAAACATGAAGCGCGGAATAATTTTCGGTTCAGCAATGGCCTCCTTCTGCGTTGAAAAATTCGGAACAGAACGTTTAATTAACCTTTCACAAGAAGAAGTAGACGAACGCGTACAAGAGTTTGTTGACCTTGTGCAGTTTGATATTGCGTTGGTTTAATTTTTAGCCACTAATTTTCACTAATTACCACGAATTCAATTTGTGTAAATTCGTGTAATTCGTGGCTATAACGCTTTAAGAATTTTCTTTCCCCTTGATTTAAATCCCGCACTTGCATAAGGCATCTGTTCTTCAATTGCTATGCGCAATTCGTTTTTCAGGTCAGGATGCTCCTTACTCAGGTTATGCAAAACCGTCATGGAAAAAACCTTTGTGCCTATTGTTTCATCTTTGTTACACAAAAACTGAAAACAAATATCAGCCGCCCTTCCCTGCAATTTTTCAGGAATATCAATATCCTGAAAAGTGCGGATAGTATTGCGTTTTACCGAATCATGAACAGGTCGATTTAAGTTGTCCAACATTTTTTCGAGATAGGGAAAAACAAGTTCGGGATGAGCTTCGGCACAATAGCTTACCGCCCATGCCCCACGCTGACTAATCACTTCAATATTGCCGAGAAATAAATTCATCAGTTCGGCAAAACGCTTCTTGTCATTCCCTACATAAATGACAATTTTCTCAATAAGTTCTTTGGTGTGGTTTTTAAGCAGATCTTCGCGTAAATTCATGGAAGAAAAAACTTCGCGCCTTTGCGGTTAAACTCCTTATTCAAAAATAACCAGCGACTGGTTTTTCTCCACAGCAGCTCCTTTCACCGCCTTCACCGTTTTCACTTTTCCATCGCGTGGTGATTTAATAATGTTCTCCATTTTCATGGCTTCCAAGACTAAAAGCGCATCGCCTTTTTTTACTTCATCACCTGCCGCAACATTGATATTTAAAACCATTCCCGGCATAGGTGCTTTTACCTCTTGTACACCTACAGCAGCCAGCTTATCCATCCCCAGTTCATGCAACAGCGCATCGAACTTATCCTTTACATCTACATTATATTTATGTCCGTTCACCAGAATGGTAAAGGTTTTTGCTGCTAAATCAACTTTCACAACTTCAGCAGTAAATGATTTTGTTCCTGAAATAATATGGAACATGTTTTTCTTTACCTCAATCATATCCCACGCAAAATCAGCACCATTAACCGAACCTGACTTCCTGCTTTTGTCTGTGAATACAACTTCGGTTTCTTTTCCGTTGTTTATTTTGGCTTTAAATAATTCTTCCATGTTGCAAACCTACTAAAAGAGTTTGCACGTCAAAAACATTTAACTATTTTCGCACCCCGCTTTTGGCCCAGATGGCGGAATTGGTAGACGCGCTGGTCTCAAACACCTGTGGGAAACCGTGCCGGTTCGACTCCGGCTCTGGGTACAAGAACAAAATCCCTGTTACTAAAAATAGTTAACAGGGATTTTTGTTTTAGCGATAATCGTAGTTTTGCCGCTCTATTCAAAAATAAACGTGGACGAAGGTTTTATAAAGTACAGCAGCGAAAAAAAGCAGGAGCGCTATGACAAGGCTTACCTGAAAATGGCTTTAGAATGGGCAAAACTTTCGCACTGCAAACGCAAACAAGTAGGCAGTTTGATTGTTAAAGAAGGCATGATTATCTCTGATGGTTACAATGGAACACCAACCGGCTTCCCTAATGATTGTGAAAATCCCGAAGGTGAAACCTGGTGGTATGTTTTGCATGCCGAAGCAAATGCCATTATGAAAGTAGCACGTTCAACCAACAACGCACGCAGCGCAACATTGTATCTTACACTTTCGCCATGCAAAGAATGCAGCAAGTTGATATTGCAGTCAGGAATAAAACGTTTGGTTTACATCAATGAATATAAAGACACAACCGGAGTTGATTTCTTGCGTGATGCGGGAGTAGATGTTCTTCAAATTCCGCAAGTCTGAACATGAGTAATAACTCGTTTCGCCCCTTTATTTATTTTCCAATTCTGTTTGCGTTAGTGTTGGTAGGTGGAATTTATGTAGGTGTAAATCTGAATGCTGAAGCAAACCACAATTTATTCAAGCCCGTTGTAAAACCACAGCACCACAAGCTCACCGAAATTCTTAATTACATTGAGCAGGAATATGTAGACACCGTGAGCATGGATTCGCTCACCGAAGAAACGATTACAAAACTCCTTCAATCACTAGACCCTCATTCGTCCTACATCCCTGCAAAAGAATTGCAGGCCATGAACGAACCATTGGAAGGCAAGTTTGAAGGAATAGGGGTGGAGTTTAATATTATTGATGATACGATTGTGGTAATTGCTCCTATTTCAGGAGGGCCTTCTCAAAAACTCGGCATTCAACCGGGCGACCGCATTGTAAAAATTGAAGGACAAACTGTTGCCGGAAACGGAATAAAATCAAAAGATGTGATGGACAAACTGCGCGGAAAAGGCGGCACTGAAGTTAACATTCACATTTTCCGCAGAGGCACGAAAGAGTTGATTGAATACAACATAACCCGCGGAACAATTCCTATTCACAGCATTGACGTAGCTTTTATGCTGAATGCCGAAACCGGCTACATCAAAATCAGTCGCTTTGGTGCAACTACCTTTGATGAATACATTGAAGCATTTGAAAAATTAGAAAAGGCAGGCTTGCAGAAATTAATTCTTGACCTGCGCGGAAATCCGGGAGGATATTTGAATGCAGCCAATGATCTTGCAGATGAGTTTTTATCTAACAAGAAAATGATTGTTTATACCGAAGGGAAAGCGCGTCCGCGTCAAAACCACTTCGCCACTTCAAACGGTGATTTTGAAAATAAGCCATTGGTTATTTTGGTGGATGAAGGTTCCGCCTCTGCCAGCGAAATTCTTGCAGGTGCCGTTCAGGATAATGACCGCGGAACAATTATCGGCCGCAGAACTTTTGGCAAAGGTTTGGTGCAGGAACAGGTTGATTTGCCCGATGGTTCAGCTATTCGTTTAACGATTGCACGTTATTATACACCAACGGGAAGAAGTATTCAAAAGCCCTATACGCACAATGTTGATGAGTATTACGAAGAATATTACGACCGTATTGAAAACGGTGAGCTATATAATAAAGACAGTATTCAATTCAGCGATTCACTTAAATTCACAACACCGAGAGGAAAAGTAGTTTACGGTGGTGGTGGCATTATGCCCGATGTTTTTGTTCCGGTTGATACAACACGGCTTTCAAAATATCTTTCTGCTGTTTTCAGCAAAGGCTTGGTAAACCAGTTTGCTTTTGATTATGCGGATAAAAATCGTGGTTCTTTAACAGCTTACAAATCATTTGAAAGTTTCAATAAACAGTTTTCGGTTTCTGAAAAGATGTATTCTGATTTTATACTTTATGCAGAAGTTAAAGGCGTAAAGAAAGACGAAAACGGAGTAAAGGTTTCAGCTGATTACATCAAACTTCAAATCAAAGCAATCATTGCCCGTAACATCTGGAACGATGAAGGTTATTACCCTGTCATCCTACAGGACGATGCAGTTTTGAAAAAGGCTTTGGAAGAATTGAAATAAAAAAAGGGCGTACGCCCTTTTTTTATTTTCAGTATAATTGATAAATCAATTAGTGCGCAGGTTTCGCAAGAGAATCTATCGTTGTAGTGGTAGTAGTGCTGGTAGTAGTAGTTCCTGCGTCTGTTTTCACTTCTTCCGTTTTTGTTTCGGTAGTAGTTTCAGTTTTGTGTTCTCCTCCGCATGAAGCGAAAATGATTGTTCCCGCAGCGAAAAGAAGTGTAAATAATTTGTTCATGTTATGGATTGGTTTTTAAAGATTAATAATGCTTCAAATGTATACCGATTATTATGCAACAAATTACAACCAATAAAAAAGTTTAAAACAGGGTTTGTTAATAACCTTTATTTTTACCCACACTAAAAAACAGACCATGATAAAGAAGATAATGCTGCTCGGTTCGGGAGAACTCGGAAAAGAATTTGTGATTGCGGCCAAACGCATGGGACAATTTGTAATTGCTGTTGATTCATATGCAGGTGCACCTGCCATGCAGGTTGCAGATACCTTTGAAGTGATTGATATGCTGGATGGAAATGCTCTTGACAGCATTGTTGCGAAACACAAACCTGATTTAGTAGTTCCTGAAATTGAAGCTATCCGCACCGAACGTTTTTATGAATATGAAAAGCAAGGAATACAGGTTGTTCCCAGTGCCCGTGCAGCAAATTTCACCATGAACCGCAAAGCAATTCGTGATTTAGCAGCGAAAGAATTAGGCCTTAAAACTGCCAATTACCGTTTTGCAACTACTGCCGAAGAATTTAAAAAAGCAGTTGCCGAAGTTGGAATTCCTTGTGTGGTGAAGCCACTCATGTCCTCATCAGGCAAGGGACAAAGCACAATTAAAACAGAAGCCGATGTTGATAAAGCCTGGGAAATTGCAACCACCAAAAGTCGTGGTGATATTCAAGAAGTAATTGTGGAGGCATTTGTAAAGTTTGATACCGAGATTACATTGTTAACTGTAACACAGAAAAATGGCCCAACCTTATTTTGTCCGCCAATCGGACACAGGCAAGAGTCGGGTGATTATCGTGAAAGCTGGCAACCGGTGAATATCGGTAAAAAAGAATTGGAAGAAGCGCAGAATATGGCTGAAAAAGTCACACGTGCTTTAACCGGACAAGGCATTTGGGGCGTTGAATTTTTTCTGGGCGAAGATGGCGTTTACTTCTCTGAACTTTCGCCCCGTCCGCACGATACAGGGATGGTAACCTTGGCAGGCACACAAAATTTTTCGGAGTTTGAATTACATCTTCGAGCTATTCTTGGCTTACCAATTCCTGAAGTAAAATTAGAAAAAGCAGGAGCAAGTGCAGTAATTCTTGCATATAGAGTTAGTTCGACAGCACCATATTATGAAGGTGTTGCAGAAGCATTGAAAGAACAAGATACTGACATTCGTATTTTCGGAAAGCCAACTACAAGACCTAACCGCAGAATGGCTGTAGCATTGGTTTCTGACAAACCTGATGCAGACATTACGTCATTAATTGAGAAGGCCAAAAAAGTTGCAGCAAAAGTGAAATTGAATTACTAATTCAACTTGTAAATTTTTCCGGGAAGAGAAGAAATAACTCCCGAAAACTCCATGTTCAAAAGCGTTGCCGCTATTTTACTCATACTCATTTTTGCGGCAGCGGAAAGTATATCAATGTGCAGTTGTCCTTTCTCGGTTAAAATATCTGCAAGAATTTTTTCGTCAGCACTTAGTTCAACAAATAACTGTTTCTGAACAACTTTTTTCTTTCCCGTTTGCAGTTCCCAGCCCATCATGTAAGCAATTTCTTTTGCTGAAGTAACCAATGCTGCCTTGTTTCGACTGATAAGCCAATTGCATCCTTCCGAGTA